>CAYZJE010000263.1:0-5932 GCA_964478485.1 uncultured Syntrophobacter sp. | reverse complement strand
GGATCAATGTCGGACGGGTTGACGTGAACGAAAATTCGTCGATTGCGCTATGCTGCGTCCCGGCTACACGCCGAAGAAGTAGACGCTAAACAACGGCCGGCGTTTTTGTTCGCCGGTCCTTTTGGCGCTTCCGCCGACGTTTATCCTGGTTGGTGTGTTTTGCCGATGAACGGATAAGGATTTCAGCGGCGGTAACGATGACTTCCAGCCGCTCGGCCATATGGCGGAAATATTTGGTCGGGAGAAACAAACCCTTGGGAGTGATCTTTATGCCGTCTTTCGTTTCCATGGTCGGATCGACGCGGGATTGGCCACTTCAATTGTTTTTAAGTGACGTAGCGCGCCCCTTTCAATTATCAACGGGGTCGAGTCTTCGACAAGGTCGAGGTCGACCAAGCTATGGTTGGACCAGAACTCATCCTCCTGTTCCCAGGAATCGAATTTAGGAATGGCCCGCAATTTTTTTCTCATACCATGTTCTTTCTTTAGCATTTACATCCATTGCAGTTACCAAAAAATAGCGTCCTTTGCCTTGAAACTGTAAAATGATCTTGAGCAATCGGCGCGCCTGCGTTCGTCCAATGACGACAACTCTAACGGGGTCTTGTTTGTGCCTAAGACGGATCGCCCGACGGTGCGCCAGCACCTCGTCGACTTCGTACCGTCTAACTCGATGTTTTTCCCAAATTTTCTCCGCGATGAACGCCGTAACGATGAGTTGGTTGAGCCACAGTTCGGCATAGTAGCGCAAGATTTGGGGAAAACAACCGACGGCCAGCAGGTAGGATGAGCCCCGTAGGATGGGTTGAGGGACCGCGCGTTTACCTGTCGATCCGATAATGCTTAAACCGACGTAAAGCTAAAAAGTTACTCCAGCCAGTTCTCGATTTTGAGGTTGGGAATTCTTCGGAAGTGCCGGGTGTTGGCGGTGACTACAGTAAACCCGGCTTCTAGGGCGGTGGCCGCAATGAGCACGTCTGGCAGACCGATTTGTTCTCCGCGCCGCTCTAATCTGGCCAGCAGATCGCCTGCGATAACGGCCACGGTTTCACTTAAGCCTAGAACAGTTACTCGAGCGAGGAGTTCCGATCGGATGCGTTGCCAAAAAGACTCGTGGTCCTGACGCCTTTGACTGCCATAGCGCAACTCCAAGACGCAAATACAAGAAGTAAATTGGACTGACCGTGTAGTCTTTGCCAGTCGTTCGATGAGATGTGGACTTGGCCGTTTCTTTAACAGCTCGCTTAAGATGTTGGTGTCTAGCAGGTACACAGCTAGGATTTGGGCAGGCGAACCCGGCGGACTTTGCGTTTTTTTCTCTCGCTAACGATGTGTTGAATGTCTCTGAAGAACGGATCGTCATTTTCCAGCCAACCCTTAAGCCCTTGCAAACCCTCGGCAGGTCTCGTTGGCGCGAGCACGGCCAACGGTTTGCCGTGACGGGTTATAGTGAAAGTTTCTTTACCAACTGCCACGCGGCCCAAGAGTTCGGAGAACTCGCGTTTTGCCTTGACCGCGCTAACGTTGGTATTTTTCATCCGTGGGCCCTCGAGAGTTATTCTAGTCGAATCGGCTATTTTGTCAAAACAAAACGGAGTGAAACCGACGGGTAGTGGGTGTATGGGTAGAGCCCTTCCCTCCCTCGCTACGGCTCTTTCAGAGCCTACTCGGGAACTCGGGTGTTGAACTCCGAGTACCCTGAGTAGGCAGGGTGCAGTGCTGCCGTATCGAAGGGTACGGTTCCTGCGAAACCTACTCGGGATATTCGGCGGTAGTAAATCCGATTCCCCGAGTAGCGACCTTCTGAGGTCGCGTATCGAGGGGTACGCGCTGCGCGCTACTCAGGATGCACGGAATTGGGGGTGATCCGGTGATAACCATCGTTCTTGTTTACCGGGAAGTAAGCAAGCGCACGAAGAAAGAACGGATCGGTGCGCAAGCGCACCCTACGGCACCGCAAAGGACATGCGGAAACCAAAAGCTCGAATAGAAAGATTGGTCGGAATAGCCCAGTGCGGCGCGAGCCGCAGCCGCTATTTCTCCTCGATCCCTTTCATCGCGCAGGGAACGGATCTGCGCCGGCCAATTTTTGATAGAGCTGGACGACTTCTTTCTCGCGCGGCAACTCTTTGATCACGCGCTCTAGTTCTTCACCATTCAGTGGTGCCGGATCGTCGCCCATGAGCTTTCTGAACTCACCGGGAAATTCCGGATCGGCGAACGATTTGCGCATCGCTTCGCGGATGATCTGGACACGATCTTTGGGCGTTCCCGGCGGGAAGATGTAGGGCCAGCGCGGATATTGAAAGGCGCGGAACATGTCGAGCAGCTTGCGTTCGATTTCCGTCTTGGCGAAGGTTCCCAGTTCAGGCACATGTGCGAAGCTAGGATGAAAGCGGCCCTTGGGAACCGTATACGTGGTATGGAAGTTGACCAGCTTCTTTTCGATCCATTCAGGTTGCTCAATGACAAAGCGCGCCGCCCCGGTGGCGTGCGCGTCGAGCTCGCCGCGTGTGAGAGCGATGTAAATTTCCGGGCCGGTAAAGCCGGTCACGAAGCGCGGCTCTTTCAAATTAAGCAGATAGGCGACGAAGCGCGCGGTCACATAAACCGGATGGCCGACCGCGTGGGCGCCGAGCCTGATGCCGCGAGCGGCTTGCAGTTTTGCGATCGAATCCAACCCCAGCTCCCCTTTGGTGTAGAAGATGTACGGGTCACCGGTGTCGGTCGAGCCGAGGTAAATAAACTTATCCAGATCATAGGCGCTGCCGGGGAGGCCCAGGATCGGTCCCACTACCAAGCCCGCGCCGATCGATCCGATAGTCAATCCGTCGGGCTTGGTAGAACTGTAGATGACGTTGGCGGCTTTTCTGCCGGCGGCACCTTCGATAAATTCAACCGTCAGGTGCGGTTTGCCGGGAATATATTTTTCCAAAAACTTCACGAGAGTTCTGGTCTGGAACTCTCCAGAACCACCGGGCCCGCCGCCGCGAACGACCTTGATGGTTTTGCCTTTGTAGAAGTCGGCTTGGGCGGATGCGTGTTCTAGCGGCCAAATCATCACTAGGCCAAGCGCAATCAGTTGTAACCATACGATAAGCGTTTTCATAAACACCTTAGAAGGACTTTTACGTTGTTTGCCAAGCCGTTGGCCCTACCGGTGGTGGCGTCGTCCGAAACTAATCATACATGGTTTAGCGAGTTCAAGTGGAGCGATATTTCTCGTGTTACAACGGTGCGTGGAGTCGGCGGCTCACTCCCGATAGCGAGCTTGGAGCTGCGCGAAAAAGCCGGCACCCTCCAGCTTCTGGAGCAACGAACTGTCGATCAGGTTTGCCGCGTTGACATCGGCGAGCCTAGGGTTTTGCATCGCCAAGAGTCGTTGCATGTTCTTCATTCCTTCTAGTGACGGGTAAGGTTTGGTTTCGAATTCTTTAACAACATCCGCGTGGCCTTCTTCGGCGAGAGACGGGTCGGAGAGTTTGAGCCGGCTCATGATGGTTTTGATCGTTTGCGCTTTGCCGCTGGGCGCAAGCAGAAAATATTCAGCTTCGATCAACGCCTTCATGGCGTTTTCGATGGTTGTAGAGTTCTTTTCCAGCAAACTTTTCCGCGTGACGATGCCCGTCGCTGCCATCGCCGGCAGCACCTCGGCCATCACGTTGAAGCCTTTTTGCTTGAGCGCGAGGCTGAAGGCGCGGGTGGTTAATACCGTAGCGTCGATTACGTTGGCTTCCAAGGCGCGCATCATGACTGTTTGATCGCCGACAACTAAAAATTGAATCCGGTCACGGCCGGTTTCCAAGCCGAGCTGTTCGAGGGTGAGCATGGCGTACATCCACAAAGTTCCGCCGATGCTTTGCACGCCAAAGCGCTTTCCCGACAAGTCCACCGGTTTGCGAATCTCCGGCCGGACGGTGAGAAAGCCGCGGCCGCGGCTGACGAAGCCGGCGACCATTTTTAGTTCTGCGCCGGCGGCCGCAGCGCCAAGCACGGTGGTTCCGCCAGTGTAGCCGATGTCGATGTCGCCGGCGGCGAGGCCAGCGACGAGCATTTGGTTATTGCGGACTAGGACGACTTGCGCCGTGAGGCCGTACTTGCCGAAGAAGTCCAAGTCCTGGGCGATCCAAAGGGGAGCGACTCTTGGGGTTGGACTTGGATAGCCGATCACAACGCGGGTTGTCGGCGAGGCGGCGTGAATTACATTTGTCTCTCCAAGAACTGCATAAGCGATTAGAGCGGCTGCTACGTAAAGCCGAAGCGAGGGAAAATTTTTGACCGTCGTGGAAAGGTGTGCCATGGCTGAGACCCCTTTCTAGCTTGCGCGCCAACCGACCAGGAACTGTTGCAGTGCATATCAATCTTAGACGACTAAAGAAAGTGGAAATTGGCGCCGAAGCAACTACCAGATGCGCTAAACTAGAGAACAACAGTTTTCCTCGCCCTTATGCATCCTGGGTCTTTGTGGTAGAGAAAAACGATGACGGAGATTTCCCCGAGTGCAACGCCGCGGCGCGTGGTATTTGCGTTTCCCTTCTACTACGGCTGGTTCATTATCGCGCTCAGCTTTCTTGCCTATCTGGCGGCGTCGGCGGTGCGCTCTGCGCCGTCTGTGCTGATTCATCCCTTGGAGGCGGAATTCGGTTGGGGCCGCACGGCGATCTCTGCCGCGGCGAGCTTGAATCTTTTGACTTATGGTTTCATGGCGCCGGTGGGCGGTTGGTTGCTCGACCGTTATGGCGCTCGACGGGTCGTGGCCGGCTCTCTCGCCACCATCGCCGTCGGCGTCACCGGCACAGTATTCGTCCGCGAGCTCTGGCAATTCATTCTGCTTTGGGGCGTCGTGCTCGGCATGGCGACCGGAGTTACGCCATCGCTGTCGGCGAGCGTGGCGAGCCGCTGGTTTATTGATCGGCGCGGCTTAGCGCTTGGAATACTCAGCAATGCCAACGCCACCGGCCAGGTTATATTTCTACCGATTCTCATGGCGCTGATTGTGTCGCAGGGCTGGCGCCCAGCCCTGATGTTAATTGTCGGGACGGCGTTGTTGCTGCTACCAGCGATTTGGCTGTGGTTGCGCGACTATCCTTCTGAGGTTGGGCTCGAACCGTACACGGACGGGACCGAAGGAGGCCAGGCGGCCGTGGGAAGCGTTGCGTCGCGCTCGTTTTCTTTTGCTTCCGCCGCGGATGCGGTGAAGACGCCGACGTTCTGGCTACTGAGCGGAAGTTTTTTTATTTGTGGCATGACCTCGAATGGTCTCGTCGGCACGCATATGATTCCCCACGCGATCGAACGAGGCATCCCGGAGGTGACGGCGGCCACAGCGATCGGGATCATGGGCGTGGCGAGTTTTATCGGTACGACCTTTGCCGGCTGGCTCTGCGATCGGATGGATGCCCGCAAGGTATTGTCGGCGGCGTATTTTTTTCGCGGTATGTCGCTTTTCGTTTTACCCTATGTGACGGACTCTTCGGGGTTATTCGTTTTTGCCGTTTTGTACGGTCTCGATTGGTTCGCCACCGGCCCTTCCACCATCGCGCTCATCGCCAAACATTTTGGCCAAGACCGGGTCGGCGTGATTTTCGGTTTGGTTTTCGTGTCGCACCAAATTGGCAGCGCCATCGCCGCCCTCGGCGCCGGCTGGATCTACAGCCATTTTGGCGAATACTATTACGCCTTCTTGAGCGGCGCGGTGATGGGTTTACTAGCGGCAGGCATGGCGCTGATGATTCGCCGGGACCGAGATCAAGCGCCCGGGGTGCCGGTTAGTGCCGAACTTGCCACGGGGTGAATGAATGATTTACCACGAAGGTGGGGGGTGAGCCGCAACCGAATCTCGGAATATCTCTCGCAAAGGCGCCAAGGTTTTAGAAAAAAATTCTGTTCCGGACTTGGCGTCTTTGCGTCTTGGCGAGAGGAATTCTTGGAC
>CAYZJE010000262.1:0-16763 GCA_964478485.1 uncultured Syntrophobacter sp. | reverse complement strand
CTCGACGCCGGCGAGCTTGCCGCTGGCAAACTTGCCGATATCGTTCTGTTGCGGCGCGATACGCCGGCTTACCGGCCCCTCAACGATGTCGTCAATCAGATCGTCTTTTGCGAGAACGGCAGCAACGTCGACACGGTGATCATCAACGGCGAGGTCGTGGTTGAAGGCGGACGATTGACCAAGGTCGATGAAATGGAAGTGCTCAAATTTGCCGACGCTGCTCGCATGCGCCTCGAACCGTCAATGCAGCGTGAGCTCGCCGCGGCGCGCGCCATGGAGCCGGCACTTGCGGAAATGTATTTTCGGGTGTTTGGCAAATAGGGCGCGATGAATCGCGCCACTACGAAATCGCTGGCCGTTGTTTGTGCCACTCCGTCGCCTGCTCGTAAGCGTAAGCAACCCGAAAGCAGGTCGCTTCTTGCAAAGCCGGCGCGACGAATTGAATTCCCGCCGGCAAGTGTGCTTCGGTGAAGCCGCACGGCACTGAGATCGCCGGCAGGCCGCTGAGATTAAACGGATTGGTGAAACTCGGGCGCAGATTTTGTTCGTTGGGATCCATGCCTTCGAAGGATTCAGGTGGGCGGGCGGCGCTGGGGACGGCGAAGATGTCGACCTCGGCAAAGTTCGCGCAGATCTGTTTATTCAATACTGCACGAGCACGTTGCGCCGTCAGGTAGTCCGCTGCACTTAGAAACGCGCCTTCGAGGATTCTTCTTCTGACCGAACTGCCGAACATCAGCGGCGTCTCTTGCATCGTCTTCTCATGATACGCGTAAGCTTCGCACACTAAGATCGTTTGATTGGCTTTGCGCGCGAGCGAAAAAGGCTTGCCGTCGAGATCGACGACCATGGCGCCGAGGCTTTCGAGGACTTTCAATGCTTGATTGAAGACCGCTTCGGTTTTCGGATCGATTCCTAAATTTTCATCGAACCAATTTCTGCGCGGCACGCCAACGCGCAGGCCCTTGATGCCATTGCCGCCATCTTTCATTGCCGATTGAAAATTCGGCACCGTGACACTTGCCGACGCCGAGTCTTTCGGATCGTGCCCAGCGATCGCTTGCAGCATGATCGCAGAGTCTTCGACGCTGCGTGCCATGGGTCCGGCGTGATCGAGAGACCAGCTAAGCGGGATGACGCCGGAGCGGCTGACCCGGCCGTAGGTCGGCTTGATGCCGACGATCCCACAATGGGACGACGGCGTTCGGATCGACCCGCCGGTGTCGGAGCCGAGGGCGCCATAACAGAGACCGGCGGCGAGCGCTGCGCCCGAGCCGCTACTCGAGCCGCCGGGAATATGCGCCGTGTTCCACGGATTTCTGACGGCAGGGAAGGGCGCGTCCACCGACGGGCCGCCGAAGGCAAACTCGTGCATGCCGAGTTTGCCGAGCAGAATCGTTCCAGCTTCTTGGAGCTTGGTGACCGTTGTGGCGTCGTGGTCGGGAAGCCAATTTACCAACACCGCCGAGTGACAAGTCGTTCGAATGTTTTTGGTCGCGTAGAGATCTTTGAGCGCGATCGGTATGCCGTGCAACGGGCCACGATCGATTCCAGCGCGTAGTTCTTTTTCCGCTTGGCGCGCTTGTTCCAGGGCGAGATCGGCGGTGACGGTGATGAAGCTATGCAGCTTGCCGTCCAGCGCGTCGATGCGGTCGAGACAGGCATCCGTCAACTCGACCGCGGAAAATTCTTTACGCCGTAGGCGTGCGCCGGCTTCGGCGATGGTCAGATAGCAAAGGTCGGTGTCGTTCATGATCGTCTGCTTTCGCATCGGACGGGCAACCACAAAGGGTTGCCCCTACAATTCCATTTTGTTTTGCGAGCTTTGCGGTTAACCGATCGCCGTTTTCGGTCCGAGGGCGCGATGAATCGCGCCCCTTCGCACCGAGTCGAAGGCGCCCTCTGGTTCGTCGCTGCGATCGAGCCAGTCGCGCATTTCGGCGGCTTGCTTGCGCGCGCGATTGACGCCGGCGAGCAGCCGTTGCAATTCGTCGTCGTCCAGATTCAAGCCGGCTTGTTGCGCCAACTCGCGCAGTTGATCCAAATTAAGTTCCGTCGCCATTTTGTCCTCGCGAGAATTGTTTTCTTGGGCTGTTAGTTTTTCGGCACCAGCACTTCTCGGATCTTGGCGACGTTTTTGGCATCCATTTGAAACAACTTCTTCACGAGAGTGTCGACTTCCGCGCCGTTGAGCGCATTGATTTCCAGCCGCGACTTCTTCATCTCAGCCAAAAACTCCGCATCTTTCATCGTCGCGTTGAAGGCGTTGCGCAGCAGCTCGACGCGGCCCTTGGGCGTGCCCGGAGGCACGGTGTAGGCGCGCAGGATCGCCGACGGTGCGTGGACGCCGGAGTCGATAAGAATTTTCGCGTCGGGAGTTTTAGCGTAGTCGATCGCACTGGGCACGTTGGGAATGTCGTTGGCTTTCTTGGCGTTGACTTGGATGATTGCTTTGACGTTCCCCGACTCCAAACCGTTCGCCCAGGTGGTACGGATCGACGCCCAAGTCCAGCAGCCGCCGTCGACTTCGCCGGCCTCGGCGGCGACGCGAATATTCGATGTGCCTTTGAAGCCTTCGATGAGTTGAATCGGCAACCCCAGCGCCGCTTTCAAAACCCGCGGCACGTCCGAGTCGTTGGCGCCGGGCGCTTCGCCGCCGAGCTTGATCGGTTTCTTCGACGCGAACCAATCGTCAAGCGAGTTGATTCCACTTGCCTTGGTCAGCGCGCAGACGGTTTCGTCCTGCACCGGCGCGCCGACCCATTCGAACTTGCGGCCGTCGAACTCGATGCCTTTGTCGCCCATGATCTGCTGCAAGACCAGCGAGCCGATGAAGTTGCCGATGACCAGGCCGTCGGCCGGCGCCCGGTATAAAAAGTTCGCCGACACCCGGCTGCCGGCGCCGGTCATGTTGTCGACGATCATCGAGGGATTGCCGGGAATATGGCGGCCCATGTGGCGCGCGATGGCGCGGGCGTAGGCATCGAAGCCGCCGCCGGCAGCGAAGCCGACGATGATGCGAATGTTTTTGCCGCGGTAGAAATTGTCTTCAGCGCCGCCGGCGTGGGCTGAATTCGCGATCAAGATCAAACCCACTAGCACCACCAAAGCAATTAACTTTGCCATAACGTCCTCCCGACAATTACCACTCAAGCCGTTTGCCAACGCTCGGAACGGTTGGATGGACTCAACGATCTTCTTACTCGATTGAGCGCGCTTAGCGCAAGTTGCCAGTATGGCCCAGCGAATATCTTCCCGGTTGCGGCCAGACGGTTAGGCCGTGCGGTTCGGTTTTCACCGGGATGCTTTTTACGTTCCCGCTCGTGGTATCGATGACGTAGACTGAGTTGTCGTAGCGGCCGGAGAGCCAGAGTTGTTTGCCATCGATGCTGACGTTGCCCATGTCGGGGCTGCCGCCGCCGGGGATGGGCCAGGTTGCTTCGACTTTGCGCGTCGCAAAGTCGATTACGCTGACGCTGCCTTTGCCCTTGGGCGGGCCGTAGACACGGGCGACGCCGCGATTGGCGACGTAGAGTTTCGTGCCGTCACGGCTAGGGTAGAGGCCGTGAGCGCCGAGGCCGGTCTTGATATGGCCGATTTCGGCGAACTTTTCGCCGTCGATGATAAATACACCTTCCGCCTTCATGTCGGCGACGTAGAATACTTTGCCGTCGGGCGCGATGCGCACGTCTTGCGGCATGCCGCCTTTGGATAACTTTAAATAGCCGACGACTTTTCTCTCGACGAGATCGATCTTCGCCAAGGTCCTGTCATATTCACAAGTGAAGATGACGTAGCGGCCATCGATGGAAAAGTCGGCGTGATTGATGCCTTTACATTGCGGCGTGTCGATGGAGTATTTCATCGCCATGGTCTGCGGTTCGCGGAAGTCAAGGCGCAGGCGCGCTTCGGCGACGATGATGGCGGCATCGCCATTTGGCGTGAAGTACATATTATAGGGATCGTCCACGGGAATGTTTTTGCCAGGCTTGCCGGTGAGCGGATCGATGGGCGTGACGCTGCCGTCGGTGCGCCCTTCGGCGTTGTTGTTGACCCAAAGAGTTTTTAAATCCCAGGACGGCACGACATGCTGCGGGTGAACGCCGACTTTAAATTTGTCGACAACCTTCAGGCTTGCCGGATCGATGACCCAGACGTCGTTGGAGCTGCGGTTGGGCACGTAGACGCGGCTCAAGTGTTTGGCCACGACCGGGCTTAGCTTGTCGGAGCGGGTTTCGCTATAGAGATTGCTCGGATCGATCACCGGCGGCATGCCGGTCACGGTTTGAATTGCTCGGGCCGCCTCGGCGCCATGTGCGTCGGTCAGCAAGAGAGAGACAGCTAATATGGAAATGATCAAGACCGAGCCAAGAGTTCGGCTATGTTTCATCAGCGAACCTCCGTCGAATAAAATTCGTGATTCTGCTGCAAAACTCACGTTCACCCTTCGACAAGGCTCAGGGCGAACGGGGAGGGGATTGAAAATCTTAAGAATTTTCCGTTCATGCTGAGCTTGTCGAAGCATTCCTAAGGGTTTGTCATAAGAATCATTAGCGTTACCAGACTGTATATTTACTGCCTAGTAAAGGTAATTTTAGATGATCTTTCGGTGAAATTCGAGATGACAATTTACGCGGCGTCTTTTTTCTTGGCTTTCTGCAGCGCCCAGAAAACATTTTCCGGCTTGAGCGGTAGATCGTAAATGCGTACGCCAGTGGCGTCGGCGACGGCGTTGCCAATCGCCGCAGGCGTCGGCGCCAGGCCGGGTTCGCCTAAACCTTTGGCGCCATAGGGACCTTCCGGCTCAGCGCATTCGACGATGATCGGAATCAGTTCCGGACAGTCGAGGGACGTGACGAGATGATAATCGAGGAACGAG
The DNA here is from genome assembly GCA_964478485.1 of uncultured Syntrophobacter sp. Taxonomy (GTDB): domain Bacteria; phylum Desulfobacterota; class Binatia; order UBA9968; family UBA9968; genus DP-20. Next base: position 11,884 of record CAYZJE010000262.1, on the reverse strand, counting down.
GGGTTGCGCACCTTGCCGGTGGCGTCGATGATCATCTCTTCATGCAGCGCCGAACCGATGCCCATGACCACACCGCCTTCTATTTGAGCTGCGCAATTGAGTGGATTGATCGCCTTGCCGACATCGTGCGCCGCCGACATTCTTAGTACTCGCACCCGCCCGCTTTCCTCGTCGACGCTGACTTCGGCGGCTTGGGTCGCATACATATAGAAGGCCGATGCATGGTCGCTATGCCCGGTTTCCAGATCCAAGTCTTTGCCAATTTCGTAAGTATAAGACGCGTCGCCGCGGACGATGCCGTTGATGCCGAGCTTGCGCTTGACCACTTCGCCGATGGGCAGAGCTTGTTGTGGCTGGTCTTTAGAGAAAACTTTGCCGTCGCCGTAGGCGAGATCTTGGACGCCGACTTCGAGCATGGGGCTGGCTGCTTCCATGATCTGTTCGCGGGCGTGGATAGCCGCGCTGCGCACGGCATTGCCCATATGGTAGGTGCTGCGGCTCGAGGTGGTCGAAGCGTCGTAGGGGATCACGTCGGTATCGAGCTGGTGCATGTGGACTTTGTCCATCGGAACTTTTAGTTCTTCGGCGGCGACTTGCGAGAGAATCGTGTTGCAGCCCTGGCCTATCTCGACGGTGCCGGCAAGCACAGTCACTTCGCCTTGGGCATTGACGGTGACGCCGGCGTTGGACGTTGTCGGCGAGCGGGTCGGCTTCTGGATGCAGGCGAAGCCTTTGCCGATTTTCAGGCCCGGCTTGTTGACGGTCGACTGCTTGCCGTAATCGATCGCCTCGGTGGCCTTGATCAAGGTTTCTTTCAATCCGACAGCGTGGAGTTTCTCACCCCAGTACGAAGTATCGCCTTCGACGAAGATATTTTTCATGCGAATGTCGATGGGGTCCATGCCCAATTTTCTCGCTAGCTCGTCCATTTGCTGTTCGCCGGCCCAGGCGCCCTGGGGAATACCGTAACCGCGATAGGAACCGGCGACGGGCTTGTTGGTGTAAACCGCGTAGCCGTCGACTTTGACATGGGGAATCCGATAAGGACCCGGCGCCGGCAAGCTGCCGCGGATGCAGACCGTCGGGCTTTTCTCGGCGTAGGCGCCGGCGCCCCAATAGATCGTCATCTCGCGTGCCATCAAGGTGCCGTCTTTTTTTACACCGGTCTTGGAGTAAACCACCGCTTCGTGGCGCGTCAGCGTTGAGATGAAAGTTTCTTCGCGGTTGAACTTCACGCGCACCGGCCGGCCATTGGTATGAAACGCGAGGGCCACCGCGATCGGTTCGACTTTGAGCCCGCCCTTAGAACCGAAGCCGCCGCCCTGGGCGGGATTGATGAAGCGGATTTTTTCCTTGGCCATGTCGAGGGCTTCGGAGATCTCGTGCAGGGCGCGGAACGGCGCGTCGTTGGCGACCCAAATGGTCAGACGGCCGGATTGCTTGTCCCACTGCGCATGCGCCGAGTGAGGTTCCATGGCGGCATGCTGGATCATCGGGACAAAATATCTTTCTTCGAGCACGAGATCCGATTCGGCAAAACCTTTGGCGACATCGCCGGTGCGCAGTTTGAAATGCTCGGCGACGTTGGGCGCGGCGCCCCGAACCATAAAGTTGGCCTTGCGATATTTGTCGTATTCTTCGTGGATCTCCATACAGCCGGGTTTACAGGCCGCTTCGGGATCAGTGTAAACCGGCAGGTCTTCATATTCGACTTCGATGAGCTTCACCGCCGCTTGGGCGATATCTTCGTCCTCGGCGGCCACCGCCGCCACAGGCTCGCCGATATAACGCACTTTGCCCTGGGCTAGGAAGGGCTTGTCTTTGACGGCTTCGCCGTGGGTCCAGGGCGCATCTGCGCCAGTGACGACGGCAACGACGCCGGGTAACGCTTTGGCTTTCGCGGTGTCGATTTTTTTTATCTTAGCGTGGGCCTTGGGGCTGAACAGCGTCTTGCCGTAGAGCATGTTCGGCAATACCAGATCGTAGCCATAAACTATCTCTCCGGTAACTTTTTCGTTGGCATCGACCCGGGTAACGGGTTTGCCGATGACTGTCAATTCGGACATGATTAACTCCTCATGGATTGTTCAAGCAGTTCAAACCGTTCAAAGCGTTCAAGCCGTTAAAAAGATTCGGAGGTTCATTGTTAAACCGGTCGAAGCCTTCAACGGTTTGAACGGAGCGAAGCGATTGAACGGCTTGAACTTTTTGAACCTCTTTACCGATTCCTTAACAGAGTGGCGGCGTCTTGTACGGCCTGGACGATCTTGGCGTAGCCGGTGCAGCGGCAGAGATTACCCGACAGGGCGTAGCGAATCTCTTCTTCCGTCGGATTAGGATTTTCGTCGAGTAGCGCTTTGGACATCATCAACATGCCCGGCGTGCAGTAGCCGCATTGGGCGCCGCCATCTTGGACGAAGGCTTTTTGCACCGGATGCAGCTCGGGGCCGATCTTCAATCCTTCGATGGTGACGATATTGGCACCGTCCAGTTCGCCGGAAAGGATCAGGCAAGAATTCACCGGCTTGCCGTTGAGAAAAACCGTGCAAGCGCCACAGTCGCCGGTGCCGCAGCCTTCTTTGGTGCCAGTCATGCCGATCTCATCGCGCAAGAGATCGAGCAGAAGGCGGTGGGTTGCTACTTCGCGGCTGACGGATTTGCCGTTGAGCGTGAATTGAATGTTCTTGTCCATGGGGTAACTCCAAGTTCAGATTGGAGTGATGGAGGGCTGAAGAATGGAGTATTGGAGTAATGGAATACTGGAGTGTTGGGTTAAGAATTCCGAGAACCCAATACTCCATCACTCCAATACTCCATCACTCCAAATTCCATCACTCCATCACTCCATTCTTCTAGTATCTCCGGTCGCGCCGATCGTACCACGACTTGGCCGGGCCGGCGGCGGCGTTGAGCAGGGCGCGTTTGGTCATGGTGCCGACCATGGCGCGGCGGTAGTCGGCGCTTGAACGAACGTCGCTGATCGGCTTCGCTTCTTCAGCGGCGATCTGGCCGACTCTATCAGCCAACGCTTCGCTGAGAACTTGGCCTTCGAGTGCAGCTTCGGCGTGCTTGGCGCGGATCGGCGTCGGCGCGACGGCGCCGAGGACGATTCGCACGCCATGACATTTTTTGTCGATGTCGCCGAGGTCATAAGCGACCGCGACGCCGACGTAGGCGAGGTCCATCATCTCGCGCGGCGAAAATTTTATATATTCGCCGACCAAGTTCCGTGCTGTTTTGGGAATCGCGATTTCAGTCAAGATTTCATCCGCGCTCATCACGCTCTGGCCTGGCCCTTTGAAAAACTCTTCTAACTTAACCGTGCGCTCGCCGCTGGCACTGGCGATCTTGGCTGTGGCATTGAGAGCGATCAAGGCCGGCGCGGTATCGGCGGAAGGCGTTGCGTTGGCCATGTTGCCGCCGATGGTGGCGCGATTGCGAATTTGAATGGAGCCCACTTCGGCGGCACTTTGCGCCAGGAACGGATATCTCTGCTTGATTAGCGGCGACTTTTCAATTTCATACATCGTCGTGAGCGCGCCCAGCGTAATGCTGCCGTCATTATTCTCACGAATACCGCCGAGTCCGGGCACCCGCTTCAAGTCGACAATATATTTGGGCAGGAGCCCCTTTTCTTTCATGGCGATGACGAGGTCCGTGCCGCCGGCGAGAAATCGTCCGCCTGGCCCGTTATCTTTGAGCAGCCGGCTTGCTTCTTGGAGCGTTGACGGCTGGTAAAACTCAAAAGCTTCGGTGCGTTTCATGAAACTAAATCCTTGCTGGGGCGTACATCAGCGCCTGGCCGGAACGCGTTACTCAAAAATGGGTTGGAGTACTGGAGTGATGGAGTAATGGAGTGTTGGGTCTCCGATTCCGAAAACCCATCACTCCAATTTCTTCCCCCGTCTTCAGATGATCGGCTTGAGCGCTTTGCCGATCGCTTTGCCGCAGGGCTCGCCGTCTCTCATTTGGACATGACCGCGCACGACGGTCAACACCGGCATGCCTTTGACTTTCCAGCCATGCCAGGGCGACGGTTTGTTTTTGCTATGCAGCTTGTTGACGTCGATGGTGCCTTCCTTGTCCATGTCGACGACCGTGATATCGCCGTCGGAGCCGAGGCGGATGGCGCCTTTCTTCGGATAGACCTGCCAAACTTTGGCCGGGTTCTCGGACGCGACTTTGACATACTGATTCAAGGTCAAGCGGCCTTTGTTCACTTCGGTCAAGATCAGCGGCACGCCGGTCTCGACGCCGCAGAAGCCCGAGATGCAGTCCCAAATCGCCGGCTTGGTCAGCTTGCCGTAGATGTCCGAGCCTTTCTCCTCCAAGGTGTGCGGTGAATGGTCGGTGGCCAAAGTGTCGACGAAGCCTTCGCGCAGGCCTTGCCAGAGGACTTCGGCGTGATCCTTGGTGCGGACCGGCGGGTTCATTTTCATCAACGATCCGACGTTGTCCATATCATTCGGCTCGCGCAGTAAATAATGCGGGCCGGTTTCCGCGGTGACGCGCAGGCCGCGTGCCTTGGCGTCGCGAACCATATAAGCGGCTTGCTTCGAGCTCATGTGAAACACATGGAGCTTGGTGCCGAAGGTTTCGGCGAAGAACAGCGCGTGGTGCACCGACTCCGCCTCGCAGATATCCGGCCGGGAGGCTTCCCAGTAGCGCGCGTCGTTTTTGCCTTCGGTTTTTAGCTTGTTGGTGCAGTAGGCCATAATCTGGCGGTTCTCGGCGTGGATGCCCAAGGGCAGCTTGGACTGGGCGATGTAGTCGAAGGCTTCCATGCACATACCGTCGTCGGGGAAGGGCAGGTTACCAATCGTCTCGCCGAAGAAAATCTTGTAACCGATGGCGCCGGCAGCGGCCATGGGTAAAATATCTTTGGTGTTGGTTTGCACGACCACGCCGGTGATGCCGAAGTCGACTAATGATTTCGCTTCGCCGAGTTCTCGTTTTACTTTGACTTGTTCAGCGTCAGCGGTGGGCGGAACCGTGTTCGGCATGTCGACCACCGTGGTGATGCCGCCGCAGACGGCCGCCGTAGAACCGGTGTTGAAATCCTCTTTGTGGGTCATGCCGGGTTCTCGGAAATGGACATGGCCGTCGAAAAGCCCAGGCAAGATATGTTTGCCCTTAACGTCGATAACCTCTTTGCCTTCCGGTAATGAATCGTCCGAGCCGATGGCGACGATTACTTCGTTGCTGATCGCCACGCCGCCCTTAAATGTTGCATCGGGTGTCACGATCCAACCGCCTTTGATAACTAGATCTGCTGCCATAATTTTCCCTTTCTTTTGTGTTTTTCTGCTCCAAATGGGGTTAGCTCGACGGGCCTAGGCTCGCCAAGAAGGTTTCCGGTGTTTCGCGTAATTTGTAAAGCTCTTCGGCCTCTTGCATTCTAATTTCTTTGCAGGTAAAACCGCGATTCGGACAGAATCAGATGCATAATTTGGCCGTAAACACGGGCTGACAAATGTTCGTTGGTGCGCGTTTTGGTTTTGCCGGTATCGAGGCGAAATGACACCGTCGAATCTTGCGTAAAATAATTTATGCAACGTCGCGGAAACTATCCGATCCGATCGGGGTTGTCAATAAAGCGAAATTTTCGCTTGAAAAAACCTTGGAAGATGATATGGAAGCTTGCGACCGAGCGTCGCGGCGATGGCCGGCGATAAAGTTTCCAACGGTCAATCAATCGGTGAGATAGCGTAATTATGGCTTAAGGAGGCATTGTGGCACAGACCAAGTTACAGGCGACCGGATTACGGCATGAGTACTATCAACCGCGCACCGGCGGCAGGTTGCTGGCGCTGGAGAACATAAATTTGAAGGTGGACGAGGGAGAGTTTGTCACCATCGTCGGACCCAGCGGCTGCGGCAAGACCACTTTCATCAACCTTTGCGACGGGCTGCTCAAACCCACCGCCGGCAGGATCGATATTGACGGCAAGGAAGTGACCGGACCGGGCACGGATCGCGGCATGGTGTTCCAGGATTCTTGCTTGATGCCGTGGCGCACGGTGATGAAAAACGTCCTGTTCGGTCTCGAATGCCAAGGCCTCGATAACGCGGAAGGCCACGAGCGCGCCAGTAAGTTCATCAAATTGGTTGGCTTGCAGGGTTTCGAAGAACATTATCCACACGAACTTTCCGGCGGCATGCAACAGCGCTGCAATCTCGCTCGCGCGCTGACGGTGGATCCAAAAATTCTCATCATGGACGAACCGTTCGCCGCGCTCGATGCCCAGACCCGTGAAATCATGCAGTCGGAATTACTGCGAATCTGGCGCGAATCCGGCAAGACCGTGCTTTTCATCACCCATCAAATCAATGAAGCCATCTATCTAGCCGATCGGGTAATCGTATTTGCCGCGCGGCCGGGCAGAGTTAAGGCGATGATTAAGATTGACATTCCGCGGCCGCGCGATTTGTCGATCAAACGCGATCCGCGCTTCTTGAAGTACGAAGATGAAGTCTGGAACCTGATCGAGGAAGAGGTCAAAAAGACTATGATTCAGGACCAGGTTGTTCATAATATCAACACAGCGCCAAGAAACTAGTCCAGTTTCAGGAGGATCGGGGTGCGCAAGCTCAACGCTGAAGCGCTAATTCTGATTGGCGCAATCTTCTTGGTGCTCTACCTGGCAGGTGTGCCGCTGGTGATGCTGCTTTACGGTAGCTTCCGCAGCGCACCGATCGGGGAGCCCGGAGCGGTTTTCACCTTTCAGAATTACGTCAAGGCCTACGTCGACAAGGAATTCTATTTACTGCTGCTGAATTCCGTCTACTATGCCATTGGCACGTGCACGCTGACCTTCGTCATCGGAACTTTTCTCGCCTGGGTCAGCGAACGGACGAACACGCCGCTTAAAAAGCTGTTCGTGGTCATGTCGCTGATCCCGTTCATCATCCCCGGCATCCTCAGCACGATCTCCTGGATTCTTCTACTGAGTCCAAAAATCGGCCTGATCAATATTGTCGTCAAAGCGGCATTGGGCCTCGAGTCGGCGCCGTTCAACGTTTACTCCATGTGGGGCATGATTTGGGCCGAGTCCATCCATCTTTATCCGCTGGTTTTCCTGCTGATGTCGGCGGCGTTCCGCAACATGGATACCTCTTTGGAGGAGGCCGCGCTGACCTCCGGCTCGAGCACCTTTCAAACTTTTTACACGGTTACTTTGCCGCTGATGCGGCCGGCGATGGTCAGCGTCCTGCTGATCAATTTTATTCGTGGCATTGAGGCCTTCGAAGTCCCGGCGCTGATCGGCGTGCCGGCGAAAATCTCGGTTTTCACCACCAAGATATTTCTCGCGATTCACCAGTTTCCCTCTGATTTCGGACTTGCAGGGGCCTACGCGGTCACGCTGCTGCTGATCAGCACCACGGGCGTGCTGATTTACGGTAAAATCACCCGGCGCGAAGAGCGTTACGCGACCGTAACCGGCAAAGGCTACCGCCCGCGCGTCATCGACCTGGGCAACTGGAAATGGCTCACCATGGGAATTGCTTTCTTGGTTTTCTTCTTGGCGGTGATCCTGCCGGTTTTCGTCCTGCTCTGGTCTTCGTTCATTCCTTATTACGGCGTGCCGTCATGGGAATTGGTCGCCAAGATGACCTGGGCCAATTACAATTACATCATTCACTATCCGCTCGCCGCCACCGCGTTCAAAAATAGCTTCTACTTGTCGGTGGGCTCGGCGACTTTGGTCATGTTGCTGACCTCGGTGATCGCCTGGATCACGGTAAAAACCAAGTTGCCGGGCCGGGCGTTTCTCGACAGCATGGCGTTCATCCCAATCGCCATGCCGGGAATTGTTTTGGGCGTGAGCCTGATCTGGGTATACCTAACCATACCGATTCCGATCTACGGCACGATTTGGGTCTTACTGCTGGCTTACATGACCAAATATATTCCTTACGGTATTCGCGCCGCGTCGGCTTCGATGATTCAAATCAACAAGGAATTGGAAGAGGCTTCGCTGACCGCTGGCGGCACCTGGTTTCAGACCTTTCGCAAAATTATCCTACCGCTTTTGATGCCGGGCTTCACTGCCGGCTGGATTTACATCAGCATCATCGCCTTGCGCGAGTTGTCGACGTCGATTTTGCTCTATTCGTATAACAGCACCGTGCTGTCGATCATGGCCTTCGACCTGTGGGAAGGCGGTCAGTATACTTATGTCTGCGCGTTGGGCGTGTTAATGGTCTTGTTGCTCCTTACCATGGCAGCGGTGGCGCGCAAGCTCGGCGCCAAGATCGGCATCGCCGAATAACTTTTCGACACGAAGTTTCGACGGGCTACGCCTCAATCGTGGGCGCTAGTTTCGGAGGGGGAAGAGAAATGGCAGAGAAAAGAGACATGGTCCAAATCAGCTCGCTGGAAAAATATTTTGGCGAGGACAAGGAGCGGGTACATGTTTTGAAGGGCATATCGCTCAACATTCCGGAAGGTTCGCTGTACACTTTCCTAGGTCCTAGCGGCTGCGGCAAGACGACGACGCTGCGCTGCGTGGCGGGTTTGGAGCGGCCCGACGGCGGCAAGATCAGCATCGGCGGTCAAACAGTCTTTGCTTCCGGCGAGCGCGTCTATGTGCCGACCAACAAGCGGCCCATCGGCATGGTCTTTCAGTCCTACGCGATTTGGCCGCATATGACGGTTGCTGAAAACGTCGCCTATCCATTGACCATACAGCGCAAATCGAAGGATGAGATCAAGAAAAGAGTCGGTGACGTGCTCAAGGTCGTCGGTCTCGACGGCTTGGAAGACCGCCCGGCGCCGAAACTTTCCGGCGGCCAGCAACAGCGCGTCGCCTTTGCCCGCGCACTCATCAACGAGCCAAAGGTGATGTTGCTCGACGAGCCGCTGAGCAACTTGGACGCCAAGTTGCGCGTGCAGATGCGTTCGGAAATCAAAGCGCTACAACGGCGCACTAACATCACGACCATCTTCGTCACCCACGATCAGGCCGAAGCCTTGGCCATCTCCGATCAGATCGCCGTGATGCACGGCGGTCTGCTGCTCGAAGTTGGCGCGCCGCATCAGCTCTATGCCCGTCCGACGCGCCGTTTCACCGCGACATTTTTGGGACTAACCAACTTGATCGACGGCAAAATCGTCGAGCTCAGCGGCGATGGGCAGCCGGGAAAAATTCAAACCAAAAAAGGGCTGCTCTCTTTCCTCCCGGCGCCTGGACTAAAGAAGGACCAGGCGGCGGTGGTTTCGATCCGGCCGGAAAACATTCCGCTCTATAAAGAGAAGCCGAAGATTTCGGAAAACGTTCTCGAAGGCACCGTCAAAGAGGCGGTGTTCATGGGCGACGCCTATCAGTGTAAGGTTGCGGTGGGCGACGATTTGCTCTCGGTGCATACCCACCCGTTTAATTCCGTTAGCCCCGGTGATAAGGTCTACTTGCACTTGGACCCGGCAAGCTGCAACGGTTTGCCGGCGGACGACTTGGAAGGTATCGATGAGTCCATGCCGGTGCTCTAGGATGCACCCGTTTGAATCTGAAAGGAGACTAACCTAAATGACAGCACTAGAGGCTAGAAAGCTGGCCGAAGACGATATGAAGGCGGGCAAGACGCCCAAGTACACCGATCTGCGCGATTGGCTCGAAATCGTCGACAGTTTCGGCGAACTCAAAAAAGTCGACGGCGTCGATTGGAATCTCGAAATGGGCACATTGGCGGAGATTTTCGCCCGTGAATCCAAGACTGGCACGCCGGCGGTTCTATTCGACAACGTTCCTGGTTATCCGAAAGGTTTCCGCACCCTGTTTGCCCAGAACGCGTCGTTCAAAAGAATGGCGCTTAACTTGGGCTTGGACATGAACCTTTCCAACTTGGATCTCGTTCGTGCCTTCCGCCAAAAGCTTGTCAACCATGAACCGATCAAACACAAGGTCGTTACCAAAGGGCCGATCCTCGACAACGTCGACTCCGGTGACAAAGTCGATCTGCTCAAGTTCCCGGTTCCATTCATGCATGAACTTGACGGCGGTCGTTTCATCGGCACCGCCTGCTTAGTGACGACGCGCGACCCCGACGAAGGTTGGGTTAACTTCGGCGCCTACCGCGGCATGGTTCACGACAACAAAAGCATGGGCCTCTACATCTCGCCCGGCAAGCATGGCAGCATTCAGCGTAATAAATATTTCGAGCGCGGCAAACCTTGCCCGGTCGTTGTCTCAGTTGGTCAAGACCCGGTGCTGTTCATGGTCTCCGGTAACGAGATTGATTACGGCGTTTCCGAATTCGACTATGCCGGCGGTCTCAAGGGCGCGCCCATCGAAGTCATCGAAGGCAAGTCGACCGGACTGCCGTTTGCGGCCAACGCGGAAATCGTCATCGAAGGTTGGATGGACCCGACCGATCGAAAGACCGAAGGGCCATTCGGTGAATGGACCGGCTACTACGCCAGCTCCAGCCGACCCGAGCCGGTGATCCGCGTCGAAAACGTTTATTATCGTAACGATCCGATCCTCTGTTGCGCGCGTCCCGGCCGTCCGCCGTCAGACTACTCCATCGCCAAGTGCATGGTGAAGGCTTCGCTGATCTGGGAACAAGTCGAAAAAGCCGGTGTTCCTGATGTGAGAGGCGTGTGGTGTCACGAGGCTGGCGGCGGCCGCTTGTTGAACATCATTTCGATCAAGCAACGTTATCCAGGCCATGCCCGCCAAGCGATGCTCGTGGCGTCGCAAGTTCACGCCGGCGCGTACCTCGGGCGCTATGTGATCGTGGTCGACGAAGATATCGACCCGACCAACACGTTTGATGTCCTCTGGGCCTTGTCCACTCGCTCAGACCCAGTCGAGTCGATCGAGATTCTGCGTCGCTGTTGGAGCGGGCCGCTCGATCCGCGCATTCAACCGGGCAAAAAGGGCTTCAACTCCCGCGCCGTGATCGATGCCTGCCGTCCATTCGAGTGGCTAAAAGATTTCCCGCCGGTGGCCGAGTCTTCGCCCGAACTGCGCGAGAAAATTTACAACAAGTATAAGAAGGTTATCGAAGGATAATTTTCAATTCACTATTAAATAGCTAAGCGGGGCGACCGTGTTGAGCGGTCGCCCCTTTTTTGTTTTGGTCAGTATCCAGTCTAGCCGACTCCGGCAGAATTGGCATGAGCTATCTCTGAACCAGCGTCGGACCGCGATTGCATTTGTGCGATCGGAATGGCTACTTAGTCATAAATGTCCAACGCGCTTAGACATCGAGACTACCGGGTCTTTTTCTCCGGCTCCATGGTCACTCGCATGGGTGAAGACATGCAGGAAGTGGCCGAGGACTGGCTCGTCTTCATCATGACCGGCTCACCGTTTCTCTTGGGGTTGGTGGCGTTTTGCAAGGGGCCGTCGCGGGTGTTGTTGGCGCCGATTTTCGGCGCGGTGGTCGACCGCTTTGACCGGCGCAAGATTCTCATCGGCGTCTACCTATTTCAAATGACTTTGGCGTTTTTCTATGGCTGTTTGGTCGCGACCAAGCTGATCGCCTTCTGGCACATCGTCATTCTCGCGATCATCGACGGCCTGATCGCGCCGCTCAGCCGGGTCACCCGGCAGACGGTCATCCCCGACTTGGTGCCGCAAGATAGTTTGGTCAGCGCGATCTCGATCAACAGCGTCGGCAACAATTCCTGCCAGGTTATCGGTCCAGTGATCGGTGGGGGGTTGATCGTCTGGTTGGGTATCGAAGCGGTTTTTTTTATCAACGCGATTGGCTTCTGCGCGATCATCTTTAGCCTGATGTCGATCCGGCTGCCGCGCCGCGGCGGCGAGCGTGTCGATTTGAATATTCGCAAAGACTTGGTCGAAGGGGCGCGCTTCATGTGGAATCAGCCGCTGATTTTGGAAGTGATGTCGATCCAGCTCTTCTCGTTTTTCTTTGC
>CAYZJE010000261.1:0-4247 GCA_964478485.1 uncultured Syntrophobacter sp. | reverse complement strand
GTATTGTATCCGCCGTCCTTCCAGGTAGAGAGGATGTTCACACCCGGCATCAGCAGGTCGATGGCGAGGCCAGGAGAAACTACCGGGTTACCTGCCACCACGCTGTTGCTGAAGTTGCTGAACGAGGCAAAGGAATCGTCCACACCGTAGTTAGTGGACGGGCCGCCACCGCCGGGCTGGCCGTTGCTATCGCTCATCGCTGAGATTGTCGCCACCTCGGGATACGCCGCCGGGAAGAAGTCATCGCCGCATAATTGCCCAAGCGAAGCGCAGATAACAGGGTCGTAGTCGAGTGCGGTGTCGAGGTGGCCGTTGGCCCCGTAGACGTCCGTTGAGTTGTTCGCCGCCGCGACCACATAGACCACCCCTTTTGCAACCGAGTTCTGGATCGCAGTCCTGAAGGATGCCAAGTACCCTATACCGGCTAGGCTCATGTTGGCCACTTTAATGTTAAGGCTGTTGGCCGTCACGTAGTCAACGCCCTGAATGATATCGGAGAAGTAGCCGTGGGCTGTACTATCCAAAACCTTGACGGGCCACAAACGGGCACCAGGGCACACGCCGACCACACCGATGTTGTTGTTTATGGCCGCGGCGATCCCTGCCACATGGGTGCCGTGACCATTATCATCATCGCCGAAGCCAGTTTCGGTACCGATAAAGTTTCGCCCGTGGGCCGCGTCCACATTCAAATCCGGGTGGTCCAGGTCAATGCCGGTGTCGATGATCGCGATGTCCACGGAAGCACAATCTACGACGGTGGTCAGGTTGACGCCAATTCGGGCCACCCCCGTTGGGGTCTGCTGTGCGGTAGTATACGCGTGAACGTCGGGCTCGACGAGCGCCACATCGGGATCGAGGGCTAGGGCTTGCGCTACCGAGGCGGGCATACGAGCGGCAAAACCCTTTAAGGCATGCTGATAGGTCTGCCGGAGAGTGAAGCCGTGCCACTGTCCGAGAGCGTTGGCCAAACCCCTAGGGTCGGCGACATCATCGTGAAAGACGACGATGTACTGCCCAGGGACAACTCCCTGAGGCGCCCGCTGGACCGCTTCGCCACGCGCAGCTGCGGCCTGGCCACCCACGGCGGCTCCGGTGGCGAGCCAGAGGGCCGAGAAGGTGATCGTCACAGCCGCAAGAATTGATTTAATTCGCAGGTTAAACCATTTCATAATGTGGATCCTCCGTTACACTGAGTCTGTCGGGTTGATTGCTTCCCATCATCAAAAAACCTTCCGCTGATTCTCGCGGTCAAGCATGTCTTAGAGATAAAAACTCGTTTCCCATTGATCGATAGGATCAACTTACGATTGGACATGATGAAAATTGTCTCGAAAAAAGCCTCTACGTGATCTCTTTTTTTTGCATGCCGAAGCTACTAGTTGACCCAAACTCGGTCAATTGGACTTTAGTCGCTGGACCAAAGTCTCAAGTTTTAAAATTTTGAAGGAACTGAATAAAGAAACCCGCCGCAAGCAGCGGTGTATCAGAAATACCCGATGAGAATCTTGCCAAAGGCGTCACCCACGAAGAGTTTTATCGTGGTTCGGCTGTGTGCTCACCACGACCCTGAGCCACGTCGAATGGGTCGGGGGACCACTTCTGGTTTCGTCAGTGGTGAGCACGGTCGACCACCGCTAACAGCATACCGGAATGACGATCTTCGGAAAGGAAAGTAGTTTAACGCAGGGAGCTGGGGAGAATTGGCACCCCAGAGATTAACGCTCCGGCATTGCCCTCTTCACACAGGACTTCTTGAGTTTGTCTTCGCAGTTTTTGCGCACATCGGGAATCTTGTTGGCGCATGGGATCAGCGTGCCGCCTTTTTCCGACTCTGAAATCATGCTTCCACGCCACTTCGACCGGTGAATTTAATTCTTGCCGTGCTCTCTCAACAATTGCTGCATGTTCTCCCGCGCTGCTTTCCTGCCGGTTACAGACCAGCTCCATTCGGTATCGTCAAAATATTTGACGCCCGTGCGGGGTACCGTAGCGCGATCGAGGAACGAATCATCGACATCCGCCCGCAAAGTGGCGGCGCCGTAGCCTCGCGAATAAGTTTCAAGCCCCTCTTTGGACGCGATCCAATTGGCGAACACGCGCGCCGCGTTTGGGTGCGGCGCTTTGTTCGCAAACGTGAGGAGCCAAGGCGAGCCGTTAACCCGGGGGCTTACGTCGGACAGCTCAAAGATTTCGACCAGCTTGAAGCCGTCTTTGCGCAGCGATTTCAGGTCGTCTTCTCGACAGTTTAAACAGATCGGATAGGTGCCCCGCGCCAGCCAGTCGGTGTACTGGCGCCGTTCGCGTGAAAATACCGGCTTCTGGTCGATGTAAAGCCGCTTGATGAAATCCGCTCCTAGTTGTGAATAAAGCATCGCCGCGTTGGCCGCTCCCGCTCCATTTATCATCGGATCGTCGGTCGAAATTTTACCGCGCCATTTGGCATTGAGCAGGTCCTTAGCAGAGCGCAGTTCTTCGGCTTTCGCGTGTTCAGCGTTGTAGAAAAGCATGCTGTTCACGGATCGAAAGACCCTCAGGACGAATCTTTCCTCGGGATCGATAAACCACAGCTTGCCGGTTTTCCACTTGGCAGGATCGACGACCTCGGGAAGAATCATCAGCGGTCGCAAGGGATCGATCAGTTTATCCGGGTAAAGCGTGTTCACCGTGCTGTCTACGCCCGTCATAAAGAGGTCTACGGAATAGATGCCAGCGGAGCGCTCAGTTTGAACTTTCGCGATGTACTGGACCGCGCGCCCGGCGATGAATTCGACTTGAATGCCGAAGCGCGAGGTAAATTTCGGAATGATCTCGTTGCGCATCACCGGGTCCGGCGATCCTGCGACGGCAACTTTGCCCTCTTTTTTTGCCGCAGCAAGAGTCTCGTTCCATTCCTTTTCCCATCCCTTCTGCTGAGCCGACGCAGTTGTTGCCAGGAGTAAAATAAGAATCAGTGCTCTAAGCATAGTAAGCCTCCTCTCTCACAACGAAGTGGCACAATGAGTTCAAGCCGTTCAAAATGTTCAAATCGTTCAAATCGTTCAAGTCGTTTTCCGAGGTTCCAATCCGACGTTTTGAACGGCTTGAACTGTTTGAACAATTTGAACCTTCAAACACTCGGCATCACGCTCGTCACACCGGTCTTCTTGAGTTCGTCCTCGTAGTGTTTGCGATTGTTACCTCAAATCGACAGCTATCATAAATCGAACGATCGGGAAAAGAGAATTTGCCGAATTTTGGAATATCGCTTACCTCATCCGACTAAATCATGTTAAGCTTTGCAAGCATGAATGGCTTTCACGTCCTACTAATCCTTTGTGCCGCGCTGCTTACTTGCGCATGTTCTCATCCGATGAGTGTGGTTTCCCTCGACGGCGAGCAATTTTTCGGGCGTTATCGCTTTGGCCGCGAAGGCACGGGATTGATGCAGGTCTATGGACCGGAGAATGAAGTGCTGATCGGCCGCTTCATTCGGGTGGATCGCACCGTCTTCGCCCAGGACTACGAGAAAGCTTTTGGCCGCCGAACTATTGAGACCGACGGACCTGACCTCTCCCGCCATGGCAACGCATTTGGTGGTCTGCTGGGAAACTCCTCAACGTTTCATGAAACCGCTTATGCAGAGCCAATCCACGGTATTCCTAGCCAGTCGGTTAGCGGGCCGCTGTTTTACTGGACCGCTTCATTGCAAGGCGACCGGCGCATGGTGCTGGGCTGCTTTCTGATCGGCTCGGCGTACACCGGCCACGGGTTTGGCCGCTGCAAGAGTCAGACGGGCAAGGAGTTTCACGTCGACTTTTAAGGATCTCCAGGTTTTTGTATTGCTATCCGTGATCATTACCGCGGTATGCG
The DNA here is from genome assembly GCA_964478485.1 of uncultured Syntrophobacter sp. Classification (GTDB taxonomy): domain Bacteria; phylum Desulfobacterota; class Binatia; order UBA9968; family UBA9968; genus DP-20. The sequence continues at coordinate 395 of CAYZJE010000261.1, read as the reverse complement.
CAAACTTTCGGAGGACTCACCGCAGAGGCGCTGAGAACGCGGAGTAAAGAGTTTTTTGATTAAGATACACTCCGAACTCGGCGAACTCTGTGTCTCTGTGGTGAACACTTCTTCACAGGAAACCCAGGCGCACTACTTGGATGAGCAGCAAATTGAAATTCGGTCTATTGCTACCGCATTTTTGCGAGCACGCGTCGGCGGAAAAATGTCTCGAAGGCGCGCGACGAGCGGAAACCTATGGCTTCGATTCGGTGTGGGCGAGAGATCATTTAGTCTTCAAGCCCCATCCGAGCGACGGCAGCGATAATTTCCATATAGAAAGTCTCGTGTTGTTATCGGCGGTGGCGGCGACGACGAGCAACATCGAACTAGGCACCGCCATGACGATCTGCCAT
>CAYZJE010000260.1:0-6572 GCA_964478485.1 uncultured Syntrophobacter sp. | reverse complement strand
ACATCCCGCATGAAAAGCCGGACGAGTTGGCGGAGGTGGTTGTGCCATTCTTACTTTCCGATTAAAAACGGGGGTTCAAAACGTTCAATAAGTTCAAGCCGTTCCAGCCCCCTCCTTTCATCCTCCCCCGCGTCGCGGGGGCGGAAAGAGGCGGGGGATTGAACGACTGGAACGAATATCCGGAGGTTGTTATGTATCTATCCGCTGAACAGATCGCTGCCATGGCAGGTGAACATCGGGTTCACTTCGTCAACCCGGCGGCAAAGCGAATCAATAAGTCACTTGGAGACACCGCGGGTCTAAAGAATCTCGGCGTGCACATTATGACCGTCGCGCCAGGAGACCGTTCGTCGGAATATCACTTTCATCGCTACGAAGACGAAGCGATTTATGTGCTTTCCGGCCGTGGCACGGCGGTGATAGGAGACGAGTCGCACAAAATCGGACCGGGAGATTTCTTGGGCTTTCCCGGCGGCGGCCCGGCGCACGAAACGATCAACGACGGCAGCGAACCGCTCGTGTGTTTAGTGATCGGCCAGCGCCTGGCGCAAGACGTTGTCGACTATCCGCGCGCCGGCAAGCGCCTCTACCGCAACAGCGGCCAGCGCGACATGGTGGACTATCCGAATATCCAGAAACGCTGAGGTTTTTCTTTTCGCCCCGCTCGCCACTTATTTTTAAATTGTGCTATGAGAAACGTTATTCTCAAAGCGCTTATTTGTCTGGAGGTGTTTGATGGCTGAACTAACAACCGTGCTCCAAAAGATTGATGAAGAGTTGGGGGTCGCGTGGCTGACGTTTAATCGGCCGGAGAAGAAAAACGCCATGAGCAAAAAGTTTATGGCGGAGTTGATTGCGGCGCTTAAAGATATTGCGGAGAACGATAAGATCAAGTGTATCGTGACGATGGGGTCGGGGGATTCGTATTCGTCGGGGCTCGATCTTTACGATCTGCGCGAGTCTTGGAAGCGCAAGCGCTCTTGGGATCATAGCGGCTCGACCTACGAGATCGTGCGAATTTTGCGCATGCTGCCGCAGGTGACCGTGGCTGCGGTGCGCGGCTGGTGTCTCGGCGGCGGGCTGGCCTTGATTAACGGCCATGATCTCTGCATCGCCGCCGAGTCGGCGAAGTTCGGCATGCCGGAAGTCATTCGGGGCAGCTACGGCGCGGTGGCGACTTCAACACTATTCCACAGCGGCATTCCAACCAAGAAGGCTTTTTACATTCAGCTCACTGGCAGGAACTTGACCGCGGTGCAGGCGGAACGGATCGGGTTGGTATCGGAAGTCGTGCCGGACGATCAGTTGGTGGCAAATGTCGAGCAGCTCGCTAAAGAGTTGGGCAGCCGCAATGGGGTGACGTTGGAGAGCGCGAAGATCGCGGCGTACATGCAGAAAGACATGGACTTTCTCACGGCGCTCAAGACCGATGATTTAGTTTCGCACCGCATGCGTTACTACACCAATCCGCTGAACGACGTGGAGGGCTATCTCCATTCGCAGAAAGGCGGCGGGACGACTGGGTATGTGAAGCCGGAGGATCGCAAGAAATAAAGCCGTTCAAGGGTTCAAGGTTCAAAAGTTCAAGGTTGATGCTCGACACGCAAAAGTCTTAGCGCTAATTACCCAGCAACGGAGGGGGAGCCAATGTCACTACATACGCCATTATGTGATTTGCTCAATATTAAATATCCCATCATCCAAGCCGGCATGGGCTGGGATAAAGAAGGTTTGACGACGCCGCCGGCGCTGGTTGCCGCAGTGTCGAATGCCGGTGGCTTAGGCTGCATCGGCGGCAGTTCGATTCGGCCGGAAGTGATTCGCGAGCGTATTCGTGCGGTGCGCCAACTCACTGACAAGCCCTTCGGCGTCGATATCACATTGCCGAAAATGGAAGATGTGAGAATTCCCGATCCGGACGAAGTGCACAAAGAGATCCAAGAAAAGTTTCCCAAGCACGCCAAGTTCAACGACGAATTGATTCCAAGACTCGGCCTGACGCCGCAACCGCCCGATCGCAAGAGCTGGGTGAAAACGCCGGCGGCGACACGCGAGCAGTTGAGAGTGATTCTCGAAGAGAAGGTGCCGATTCTGGTCATCGGCCTGGGTGACACGGCGGAAGTTGTACCGCTGGCGCACGAACGTGGCATCAAAGTGATGGCGCTGGCCGGCGCGGTGAAGCATGCGCTCAGTCACGCGCGCAAAGGCGCCGATGTGATTATCGCCCAAGGTTATGAGGCGGGCGGACACACCGGCACGATTGGCAACTTCCCGCTGATTCCGCAGATCGTCGACGCCGTGAGGCCGAAGCTCGTGGTTGCCGCCGGCGGTATCTCCGATGGCCGCGGCGTAGCAGCGGCGCTGTGCCTGGGCGCCGTCGGTGTTTGGTGCGGCACGACATTTTTGGTGACCCGGGAGGGCGGCATCAATCCGATTTATAAAAAGCAGATTCTTAACGGCAGCTCCGAAGATTTTGTGCGCACGGCTTACACCAGCGGGCACTTCGCGCGCCACTATCGCAGCGATGTCATCAAGGCCTGGATGAGCTCTGGTCTCGATGCCATGCCGACGCCCTACCAGGGCAACGCAATGGACGAAGTGCGGCGCGCGGCCGAAGTGGCGGATCGCGTTGATTTACTGCATGTCCCAGGCGGACAGGTTGCTGGAATGTTGAGCGAGGAGCGCAACAATGTGCCAGCCAAGGAAATTGTCGACCGCATGGTTGCCGAGGCATCGCAAATCTTAAACGACATGCGCAGCCGATATGTAGGAGCGTAAGACTAATATTTTTCCCGCAAAGGCGCCAAGGCGCAAAGTTAATTTAAAAAAATTTCTCCGAACTTAGCGTCTTTGCGCCTTTGCGAGATTATTTCCGAAATCGATTCGGTTACAGTAGTAAAGGTATGAATTCATGAGCGCAGAATTTCTCAAAGGTTTTCGAGCGTTGGATCTCACCGGCTTGAGCGGTCAACTGGCAGGCCGCATGCTGGCCGACTTGGGTATGGAAGTGATTAAGATCGAGCCGCCGACTGGCGATCCGGTGCGCAACTTGGCGCCCTTCGTCACGGCGGCCAGTGGCGCCAAGCTGAGCACGGCCTTCGCGCATTTGAACGCGGGCAAGGCGAGTAAGGTTGTCGATCTCGACAGCGAAGCGGGCCGCACTACATTTCGCAAATTGGTCGAGAGCGCCGACGTGGTGCTGGAAAGTTTTCAGCCTGGCGAGTTGGACGGCAAAGCACTGGGCTACAAAGATTTGTCGGCGATCAATCCCGGCATCGTCATGGCATCGATCACCGGCTTCGGCCAGACCGGGCCAAAGAAAAATTTCGCCTGTAACGATCTGGTCGCGCTGGCAGAGAGCGGCTTTCTCTATATTTCCGGCGATCCCGCGCTAGCGCCGTGCCGACCGCCCGAGACGCAGGCTTATTATTTTGCCAGTCTGTTCGCGACCGCGGGCGTGCTCGCGGCGCTGTACCGTCGCGAGCGTAGCGGAGTAGGCGATCACATCGATACGTCGATGCAGGAAACGCTGGCGACGCAGGAGCATATCGTTCGTCTCTGGGCCAATGAAAAACAGATTGCCAAACGCGCCGGCAGCCAGCATGGCTCGGTGGCGCCGGCGAAGATTTTTCCTTGCCGCGACGGTTTCGTTTATCTCTACGTGACCCGGCAGCATTGGAAGTTATTCTTAACGATCTGGAAAGATCATCCGCCGGTCTTCGACAAAGCGGACTGGCTCAACAATGTTTATCGGCGCGAACACGCGGATGAGCTCAATCCAGCCGTCGAGGCTTATCTAAGCAAATTCACGATGGCCGAGATCACCGAACTGCTCCAGGAAAAAGGTATTCCCTGCGTGCCGGTCAATACGCCGATGGGCTTCGCCAACGACGAGCATGTGCAAGGGCGCGGCTTCATGGCGCCGGTAGAGCACGCCGGCTTCGGCAACACCAATCAGCCGGCGATGCCGTTCGTGATCGACGGCGCGCGCCCGGCGGTGGGCAGCGTGCCGATCTTAAATAGTTGGCAATCCCCCTCTTACATCTCCCCCGTTTCGGGGGAGAAAAGAGAGGGGGATTTGAGCGCCGGCAATGGTCCGCTCGACGGCATGCGCATCGTCAGCTTCGATCACGTGCTCGCGGGACCTTACGGCACGACGATCTTGGCCGAGCTCGGCGCGGATGTCATTAAAGTCGAGTCGAGCAAGGGCGGCATGGACCCGTTCCGCTTTTTCGGCACCGGCGAGAATCCCAATCTGTCGCCGCGCTTTTTGGAGTTTAATCGCAACAAGCGTTCGTTTACGGTCAACTTGAAGCATCCCAAAGGCCAGGGCGTGTTGCACGATCTGGTCGCCAAGGCTGACGCGGTGCTCGACAACTACAGCGTCGATGTCGTTGAGCGCATCGGTTTGGCGTACCATCAGCTGTGCAAGGTCAAACCGGATATCGTCAATCTGCGCATGCCCGGCCTCGGCACCACGGGGCCGAAGCGCCACTTTTCCACGGTCGGCGTGAACATCACGGCGTTTACCGGACTTACTTACATGTGGAATCATCCGGGCAACACCAACCCGCCGATCGGTTCGCAGGCTGTGTTTCCAGATTACGTTTCCGGCGTGCTGTGCGCGATCATCATCATTTCCGGCGTGCTCCAGCGCGACCGGCAGAAGAAAGGCGCGTTTATCGACTTGGCGCAGTCCGAAGCGACGGCGTTCATGATCGGCGCGAACCTAATGGAAGCAGCGTCGAGCGGGATCAATCCCGAGCCCATCGGTAATATCTCATTGTCCATAGCGCCGCACGGCTGCTATCCGTGCAAGGGCGACGACCGCTGGTGCGTGATCAGTGCGGAAAATGAAAAACAATGGGCCGCGCTGGTGAATATCATCGGCACGGGTCTCGCCGGCAACCCGCGATTCAAGTCTAATGCCGAGCGGCTGCAAAATCGCCAGGCGTTGGACGCGATTGTTTCTGAGTGGACCAAGACCAGGGATGCTTTCGCGGTGCGGGACGAGTTGCAAAAGGCCGGCGTGCCCGCCGGCGTCGTCCAAACCGGCGAGGATTTGGTCAACGATCCGCAGCTCAAAGCGCGCGGCTTTATCGTCGCCGTCGACAATGGGCGGCTGGGCCGAGTGGTGCTGCCGAATTTTCCGCTGCACTTCAGCAATGCGAAATTGACCCGCCGCTGGGAATTTCCGGTGCTGGGACGGGACACTGAAACTGTCTTGCGCGACGTGGTCGGTTACGACGAAGCGACGATTAAGGCGCATAGGCAGGATGGCGTGTTGGAGTGATTGAAGAGGAAAGCGCTGTGTAAAGAATAGTGAATTTCAAAAACTTTGCGGACGGTCAGCCGATTGACAGTCTCAACATTTCTAGAATAAGACCTGATATGAGAATAAATTCTGCGAAATTCTAAGGAGGAAAGAAAATGGCGAATTATCAAACTTTATTGGTGGACAACAAGGAAGGCGTGACCACGATCACGCTCAATCGTCCGGAAAAACGCAACGCGATGAGCCCGCAGCTGCACCGCGACATGTACGATTGCCTGACCGATCTGCGCTACGACAAGGACACCCGGGTGATCATCATCACCGGCGCCGGCGAGAGCTTCTGTGCGGGGCAGGACTTGAAGCAGTATTTCATCGAAATGGATTCTCAGCCCGAGCGCGTGCGCGATGAAGTGCGCGAAAAGTCGCGCCGATGGCGAAATGAAATTCTTCGCAAGATGCCGCAGCCGGTGATCGCCAAGATCAACGGCTGGGTGTTCGGCGGCGGATTTACCGTTGTGACCGGTTGCGATATCGCCATCGCCGCCGACGATGTGCAGTTCGGTTTGTCGGAAGTCAACTTTGGCCATTTCCCCGGCGGTGAAGTGACTATCGTCTTGACCGAGCATCTGCAACCCAAGCATGGACTGTATTATGCGCTCACCGGCAAAACCATGAACGCCAAGGAAGCCGAGCGCATCGGCTTGATCACCAAAGCGGTGCCGCGCGCCGACTTGGACAAAGAAGTGATGGACATCGCCAATAATTTGAAAGAGAAAGCGCCGTCGGCGTTGAATGCGGTGAAAGAAGCCTGGTACTACACATTCTATTCGAATCCGGAAGTCGCCTACGAAATCTCCGGCTTGATCTCCGATAAAGCCAAACTGGCGATCGGTGGACGGCCTGGCTTGCAGCAATTTGCCCGCAAGGAATATCGGCCGGGGTTGGGGTCGTATAAGGTCGAAGAAAAGAAATAGGCACGTTGAAGTAGTTTCAATCGTTCAAACCGTTCCAGCCCCCTCCTTCATCCTCCCCCGCCATGCGGGGGAGGAAAGAGGTGGGGGATCGGAGGACACGCATGGATTTTAATTTACCGGATGAGTTGCAGATGCTGAAGGACACGGTGCGGAAGTTCGTCGACAAGGAGCTGATTCCGATTGAGATGCATACGCTCGAGAACATGGAACTGAAGCCGGACATCCGTGAAAAGTTTGAGAAGAAAACCAAAGAGATGGGGCTGTGGATGTTCGACGTGCCGGAAGAGTACGGCGGCGGCGGCTTGGGTAGCTTGGCGCAGGTG
>CAYZJE010000259.1:0-20052 GCA_964478485.1 uncultured Syntrophobacter sp. | reverse complement strand
AGCAAGAAAATTATCACCATTGTCGATCGACGCATGGATTAAACCTCGTATACGACTCTAGCAGGTTGCTCAAAAACTCTCTCGGAGTCCTTCGACGAGCTCAGGACGAACGGAGGAGGAATTGATTTGATTGAAATAATTCCGTTCATGGTGAGCTTGTCGAAGCATGTTCCACCTTTATTGATTCAGCAGCCTGCTAGCTGCCGCCGTTATCGATTATCCCCACGGACCCAGGAATGGTTCACCGGCGTAGGGGTTGGAACTTGGGTCTAATGTTTTAGGCCATTCGCTCATTTTTTTCGCGTTGCGCAACTCTTTTGGCTTGGCTTTGCCGTCCCAACCGATCTGCTCCATCGCGTGATAAAGCTGGATACAGTGGCCGTCCGGGTCGGTCAGTTGCGCGGCATAATCGATGCCAGGATGAAGCTCCGGCGGGATCGCTTCGCTGACTTTGCAGCCTTGCTCTTGAAAAAATTCCACCGCGTCTTTGAGCTGGCGATAGTTTGCCAGTTGTAAGCTCAACGCCGCTGAGGTCGAGTGAGAGCTCAGCCCAAGAATTTCTCTGAGCGCGAGCGGATAGAGTGCCAGCGAATGATGTTCGGTGTTGCAGCGGAAAAACAAACAGCGGTGGCCGCGCCACATGACTTCTTCGGTCAAGCTGAATCCCAGCCGGCATCGATAGAATATTTCCGCGGCCGCCATGTCGTCGGTAAAAAGATAGACAGGGCCGAGTCTGACGATCTTGAACGGCCGGGGCAGTAGAAGGCCGTCGACGTCGAAGGACTCCGGTAGCTGCTCCAGATGCCGATAGCCTGAAAATACGTCAACCCCTTTGGCCAAGGCGTTTTGGGTTTCTTGAAACTCGGATATCTGTGGAAGAGGTGGCGGTTCTTCAAATCCGATATTGTACATGCTGCGTGGCTTGCTATGGCCGTTCCAGCCGATCTGTTCGATGCCGTAATAAAGCTCATTGCTATGGCCATCAGGATCGAATAAATAAGTGTGCCAGTTCGATCCTGGCATATCGCGCCCCGAGCGCTGCTGCTTAATGCCGTTGGCGTTGAACCATTTGATCGCGTTACTCACTTCACTCATGCTGCCGACCTGCCAAGTGATTTGGTTAATTGTGATCCCCGGCTGGGAGGGCCGCCCGAGCGCTTTGCGCGCCGGTTCATTAAAAAGCACCATGGCGTGGTGGTCGGTGCCATAGCGAGTGAAATAGCTTTTGGTGTCAACCAGGCCGGCCAACTCAGAGCCCTTTGCGCGCTCGGCGTGATCGATCACATCTGAAACTCTAAAGCCAAGCAGGTCCCGATAAAAATGGATTCCCGCTTCCATGTTCGTTAGGTTGAAGCCAAAGTGGCCGAGGCGGCGCAACTTGAATGGCTGATCCAGCAGCACGCCGCCGACATTAAATTTTTCGCCTGAAGACATTGACGACCCCCAGAGCATTCGGCACCTCTATACATTCTTTTGCAGTGACTGACAACGCGCAGTAAAAAATTTTGACGTTGGGGCGAATTGATTCGCTCGGAAATAGAAATTCTACTTGCAAGTGATCAATCGCTAGAATAACGTGAGTTCGCCGATCAATTTACCACAATTAGGAGACCGAACATGGCGATTCAAGAACTGCACTCCAATGGCAAGATATTTTGGCCCGGCGATGCGCGCATCGCGGTGCTATTGAGTTTCGATTTTCAAGGTGGCGAAGATGTCCGGCCAGATAAAAATGGCAAGATCAACCATGAAGAGTACACCCAGGCCGAATATGGACCCAACACGGGGGTCTGGCGCATTCTGCGCATCCTCGCCGCGCACGAAGTGAAGGCGACTTTTCTTACCTGCGGCGGCATCGCCGAGCGCTACCCGGAAGCGGTGGCGGCGGTCGTCGGCAACGGCCATGAAGTGGCCGGCCATGGTTACCACCACGAGGTGGCGCGCGATCTGAGCAAAGACGAAGAGCGCGACGTGATGAAGCGCACCACCGACATGATCCTCAACCGGACCCAAAAACGGCCCATTGGCTGGCGCTCCTGCACGCAGAGTCCGAACAGTCTCGAATTATTGATGGAGCAGGGCTACCTGTGGAACAGCAACTCGTTCTCCCATGACTTGCCGTTTGTCTGGCAGAACGGCAAACGAAAATTAGTCGAGCTGCCGCGTCAGCCGTTTGGCGACGGGCGCACCTACGGTGGCCGCGACTCGGGCAACCCCAACGACACGTTGACGATTTGGAAAGCGATGTTCGATCAGCTTTATGAAGAGTCGAGTTTCGCGCCGACCTTCTGTCCGTTCCAGTTTCATCCCTATATTTCCAGCCGGCCGGGCCGGGCGAAAACTTTGTCCGATATCATCGCCCATATGAAGTCACACAAGGGCGTCTGGTTCGCTAGCGGCAGCGAAGTGGCGCACTGGTGGCTGGAAAAAGGTTTTTCGGCGGAAACGAACGCGAAAATTTCGAAAGTAGCATGAAGATAATTGGAGTGATGGAGTATTGGTGTACTGGTGTGATGGGTGGGGGCCCAATACTCCAACACTCCAGTACTCCATCACCCCAGCTCCCTTAGCTCTTGAACCAGTAGCGGATTTTCTTCCTCATCCCACGGCCCATCCGTTTTTTCAGTTCAAACCAGATGCGCAGAAACCAATTGCGCGCCGACCAGGCGAAGGAGGTCGAGGTGGTGATCCATTGGTGATTGAACTCGAACTGCGCTTTAATTTTTTTGATCTGTAGGGTCTTGCCGAATTTGCGCTTGAAAATCGCCTTGACGCTCACCGCATTGCGTTCTTCGACGAACAGGGTAATGGTTTCGACCGGCAGCAACGTGCGGATGCGCGAGATTCTTTGCGCCAGGCTGATCTCATTGCTGGCGCTGACCTCAATAAGATTGTTAAGCAGTTCCGGTTCCTGGATCGTTCGTTCGATGAGCTCGCGGCGCAGTTTGATTTCTTGTCCCTTGTCGACGTTATATCCCGCCAAAACCAAATAGGTCTTATGCTTGGAGGTCTGCATCGACTTCTGCCACCAGTCGAGCGAACGGTCGAGACAGACCCGTGATGCTTGCGAGAGCCGCTGCGCATCGAGAACCCCATAGGGCATTGCGACTATGACGAGGGGAATGGCAGACTCCTTTGCGCGTAGGCTAAAAAAAATTGGAGTGATGGAGTGCTGGAGTAATGGGTGGGACGACCAACACTCCACTACTCCATCACTCCAGTCCTATTCCTCGTAGATCATGACGTCGACCGGTTTGCCGCCGACGGCCATATCGGGACAGGCGCTCAGCGCGACGAGCAGATCCATTTCGGCGCGCAGGTCCATATAATTGCCCTCAGGCGGACGAACTTGGGTGTGTTCCATCTTGCCGGTGACGCCGTCGATCACCATATGCTGATTGAGGTTGAACGGGCTCGGAATGTCTTCGGGAATGATGCCGTAGGAGGCCACCGCTTTCGAGAGATTTTCATAACAGCCATGATCGGGAATCTCCTTGATCTCGCGGGGATAATATTCTGCCAGCCGATTCTCCTGCTGCGCCAGCTTGAAGCGGTAGCCGCTGCACATGCCCTTCTGTAAATCATGGGTGCCGACTTTGTTGCCGTCGTAAATGATCGTCATCATATGCTGGTTGTTCCGGCCCATCAGTTTGTCGCCGGTGCTGATGAACAGCTTCATGTTGTAAACCTTGGTACGCGGCTGGTCGAAGCGCTCGCGCAGGTTCGGTAAGCGAAAGAACACGAAGTCCACTGTAGTGGTCGCGGTAATGCGGATCACTTGACCCTGTTTCATCTCCGCCGACCAGCCGGTGTTGTGCGCCACGTGATTTTGCCGAATGGTTTTCATAAAGAGCGATCCCTTGATTGAGATTACCTTTGGACTAGCGGTTTTTGTAAAGCGCGTCAACGAAGCCGCTGGTCACCAATTCGCGGATAAATCGCGATTCGGCAAAACGTTGCGGCGCGATGCCCGGCGGCAGCGGCCGGCTTGCGGAAAGTTCCTCCAGAATAGTTTGAATCGCCGCCGGCGTCGCTTCGGGAGCGCGTTTGAAATATTTGCTCGCGTAAATCTCATAGATGTTTTCGCCACATGATTTTTACCTGTGTGCAATCTGTAAGTGAGATTACGAATTCTGTCAAGCAAAGGTGATGGTTCAGTTTGATTTCAGCCCGGTTGCGCGGATCAGGAAAGATTTCTCGCTTCGCTCGAAATGACAGATTCGGCGTCGCTGTGATCCCGAACCCTTCGGCTACGCTCAGGATAAACTCCGAGAGGGATCTTACCAAACTGAACCAGCACCCAAGCAAAGCTGGCTCATCTGCTGCGAGTTGATGTCTATTTCGGGGATGGTAGAAATCCCTCGCCTTCAGGCGAAGTGAAGATTCGTCATGCCGGCGTAGGCCGGCATCCAGTCTTTGTTTCATGGATTTTCCACTTCCGCCGAAGAAACCTGGATTCCGGCTTCCGCCGGAATGACGGAAGGGGAGTCGACTTCTAGTCGATAGTTTCAGAACCCCTCGGCTTCGAGCCGAGGGTTGTTCAGTTTTCGAAAAATTCTTTAAATCCCGTGACCATGATGTTGGCCAACCCTTCGTTGTAACTTTCCACGTGGCCGTAGTGAGTTAGCTTCGGCACGATCACTAGACGCAACGCCTCGGCATAAGGTTTGAATTTGTTGAAGGCGTAAACCTCGCGGCGATAGGGCAGTCCTCGCTCGCCGCCTTCGATCCAGTGGCCCTTGTCGTTTTCGCCGACGATGTGCAAGAGCTTCTTGCCGCGCAGACGATTTAGATCGGATTTATAAGTGATGAACAATTCATCGTCGGGCAAGCCTGAAACTTTTTTGATTTCCGGGATCAGCACATCGTAGGCGCTGTGCTCGATGTCTTGCAAGAAGGGTTTGAACTGCGGCCGGCGATGATTCTCCAGCTCGAACCATTTCTCGACGGCGCCCCAGGGCTGATTCGGCCCAACGTAGCCGCTCTTGGCGTAGCCTTTGGGCGATCTGCGGCTCAAATCGGTGAGATTGCGAAATTGCGCGGCGCGCTCTTCCGGCGATTTTTTGGCGCAGGCCAAGTCCCATTCCTTGCGCAGCCAGGCCGGCATGCCGGTGCCGAAACCGAGGCCGCCGATGAGTTTATTCTTTAAGCCGTACTGCTCCATCAAGTAAAAATACTCGCCACCGGTGGAGTGGCCCCACATGAAGCAGGGTTGAGTGAGATTCTTTTCGACCAGCGCTTTGACCGCTTCGGTGCACATTCTGAAAGTGAACACCGCAAGCCGATTCCTAAGCTCCATGTCGCCGGGGATTTGGCCGATGATAAACTCCGGCCGCCGCTGCGCGATCGGCGCCCACGCTTTGCGGCTATAGTGGCCGGGCAGAGATATGACCAGCACGGGAATGCCCAGCGAAGCGATATGCTGGGCCACGCCGACGCGGGCTTTTTTGGGGTCAGATTTGCTGAGATCGGGATATTCTTCCGGCCCGTCGGGGGTAAAAATAAATTCATATTCATTCGCCGCGCCGCCGTGAATCATTACCACGGCCATGTCGGGAATCGAAACTTTCGCCGGGGTGAACAGCCGGCCGTGAATGTCCCACTGAAACAGCTCGCCGGGCTTTTCCGGGTTTGGATAACGACGAATCGATTCTTGAACCTCTTTGACTGTGACGCTGGACCGCGCGAAGGGATCGGGCAAATATTTGTAATCGTCGAACGGCATGTAGTAAATGAATTCGTCCTTTAAGCCGACGCCGGTTTTTAAAGCCGCGACCAGTTGGTTCATTGCTTCTTGGCTCATGCGAATTCTCCCATCGAGTGAAAAGATATTGCTACAGCATATGTTTGGAGGTGGCGCCGATGTCAACACGGGCTGGAGTATTGGAGTGATGGAGTAATGGAATGATGGGGAAGAATTCGCGACGGCTGGTTGATGGAGTCGATGATTGCAGGTAAAGAACAGCAATGACATTCAGGAGGCAGGCAGATGGCAGAGATCGTTAACCGTCCGTCCTACGAAAAAGTCGAAACCAAAGTCGAGGTGATGGACACGCCGTACGACCGTTGGGTGGCCTCCCAGGGGATCGATATCGTGCGCGGCTTCTTCGTGGGAGATCTTTATGCCCTACCGCTCAAGTGGTGGGATCGGATCGGCGGCAACGGTGTCTGCATCATGCTCGACGGCGCCGGCTACATGGACGACGCTTACGTCATCGGCATCCCGCCGGGAAAGGGCCTTAATCCGCAGCGCCATATTTACGAGGCCTTGGTTTACGTACTGTCCGGCAGAGGGGCGACCACGGTGTGGCAAAATAACGGCGTCAAGCAAAGTTTCGAGTGGCAAGCCGGCAGCTTGTTTGCGTTGCCGCTCAACGCTTGGTACCAGCATTTCAATGGCCAGGGCGATCGGGAAGCGCGCCTCTTGTCGGTGACCACGGCGCCGCTGATATTCAATCTGTTTCACTGCGAAGATTTTGTCGTCAATAATCCCTATTCGTTCTCGGATCGCTTCAAGGGCGAAGAGGGTTACTTCGGCGGCGGCGGTAAACTCTACAGCGACCGCGTGGTGGAAACCAATTTCGTCGCGGATGTCGTCAACATCGAACCGGTGGAGTGGAGCGAGCGCGGCAAGGGCAACGCGACGATCTTTTTCGAGATGTCTGAAAGCATGATGGGCTCGCATGTCTCTCGATTTCCAGTGGGCATTTACAAGAAGGCCCATCGCCATGGTCCCGGCGCTCATGTGTTTATTCTCACCGGCAAGGGTTATTCGCTTTTGTGGCCCGAGGGCAAAGATCTGACGCGCGTCGATTGGAAACCCGGCTCCATCGTCGTGCCGCCCGAAGGCTGGTTTCACCAACATTTCAATTCCGGCGCCGAGCCGTCGCGCTATTTAGCGCTAAAGATTCTCAGCCGCAAGTATAAATTGCAGCCCGGCAAGATTCAGTCCGACGTGCCGCTGGCTTACGGCGGCTGGCAGATTGAGTACGAGGACGAGGACCCGATTATTCGTAAGATCTTCGAGGAGGAATGCGCCAAATCCGGCGCTCAGGTGAAGATGCCGGCGGTAGCGCGGCGCGCCAATTGACAAGCTTCAGGCTCTTTCTTAATAATAGAGTCTGCTGAAAAACTCGCGTTCACCCTTCGACAGGGCTCAGGGCGAACGGGGAGGAGATTGTGAATCTTAAGAATTTTCCGTTCGTGCTGACCCCTCGACAGGCTCGGGACTAAAGGCTGTCGAGGGGGCCTGCCCTGCGCCCCCTCGAAGGGCCGAAGCATTCCTAAAGGTTTTTCAGCAGAATATTAATGCTTACAACGTCATTGGAGTATGTGATTTCTCAAGGAGACAAGTATGCTGAAACCGATCGGAATGACTGAAGGCCATTATGAATGCCGCTTGCTCGACGAAACCCTGCCGATCTTTACCGAGCTGCTGGCTTTAGAGGTGGTCGAGCGCACTGAAAAACAGGCCGTGGTTAAACATCCCAACACCGCCTGGAAGCTGGTGATTCATGAAGGCGGGCCAAATTCCCAAAATAAGCCGCACACCAATCACTATGGTTTCCGAGTCGCGAGCTCGAAAGAAATTCCCAAAGCTCATCAATATATTTCCGACCACAAAGCTCAATACCGGATCAAAAGCGTGACGCCGCCGCACGAGGCGCACTTCGCCTACTCGATTTACTTCAAGGAGCCGGGCGGCAACGATCTCGAGCTTGAGTATTACAATCCGGCGGCGATCAAACAGGGCCGCAGGATCGCCGCGCCGCACTGGTCCACAGCGCTGCCCGAAGAGAAGTTTCCCGGCAAAGGTTACGTGCCGCAGGCGATGACCCACGGCACGCTCAACTGCGATGACAAAGAGGCGAGCGATAAATTTCTCGCTAACGTCCTCGGCCTCGACATCATCGGCGGCGGTCGCATGTCGACTTATATCAGCGTGCCCAACATGGGGCCTTGGTATGTCGTTGTGCTGCCAACGACACACCGTGACTATCTGTCCGACGCGAACCGTTTCACGCTGCAATTGGCGAGCCCGGAAGAAGTCGAAGACGCGCACAAAGATTTCTCGAAAAACGGCAAGCAGCTCGGCATCCATGACCTCCGCGAGCTGGCGACCAACGGCCGGGCGCGCTTTCTATTGAGCGATATCAATCGAAATTGGTGGGAGATCACCTCGTAGTCCCGATGCGACCCTGACTGCCTAAAACGTCGCTTGCCGCGCGGAACCGTTAAATAGGGTTTCCAACGGGAGGGCGAACATCCCCTTTCTTGGTCGAGCGTGGGTTGAATACCCTGCCCGCGAAGTCGCTGGGTTTATCTGTCGCGTTATTCTTCGGCCGGCAAGAGCGGTGTTTCTTCTTCGACTTTCTGGTACAGCGGCACCTGTCTGGCACGCTGATACTCATCGTTGCTCAAATAGCCGACGCTGGCCAAGCGGCTGAGTATGAGATTACGTCGGTTCAAAATGCTCCGATCCTGCGAATTGCGCGGGCTCGGCAATAACGCGGCCAGGGTCGCGGCTTCGAGTGGGCCGAGGGCGGCGGCGGACTTGCCGAAATAGTGGCGCGCGGCGGCCTCGATGCCGTAGATATTCCGGCCCCATTCGACGACGTTCAAATAAATCTCAAAGATGCGCCGTTTGGAGAGCGCCTGTTCGAGCTGGTGCGCGATGACGACTTCCTTCAGCTTACGCAGGGGATTCTTTGACGGAGTCAAATAGAGATTTTTCGCTAGCTGCATGGTGATCGTGCTGCCGCCGCGGGCAAAGCTCAAGGTTTCCCAGTCTTTTTTTAGGGCGGCTTTGAGTTCGTTCACGTCGACGCCTTTGTGACTAAAGAAGGCGGCGTCTTCGCTGACCAACACGGCTTTCTTCAAATGTTCCGAGATCGCCCCATAGCCGACCCAAGTTTGCTGGCGCGGAGCGCGAATATTTTTTTTCTGATACTCCGCCTCACGCAGCTCCATCAGCGCGGTGACTTTGGGATTTCGCTGCTTCAATTCGGCCACATTCGGCAGGGTGAAGTAGAAATATGCGCCGGTGCTGACGATGAGCGTGGCCAGCAGGCTGCTCAAGAAAACTCGTTTCATGGTGACAATGCCTTGAGCGCTTTGACCGTCATCGACGACAGTGCTTGATTGGGCAGCGAAACTGGATTGTGCCAGCGCCACCGGGTGTTTGGCAGTCGAATTTTCCCGCTGGTTGGGCAATCGATGAGATAAATTGGCGCGCGGATTCGACGATAGGTAATGCTGTGGCGAATCTCGCCGATGAGGTTCTCGCTTTGGAAAGTCCATTCCAGAGGTTTCAATTCGTTTAACAAAAATGCCAGGGGTTCGGCTCCCGCGGTGATTTCGCCGCCGGGAAGTTCCCACAGCCGGGCGAGGAGTCCCGTGACTGCGCGCCGGCGCAGCAAGATCCTGCCGCGCCGGCGGACGATGGCGAGGGGCCAAGTGACGTCTATGAATTTGACCGGGTTGCCTTGTCTGCGCTGAAGGCGAAGGCGCTTACTCGAACTTGCGGCGCAATGAGCCGTGAGCGGACACTGCGCGCACTGTGGGTCTTTCGGCAGGCATCGTGTCGCGCCCAATTCCATCAAGGCTTGATTAAAGTCGGCCGGCCGTGAGCGCGGCACCAGTGCGCTAGCGATGGTGCGCAGCGGCCGCCCATCGCTAAGCGCGAACAGTCGACCGAGCACGCGCAGGACGTTGCCATCGACGGCAGGATAGCGCTGGTGAAAGGCGATGCTCATGAGCGCGCCGGCGGTGTAGTCGCCAATGCCGGGCAATTGGCGCAGCGCGCGAAACTCGGGCGGCAAGGCGCCGCCATGAACGCGGCGGATTTGGCGCGCGGCTTTTTTTATATTCTCGGCGCGGCGGTAGTAGCCCAAGCCCGACCATGCGCGTAAGACTCGCTCCAGCGGCGCTTGATCGAGCGCTTCGATGGTCGGGAACGCGCGCAGAAATTTTTTATAGTACGGCAGCACGGTTGCTACTCGGGTCTGCTGCAGCATGATTTCGGAGATCCAGATGGCGTAGGGATCGTCGGTGCGGCGCCAGGGGAGATCCCGCCGGTGCTTTTCGTACCAGTTGAGCAGCTTGCGGCGGATGGGCGAGAGATTCTTCGCGGGCATGAATGCAGTCGGGCAGGTTTTCAGCTATAAGACAAATCAAGCTATTTCACGAGCGGGGTTTGAACCCCGCTCGTGACCAAAGGGGATGCTCGCCCCCTTTGGAAACCCCAGTTAGTTGTGCCCGCCTCAAGAGGCGGGGTAAATTGTAAATGTAGACGAAAACATCCGTGAAGGGAACTCGCGCGACACTGTGCTGCCGATCTTCTTCGGTCTACTCACATCATTCTGTTTTGCCATCGCTAGCCTGCTGGCGCAGCGCGGTTATCACGTCGGGCCGGCGGCTTGGGGCGCATGGATCACTATCGCGGCCAATGCGCTATTTCTCGTGGGCGGCCATTTGCTGGTGGAGTCCGATACCCGCCTGTTCGTCTTGGACAATCTCATCTTCGTCGCCATCGGTTTGTTCGTCCCCGGCGTGACCCGCGTTTTGAGTTTTCGCGGCATCCGCACCATGGGGAGTTCGATCACCTCGACGATCATTAACACGACGCCGATGTTCTCGACGGTCTTGGCCATCGCGGTTCTCGGCGAACGGCCGGCACCGTTGGTATTGCTCGGCGTCTTGCTGACGGTGGGCGGGCTGGTAACGGTGTCGTGGGGCGGCGAGAAAACTTCCTATCCGAAGATTGAGCTGATATTTCCCTTTCTCTGCGCGCTTTTGTTTTCGATGAAAGATATCGCCGTGCGCTGGGGATTGGGCGGTGGTGGCGGACAACCGATTCTCGCCGCCGGGATTGCCGCTCTGACATCGACCCTCGAAATCTTTCTGATCACGCGCTACATCCAGAAGCAACCGTTCGTTTTGCCGCCGTTGCCCGTGACCCGTTGGTTCATCTCGTCGGGGATATTCACCGGCGGCGCGTTCCTGTTCATGTACCTCGCCTTTAGCATGGAGCGAGTGTCGATCGTTGCGCCGCTGGTAAATAGCTACACGGTTTTCGTTTCGATCTTGACGCCGTTCATAGCGCGGCAGATCGAAAGCGTCACCGGAAGAAAGCTCGCCGGCGCGGCGCTGGTGGTGGCGGGAATCTTTGCCGTGTCGCTTGGCAAGGATTAGGGGATAGAGGATCGAAGATAGAGGATAAAGGATAAAGGGTCGAGGATGGACGATGGAGGATCGAGGATCGTAGTCCGAGTCTTGCGATCATCCATCCTCTATCCTCCATCCTCGGTTTATTCACTTGCGTCGAACATCTGCTGCTTACTTACCCACACCGCCGACGGTGAGTGACAGTACGGTCTCGCTATTCTGTTTGCTGATACCGATCAAAAGCGACTTGCTGTCTTTGCTATAGGCAAGCATGGCGCCGCCGCTTAAGAGATTCATGCTTGGCTGCCAGCCGCGCGCCGGCATTTCCTTTTGATAAAACTCGACGAGCTTATTGGTTTCTATGTCGCCGTGAAACGTCGCTTGTCCGGCGCCGAAGCCGAGAAACGATATTTCGACCGGCTTTTCCGAGCCCTTTTTCATGGCGCTGGGCACGGGCACCGTTACCCCGGAAATAGTTTCGTCGCGCGAACCACCGCAGGATGCCAGCATGATTGCGATCAGAAAGTAACTTACGCATGCAAACGATTGGCGTACGGTCATGAATTCTCCTCTTGAGTCTGACTACACTAAGCCAATTGCCGGTTCAACGCTGGCTTGGAATTTCAAGAATTGCTTTCGGGCGGGATTGGCAAACCGAAAAAATACCATGCGATTAAGATCGCGACGCCGAGAAGTTCCGGCAGTGACGGAGAAACTTGGATCAGCGCGCCACCAAGCATGCCGCCAAGCGACGAACCGATGAAGCCAAAAAAATTATAGACACCGCTCGCTGCGCCGCGGCCGTTGGCGGGAACTTGCTGGGTGAGAAACGCCGGCAGCATCGGTTGGTAAATGCTGTAGCCGAAGAAAAACGCCGCACCGCTGACGTAAAGCAGCAGGTCGGTCTGCGCGCCGAAAAGATAAACCGCGTAGCCAATCGTCGCGGTCAACCAACCGACCATGATCGGCCGGTGAAAGCGGCCTGCTTTCTCCGCGCGGCGCATGTAGGGGAAGACGAAGACAACGCTGGGCAGAAAAATAATCAGATAGACTCGCCAAAGCTCCGCCTTGTCGAAGCCGATCTCGGTCCAACTGAGGGGATAGGTGAAGAAGAACAGATTCAGAGCGAAAGAAAGCACAAAGGTCGCGATGAAGATCGGTCGCAGGCGGTCGTGCATCAGAATAGGTTTGAGCGCCATCGGAGTTTCGCTTCGATCGCGGCGCCGCTCGGGAGGAAAGGAAAGCGCGGCCAGGAGCAGCGAAAGTAAACCGAGAAACGCGAGCAGATAGAACAGGCCGTTGAGACCGATATGCGCGGCGAGAAATGGCCCGGCGAGCAGGCCGATCATGAAGGATACGCCAATGGCGATGCCGGTGATTGTGTAGGCTTGCGTGCGCACGCTCGGCCGGGTGAGATCAGCGAGGGCGGCGAAGGCGACGGCGCCGACGGCGCCGGTGCCTTGCAACGCGCGCGCCAGGATCAAGCCGGTAATGGATTGCGCTAGCGCACAACCGATGCTGCCCAAACAAAAGAGCGCAAGGCCGATGATCAGCACGGGCTTTCGCCCCCAGCGGTCGCTGGCCCATCCCAGCGGGATTTGAAAGACGCACTGAACCAGCGCGTAGATGCCGAATGCGACGCCGGCGAGGGCGGGCGACGCGCCGGGATAGCGCACCGCGTAGGCGCTAAAGATCGGCAGCATGAGAAAAATCCCCAACAGCCGCAGCGCAGAAATGAGGCTTACAACGATGACCGGCGCGATCTCTTCGCGGGTGAATGAATGACGATTATCAGTCAAGATAAATGGAGCATCCCATTGCTGTCAGAATCGGTGATTAAACTTACATGCTTTGGCGGAAATGGAAAGAGGGAGAATAGGAGTAACCACAAGCATGCCCTGAGCAAAGTCGAAGGGGGCACAAAGTTCACAAAGTAGGGGCGCGATTCATCGCGCCCTGAGAATGATAAGATCAATACATAAGATTGATTAGCCGCAAAGAGCGCAAAGGGCGCAAAAAAAATTCCGAGTTTTCGTAGGGTGCGCTTCGCGCACCGGTCAGTCTCGGATTGCCTCGCGCAAAGAACATAAAACAAGAATTCGGAGGATATCCCGCAAAGACGCTAAGGCGCAAAGGTAAGAACTAATTGTCATTTCGACCAAAGGGAGAAATCTTTTTCAGATTCCTCGCATCGACTCGGGATGACGGGCACCGCCCGTCACTTAGCGTCTTTGCGCCTTTGCGGGAAATAAATCATGAGGCGTTTTTGCTTACGTCGATGGGGTCGCCGGCACGATTCGCGCGGTGGCGTTGCGTGCCGGCAATGGCATCTCGATGCCTTCGGCGTCGAAGGCTTTTTTCAAACGGCGGCGATATTCGCGGCCGATGGTGTATTCTATGTTAACCCCGCCTCTTGAGGCGGGCACAATTAAATGGAGTTTCCAAAGGGGGCGAGCATCCCCTTTGCGATATTTCAATAGCGGCGGGGTTAAATCCCCGCCCGCGAAGTGGCTTCGTTTAATCTCTAAGCGGCTGAATCCAGTGCGGAGCAATTTGATCATCACGTAAGCCGCTGCAACGATGAGCGCGACGCGGATCATCGTCTGTCCGGCGTCGAGTCCAATGGTCAGTAAGTTGGCAGCAAATGTATCCCAAGCCTGTGCGGATATAAGGCACCCTCCTTCGGTTGCATCAGCTCATGGTTTTGTCGCAAATAATCTCGCAACATGCCAGAGCAAAGGCGGCCAAAAACGCAAATTCGCCTTGACATGGTTTGGCGCTGGGTTAGATTGCCGCCATCAATATTGAATTGAACGGAGGAAAGCGAGATGGCAGGAAATCGATTCCGTAGTCGATCATCGTCGTTGTGCTATCGAACTCGTAAACGGTCCGCTGGTCGCGTTCTCTATGCCTTGTTGGTCTTATTGCTTTCGCTTCCCACATCCGTGCAGGCCCAATCGACTCTCAAGAAAGTTCGTTTGGCTTTGCCGACCAAAACAGTTTCCTTTCTGGCGTTTTACGTCGCCCATCGCAAGGGTTTTTACAAAGACGAGGGGATCGAGTTTGAGCCGATTATCATGCAGCCGTCGTTAGCTAGCACAGCCGTCCTGACGGGCGACTTGGACTATAACGGTGCGGTCACCGGTGTGATCGGCGCGGCGATTTCGGGCCGGCCGATGAAAGCCGTGCTTTTCACTGTGGCTCGGCCGCTGCAGTATTTGATGAGCAAGAGTGACATCAAGGATGCCCGGGAGCTCAAAGGCAAAAGGATCGCAGGCAGCTCGCCCGGCGGTACCGTGACCTTCCTCACCAAGCTGGTTTTGAAGAATGTCGGTTTAGATTCCGAGCGCGACGTCTTTCTCAATCCGATGGGCGGTACCGGAGCGAGCCGGTTGGCGGCGCTTGAGTCTGGTATCGTTGACGCCGTGATCTTAGAGAGCCCCGATAACTTCGTCGCGCAACGGAAGGGTTTCCGCGAATTGATTTTCTTCGGCGACCAAGTCGAGTTCCCACAAAACGGCTTCGGCACATCCGAGAAGAAGCTCAAGGAAAATCCCGACGAGGTTTTTCGAATGGTGCGCGCGACGCTGCGCGGCCTCGCGTTCAGCTGGGACAAAAAGAATCATGACCAAGTGATCGACATCATCATGCGGGAGATGAAACCCATCAGCTCATCGTTGGCAAATGAATCGTTGGATCAGGTGATGCGTGTGATTACCAAGGATGGTTCGGTGAGACCTGAATCGATCCAAGTGCTCATCGACCTGGTGCGGGAAAACGCCAAAGTGACGCGGCCGGTGACAGTCAATCAAGTGGTCGATTTCACTTTTCTCGAGAGGGCGCAGAGGGAGTTAGGGTTGAGATAGACAGAAGTTCGCGGCGTCTTTACCCAAACACCATTCACGCTCCCCGCCCACGGATCATGGCCCCCGCCTCTTGGCAACCTACCGCCGAATCACATAGAATCCGGCGCAATTGACGCTATGAATTCTCAGGTCATCTTTGCGTGATCACCGAAGCCGACACTTGTAGAAAATACGTCCTGCCAAAACTCTATGCCGCTGGTTGGAACGACGATCAAATAAGCGAGCAAAAGAGTTTTACCGACGGGCGGATTCTCGTCGTCGGCGCTAAAGCGCGGCGCCGGCCGTCTAAACGAGCCGATTATCTTTTGCGCTATGCCAGAGATTTCATGCTGGCGGTCGTCGAAGCGAAGGCGGCCTACAAGCTTCCCGGCGACGGTCTGCAGCAGGCCAAAGAGTACGCCGAAATTCTTGGCGTGAAGTTCGCCTACGCCACCAACGGGCACGGTATCGTCGAGTTTGACTTCACCACGGGCGAGGAGCGGCAGCTCGATGCTTTTCCGAAGCCAGCCGATTTGTGGCAACGCTTTCGGGCCAGCGAAAAGATCACGGAAGACGACACCGCGAATAAACTCTTAACGCCCGCCAATTCAGCCATAGGCAAAGGCCAGCGCTACTACCAAGAGATCGCCATTAACCGCGTCGTCCAGGCGGTGCTGCAAGGCAAGAAACGAATCCTGCTCACTATGGCAACCGGTACCGGCAAGACGGCAGTCGCGTTTCAAATTTGCTGGAAGCTGTGGAACATGCGCTGGAACCGCGCCGGCGAGCACCGGCGCCCAAAGGTTCTTTATCTCGCGGACCGAAACATTCTGATCGACGATCCCAAGGACAAGATGTTCACGACCTTTGGTGACGCCCGATGGAAGATTGAGAACGGCGAGATCAACAAGGGGCGCGAGATCTATTTCGCGATTTACCAGGCCATTGCCAAAGATGAGCGGCGCCCTGGGCTCTATAAAGAATATTCCAAAGATTTCTTTGACCTGATCATCGTCGACGAGTGTCACCGCGGTAGCGCTAAAGACCAGAGCAATTGGCGCGAGATCTTG
Source organism: uncultured Syntrophobacter sp. (assembly GCA_964478485.1). GTDB lineage: Bacteria > Desulfobacterota > Binatia > UBA9968 > UBA9968 > DP-20. Next base: position 3,971 of record CAYZJE010000259.1, on the reverse strand, counting down.
CGCTACTTCCAGCCAGCTTTTCAGTTGGGTATGACGGCGACGCCGTTGAGGAAGGAAAATCGTGATACCTATCGCTATTTCGGAAACCCCGTCTACACCTATAGCTTGCGCCAAGGCATCGAGGACGGTTTTCTCGCGCCCTATCGAGTTCACCGCATCGTGACCGAATGGGACGCGGCGGGCTGGCGGCCGAGCCAGGGCGACCTCGATCGCTACGGCCGAGAAATTCCCGACAGCGAATATCAGACGATCGATTTCGAGCGCGCCGTCGCCCTCAAAGCTCGCACCCAAGCGATCGCGCGCAATATCACCGACTTTCTGAAAAAGACCGATCGCTTCGCCAAGACGATTGTTTTCTGCGTCGACCAGGAACATGCCGACGAAATGCGCCGGGCGCTCAACAATCTCAACGATGATCTGGTAAAGCAGTATCCCGACTACGTTTGCCGGATCACCTCCGACGAGGGCAGCGCCGGGAAAGGATTCCTGAGCAAGTTTCAGGAACTGGAAACCGTCACGCCAACGCTAGTGACGACTTCGCAATTGCTTACGACCGGCGTCGATATCCCCACCTGCAAGAACATCGTTCTCGCACGAGTGGTTAGCTCGATGGTGGATTTCAAGCAGATTATCGGGCGAGGATCTCGGGTGCGTGACGACTACGATAAATTCTATTTCAACATTCTCGACTATACCGGTTCGGCGACACGTCTTTTCGCCGACCCCGACTTTGACGGCGAGCCCGCTTTCGTGACTGAACAGGAGATGAGTACGACGGGTGAGATCATCAATGAAATGATAACGGAACAACCGACGGTTTCTGAACCCGAAGAAGATAGCGCTCCGGCGATCGCGGATGATTCGGAAGGCGTGCGGCGGAAATTGTACTTCGACGGCGGCCACGTCGAGATTGCCGCGCACTTGGTTTATGAGCTTGATCCGGATGGCCGACAACTACGCGTGGTCAGGTTCTCCGAATATGCCGCTGAGAAAGTGCGCACGCTTTATCCTTCGGCGGCTGACTTGCGAAAGCAGTGGGCCGATCCCGCGCTCCGCGCCGAGATCATCGCGAAACTAGAAGAGCGCGGCATCGACTTCGATCAATTACGCTCGACGAGCAACCAACCGGAAGCCGATCCGTTCGACCTGCTGTGCCATCTCGCGTTCAACGGTCCCTTGCGGACGCGGCGCGAGCGCGCGGATCGGGTCAAAAAGGAAGAGAAGATTTTCTTCGAGAAGTACGGGCCGGAAGCGCGAGCGATCCTCGCCGATCTTCTAGAAAAATACGCCGAGCACGGCACGGCCCAGTTCGTTATTCCCGACGTGCTCAAAGTCCCGCCGATTTCAGAGCGAGGGAACGTGATCGAGATCGCGGGTCTGTTCGGGGGGCCGGACAAGCTTCGGGAAGCCGTTCATGAACTCCAATCGTTGTTTTACGCTGCCTAGCGCTTCTGCAAAAACCTTACATTAATTGTAAGGTTTTTGTGGTTATCGGTGCCAGGATTGCAGAAACCTTACATTAAATGTAAGGTTTCTGCATGAGACGTGACCCAAGAAACACGGAAAGGCAGCTTTGGGAGCTTGCCTCCGGTCAAGGGGGATACTTTACAGCCTCGCAAGCTCTCTCGATTGGTTATACTTATCGCCAGCAGCACTTCCACCGGGAACGCGGCAACTGGCTAGCTATCGATCGTGGTCTGTTTCGCCTCAGAGCATTTCCTGACAGTCGATATGAAGAGCTGATTCGCTGGTCTTTTTGGAGCCGCGATCAAAGCGGCAAGATTCAAGCGGTGGTCTCCCATGAAAGCGCTCTCGATTTCCACGATCTTAGCGATGTTTTGCCGGCCAAGCTCCATTTCACCGTTCCGAAAACTTTCAGAAAGCCGGCGCCGAGTGTTGGCATCCTGCATTACGGTGAACTGCTTGACTCGGATATCGAGCAGCGCCAAGGATTTCTAATAACCACGCCTTTGCGGACCATCAAAGACACTGCGGAAAGCGATCTGAGTCCGGAACATCTGGAAAAGGCTATTTACGACGCGCTCCGTCGGGGAATCGTGCGCCGCAAACAGTTTGAACCAAGCGGATTCTCCGCTATCGGTTGGCAGCGCATTCAAGAAGCCTTGAGAAGCACAGAACGCTTGGCGAGCTAATCGTGCCGGACAATCCATACAAAACCGCCAGGGCGTTGCGGCAAGCGATCGAGAGCCGGTTCAACGCCAAGGTTACCAGCAATGCGCACGTTCAGCGGCTGCGCCGGCTCGTCTCATTCGACCGGTTGCTAGCTCGTCTTTTCGCTGCCACGGACTCTACCTGGTTGGTGAAAGGTGGCTACGGCTTGGAAGTGCGCTACGGAATGAAAGCGAGAACCACCAAGGACGTTGACCTGTCTTTACCGAGTGCTGCCCCTGAGATGGTTGGTGCGGGTACTGCGATCCAGAGCGTGTGGGAAAAGCTCCAGGACGATGCGTCCGTCGACCTTGGCGACTATTTCGTAGTTTACATTGGCGCGCCACGACAAGAATTCGATGCCCCGCCGGACGGCGGGGCTCGTTTTCCCGTCGAAGTTCTCCTTGACCAGCGCACTTTCGCCAAATTTCATCTCGATGTGGGAGTTGGCGACATCGTCTTGGACGAGGCCGAGTGGAGCAGCGGCGAAGACTTTCTCTCTTTTGCCGGGATTTCGCGGGCACGCTTTCGTATCATTCCCATCGCCCAACAGCTCGCTGAAAAAGTCCATTCCTACACTCTGCCTCGCGCGACCGGTATAAACTCACGGGTGAAAGACCTCATCGACCTGATATTGATACTCGACCATGAAGCACCGGCGCCGGCAGCGGTGAAATTAGCCGTAGAAGCCACGTTTACCCATCGCAAGACACACGCGGTTCCGCTAACTATTCCCGCCGCGCCGGCAAGTTGGGCCGCGCCGTTTGCATCGATGGCGAAGGAATTGAAGCTAAACCACCTTACGACGGACGATGCAATAGCGCGGATGAACGGTTATTGGAAAACAATTTTTGATTAGAACCATGGCCAGAAAAAAAATCGCCAAAAGCACTCAGCCCCTCACCACCGCCCAGCGGCTGTCGTCCATCGTCAAGTCCTGCCGCGATATTATGCGCAAGGACAAGGGGCTCAATGGCGATCTCGACCGGCTGCCGATGCTGACCTGGATCATGTTCCTTAAATTTCTGGATGACATGGAGCAGATCGCCGAGCAGGAAGCACGGATGGCCGGCAAACGCTTCCGCCCCGCGCTCGAATCGCCGTATCGTTGGCGCGACTGGGCGGCCAAGGCTGACGGCATCAGCGGCGACGAGATGATCAGTTTTGTGAACAACGAAGAAGCAGTCAGGCCCGACGGCACGAAAGGTCCTGGACTATTTGCCTATCTACGCGGTTTACAGGGCGCCAACGGTGGCGACCGTAGAGATGTCATCGCCACGGTCTTCAAAGGCACGATCAACCGGATGATCAACGGTTATCTGCTGCGCGACGTGATAAACAAGATCAGCGACATCCACTTCACCAGCAGTGACGAGATCCACACTCTCGGCCATCTCTACGAGTCCATGCTTAAAGAAATGCGCGACGCCGCGGGCGACTCGGGTGAGTTTTACACGCCGCGCGCCGTCGTCCGCTTCATGGTGGAAGTCATTAATCCGCAATTGGGCGAAGTGATCCTCGACCCGGCTTGCGGCACCGGTGGTTTTCTCGTCGAGTCGTTCAAGCATCTGGAGAAGCAGTGCGAGACGGTCGAGGACCGGCACGTTCTGCAAACCCAAAGCATCTTTGGTGGCGAGGCCAAGTCGCTGCCGTATCTGCTCGCGCAGATGAACTTGGTCTTGCATGGTCTGGAGTCGCCGAAGATCGATCCGTTGAATAGTTTACGTTTTCCACTGCGCGAGATCGGCGACCGAGACCGCGTCGATATCATTATGACCAACCCGCCCTTTGGCGGCGAAGAA
>CAYZJE010000258.1:0-13547 GCA_964478485.1 uncultured Syntrophobacter sp. | reverse complement strand
CGGCTTGCCAAAAATTTCCTTGTAATAATACGTGAACGGCAGCAGCTCCGGCACGTCGCGGCTCACCAAGATTTCCCCGCTCGGCGCGACGAGATCGGTATAGTAGAGCGGCACCACTATGCCGGTTTTCACCATCTGGGGTTCCACTTGTGAACGGTAACTCGGCAGAGTTTCGTCGTGATACTGCGCTTCGTTGCGCTGGACCGCGAGCCGCGCGTCGGAGCTGTTGTTGTAGCCGGTGACGTAGTCGTACTTGAGACCCAAGAGATCGAAGGAGAGGCGAAAGCGCACGTCTTTCGAGCTGCTCACGCCGAGACCGGCGGCGCGAAACTTTTGCGCCTTTAAGAAATCCGACGGCTTTTTCATGCCCGGCGCTACGTCGGCGCGAATGTAAGAGACGGTAACGCCGTTCACGCCGGTGATGAAACCGAATTTGCTCAGATCGACGCGCAACCCTGGATCTTTGAGCTGCTGGTGGAATAGGCTTCCGGTGAAATAAGCCGCGGTGAGCCCGTCCGGCTTGGCCACTTCGCCGATAAAGTTCGCTGCCGTGATCCCGCCACCACCACCCATGGCTTGGACCGTAACCGTGGGTTGGCCGGGAATATGCCTGGGCAAATGCTTGGCGAAAATCCGGCTTTCGATATCGGTGGGCCCACCGGCGGCGAAGTTGATGATGATATTAAGAGTTTTGCCTTGATAGAAGGGAGCTTTTTCGGCGGCGACTGCCGCGGCATAACTCCCGACGAAAATTAAGAATCCCAAAATTGCCGCCGCCAACCGCCAACCCTGACGCTTCATCTTTGTCTCTCCTTTCGCTATAGGCCGAAGATTTTTCGAAACTCGCGCGCGTGATCGTCGAGTCCTGAGTACACCTCTTTGGGGACCGCTTTCAACTTAAGCTTGCTCTGATCCATTTTCGCCGCCACCGGCTTGACGTCGGTCCGCGCCGGGATGCGGCGCATTTCGCGGATCATCTCCTGGCCTTTTCTCGAGGTGGCGAAATTGATCAGTAGCTTGGCCGTGTTGGGGTGGCTCGCTTTCGAGCTAAGCGCGATGCCGCTGATCGTCACGACGATGGGATCGAAGCTTTCGATCCAATCCACCGGCGCGCCTTCGCGTTTCATTCTTTCAATACGGAAATTATAGGCCCACGCCAGCGGCACTTCGCCGGCGCCGACTAGTTGCGCGGTGAGGCCGTGGCCGCGGCGCCAGAGCGGATCTTGCTTGGCGAGCTGCTGCATATACCTGACGGTTTTTTCCCGGCCCCAAACGGTGATCAGTGTGCCGAACCAATCGTAGTCGGTGGAGTCCATCAGCATCTGCCCTTTCCATTTGGGCAGGAGCAGATCCTCGTAATTTTTCGGCGCGTCCTTGGCGGCCAGCATCTTGGTGTTGTAGGCGAGGACCAGGTTGTTGACGAAGACTCCCGTCCAATAGCCCTGTGGATCTTTGAACTGATCTATGAACAAATCGCGCTCCGGCGCGAAGTAGGGCGTGATGATCTTACGCTCGATCATGGTCGCGATGGAGCTAGTCGACAACGCGTCGAACGCCCAGAGCCCGGCGCGGGTTTCGCTAAAAATGCGATTGACCAGCTGCTCCTCGCCGGCGCGTACCAGTTCGGTTTTGATGAACGGATACTCTTTCTCGAAGGCATCGAGGACCGGCTTCGAGGTGTCGATCGCCATCGATGTGTACCAGACCAGCTTGCCTTCTCTCTTGGCACCGTCGATGAGAGCCGATTGCGATTGCGCGTGCAGATTGGCGACGAGGGAGAGAGTGATGAGAACGAGTGGAGTGACGAAATGCAGATAAAATTTCATGCTACTCCTCTAAGCTTCGGCGGGGTCGAGGATGGAGGATAGATGATCGAGGATGGCGGGGTCGAAGAACGCGATCGTCCATCCTCAATCCTCCATCCTCGACCATTCAGTTCTACCCTCGACCCAAGTTTGTCGCCTAAGCGCGCGGATACAACGCATCAATCATCAACTTTTTATGATGCCCCGGCGTGCCGAGATATTGATACAGCGTGTGCGCCAGCACGCTGTGCGCCATCATCGGGTGGCCGTAGTCGGTGCCCGGTCCGGCCCAAACCATGTGTGCGTAATTGGTCCCGTGATAGTAGCCGTCGCTGGCGGTCGCTTTGGCTTCGTGCACGCCGGCGCGCGCGTCCATGCCGCTGTCGACACGCCAGATTGCTTCGTAGGTTGCCCAGCGCGCCATGTCGAGATTGATCGAGATATCGACACAGTGATCTTGCACGCGCTGGAAGCGGCCGATGGGCTGGCCGAAGACGACGCGCGAGTTGGTGTACTCGCAGGTGATGTCGAAGACTTCTTGAGTGGCGCCGACTTGATAGGCGGCAAGAACCGGCAGCGCCTTGTCCAGCGCTGCTTCCAAGGTCGCCCAGTTGGCGCCGCTCGATCCCAGCAGACTCTCCGTGCCGACGACGACGTTGTCGAACTTCACTTCGGCGACGGAAACAAAAAAACCGATATGCGGCGTGATCGTGACGCCTGGGCTTTTGGCATCGACCAGCAAGAAAACCACTTTGCCTTCTTCGCTGCGCGCGGCGCAGAGAAAGCTGGTGGCGGCTTGGGCGTCGAAGACGAAACGCTTGGCGCCGCTCATAAGGTAGCCACTGGGGGTCTTGCTGAGCCGCGTCTCGACCGCTTCCGGTCCCCAGTAAGCCGCTTTGTCCATTAGCGCGGGCACGACAATCGACGTTCCCGCGCAGAGCGGCGGCAGCAATGCGTTTCGCTGCGGCTCGGTGCAAGCCTCGTAGATCATCTGCGCGCTCAAGATGCCTGACGTGAACAGCGGGCCGGGCACCGGGCCGTGGCCGAGTTCCTCGAACACCACGGCGCAGTCCATCGTCGACACGCCGGCGCCGCCGTATTGTTCCGGCAACATCATGCCGAGCCAACCCAACTCGGCGGCTTTTTTGACAAGCTGCGGTTGGAAAGTTTGCTTATTCTTATACCACTGGGTCATCTGGTGCGCCGGAACCTCGGCTTTGACAAAGTCTGACGCGACTTTTTTCAACATCTCTTGGTCTTCGGTTAATGCTAGATCCATATCAATTCTCCTACGGCTTGAACGTTTGGAACTATTTGAACGGCTTGAACGTCCAGCAACATTTCGTTCAAAATGTTCAAATCGTTCAAGCCGTTCAAAACGTTAAGACAGTTAGCCATCTGTTTTAATGCGTTTCCGGCGCGGTTTCCTTGGTCGGCCGGCCGAGGCCGAGACGACGGGCGAAAATTAGCCGGTCGGTATCGAGCGTGCCGCCACCGTGCAGCTGACCCGGACCGGTGCGTACCGCGTATTCGAAATCGATCACTTCGTGCACCGATAAGTTTTGCTCCAGCGCGTCGGCGCCCATGATCGCTTGCAAGCGCTCGCCGTTGCGCAGGCGCAGCATGCGTTGATAGTAGCGCTGCTGCGGGCCGCCGTAGGGATGCGGCTTCTTGGCGAAGCGGCGCCAGTAGATCAATTGGTTGAAGCGGCGCAGCGTATTTAACTCGATCGTCATGTCGGCGACCAGATCGCGCACGCGCGGATCTTCCATGATCGGCTTGCCATCGATATGCGTGTTGCGGCAGTACTCGACCACGCGCTCGATTAGAGGATCGGCGGCGATGCGGCCGTCGCCGCCATGTTCGAGCTCCATGTGGGTGCTGGCGACTTTCCAGCCGTTGTTCTCGCCGCCGATTAAATACTTTGCTGGCACGCGCACGTTGTCGAAGAACACGGAGTTCTTGATGCCCATCATCATATTCATGTGCTGGATCGTGACGCCCGGCAGATTCGCCGGGATATGCAGCCAACCGAGATTTTCATGGCGCTTGCCCTGCGGATTGGTGCACACCAAGGTCCAGAGAAAGTCCGGTGGCAAATGGTGGCCGACCATGACCTTTTGGCCGTTGACGACGTAATCATCGCCGTCGCGGATCGCTTTGGTCTGACAGTTGGCGATATCGCTGCCACCATGCGGTTCGGTGAGCACCTGCCAGACGCAGATTTGCGCGCGCATGATGTCCGGCAAAAACTCTGCCTTCTGTTCTTCGGTGCCCCAGCGGATCAACACCGGCGCGACGATGCGCGCCAGGGTGTAAAACGTGTGCGAGAGATTCAGGCCGTATTTAAATAGCTCGGTTTCGAGCACGACTTGGTGATCGACGGTGAGCTCGGCGCCGCCGTATTTCTTTTCATACAACGGAAACAACCAGCCCTTGGCGCCCAATTTTTCGGCCAAGCCGCGGCGGAACTTGTATTCCTCGGCGTCTTCACGGGTCGACCAAGACGCCGACCAGCGCAGGTGCTCATGGCCTTTGAACTGCTCGGCCAGCCAGGCGGCGACCTCTTTTCTAAACTCCACTACCTGGGGTGGATCTGCGGAAACGGTAAAATCCATTGTCTACTCCTTTTGCTTTTGGGTCTAGAGTTTGGCGTCTAGGGTCTGGAGTTAACTCTTGAACGCCAGACGCTAGACTCCAGACGGTTTTCATATCACGTTAAGCGCCCGTAAGTCCTTAATGGCAGTTTCGTCGTAGCCCAACTTCGCCAACACCTCCGCGGTATTCTCCCCGAGCAGCGGCGCGGCGCGGAAAAATTTTGGCGGCGTGCCGGACATGTTGATCGGGCTACCGACCAAGTTGGTTGTGCCCATCTTCGGATGCTCGATCTGTTTGGGAATGCCCAAATGCTTGATCTGCGGGTGGTCGAACACTTCGCGGATCGTATTGATCGGCGCGTTGGGAATGTTGTTGGCGTCGAGCCGCGACAGCCAATAGTCGCGCGGCTTTTTGGCGTACGCTTGGCGCAGGATCTCGACGATCTCCGCGTGCCGGTCGCTGCGATGTTTGCGCGTGGCAAAGCGCGGGTCGCCGATTAAATTATCCAGCTCGCCAGCTTTAAGCAGCCCCTTCCAAGCTTCGTTGTGCCCCGACAGATGGACCATAAAGGGTTGCTTATTACAATCGAGCAGGCTGTAAATTCTTCCCTTGGGAAAATTTTCTCGCGACACGGCTTCGCCACCGTTCAAATAATCGGACACATGGGACTCGATAAACGCGATGGCCACTTGTAAGAGCGACACGTCGATGAACTGGCCCAGTCCGGTTTTGCCCCGGGCAATCAGCGCGGCCATGATGCCGTGGGCAGCGAAAATGCCAGCCGAGTGGTCGACGAAGGAAATGCCGGCGACTTTGGGATCGTCGAGATCGGTGACCAAACTCATCATGCCGCTCAACGCCTGACCGATGGTGTCGAAGCCGGGCTTGTCGCGGTAGGGACCGCTCTGGCCGTAGCCGGAGATCGAGCAGTGGATTAGCTTCGGATTCAGCTTCGCCAGCTCGTTGTAGTCGAGACCGAGATTTTTCCGCGTCGGCGGGCGAAAGTTTTCCAGGAAGATGTCGGCGCCGGCGAGCAGTTTGAGCAAAATCTCGCGAGCCTTGTTTTCGCGCAGATTGAGCGTGACGCTTTTCTTATTCCGATTGAGCGCTCGGAAGCTCGGGCCGTAGCCTTCATATTTGGGATTGCGCCCGCGGTGGGTGTCGCCGCCATTGGGCAGTTCGACTTTGATCACGTCGCAGCCGAGGTCGCCAAGCAAACTGCTGGCGTATGGCCCGGCCACATGGCCACTGACATCGATACAAGTGGTTCCTTCGAGGGCTCCGGAGATCATTCTATTCGTTTTCGTTAGCGGGAATAGAAAATCACTTATCGCAATCAAAAATCGTTGTCCACCTCGGACCTTAAAACTCCGAGTTCAAATCGTTCAAATCGTTCAAAACGGGGCGGATGAGTGACAAAGGAGCGCTGGATTTCTTGCCGCTACTTAGATTCGGCCTTGGGAAAGCCGTAGGCTTCCAAGACCATTTTTATCCACTCCGGCGATTTGTGATAGGTGCGATAATCGTTCAGCGAAACGTTTCTTCCCTTAAGCAATCTGGCGATCTCGCCATCGGCAAAGACGTTTGACTTTAGCGGGTTGAATTGATCGATGATTTTTTGCCCTTCACGACTGGCTGCGTGCTCGATAAAAAGCAGCGCGCGCGACGGATTCGGCGCGGTTTGTAGAACGCCGACGACGTCCTGGAGCTTGACCGGGACCGGTTCAAGAATCTTGCAGCCGAGAGATTTGGTGATGTCTTTTTCGGTGGCGCGCACGCAGGAATGGTATTGGGTCATTTGATGGAGCGGATATTCGCCGGCAATGATGCCGCTCATCGCCCGCGTGTTGCCGCGCACCCAGATGGGATCCTGTTCCTTGATCTTTCGCGCATAGTTCATGACCCATTCCTCACCCAAAGCGGGCACGAGAGCGCTAACGCAATAGGGTCGGATGTCGACCAGAAACTTTTTTCCCTTGAACTCCGGCTTCAAAAAATCTTCCCACCGATTCGGAACCTTGTCGGGTGCAAGCAGCTTCTTGTTGTACGCAATCGAGCAAATGCCGGAACCAACGCTCACCACGCTGCGGTATTCGGGATCGACCATTTTGGGATTGATATTCAAGACGCCCTGTTCGGCCATCCCTAAAAGGTCAAGTTTCTTCGCGTACGGCGCGTAGTCTGTGTAAAAATCTTCCGGGAGATGCAATACATCCCAGTCTTTGCTTGTCCCCGCTTTGAGTTCCAGCAGGAAGCGTTGCGCCGTGTCGGTGCCCGTCAGCTCCTGAATATCGAGATCTGCGAACGGGTACTTCTTTTTAAAAGAATCGGCGAGGGGCTTATACGTATTCGGGTCCAACGAACTCTGGACGCGAAGTTTGCTCTCTTTCTTGGCATTGCTGACGATTTCATCGCGGCTGGCGATAAATGAATAACCCTTGGCATCGGCGGCTTGCTTCGCCTTTTGGACGGTGGCGGCGGTTGGCGTTGCAGCAGAGGCCGCCCCGGCCCATGGCAAGGAGCCCAAAAACATCAGGACGATTGCGACGAGCATAGCGATCATCTCTTTTATACCTCCTGCGCGACCCGATCCGTGGGGTGGGGAACGGCCGGCGTTATCGACTCGGGGTAGTTCCGACCGGAGAATATGAGATTGGTGCGTCGCTGTCAAAGTAATCGTAGCCGGCGTTGCGGCGATTTGATAAGTCTCCACTGCGATCGCCAAAGGGGCCCATCGAATATCAATGACGCGTTACCATCGCGAACGCGCAATCGACGCCGGCGATATCTCAGTTTTCTTCGACCACATGATGAGATTAACCATACATTCATTTGTTCGTATACATCGGCTTTCGATCGCGCAGCGCGAGCCAACCGCGAGCGACCCGGTAGATGGCCCACAGGCCGGCCGCGAAGAAAACTGCCACCGCAAGCGGGATGCCGACTAAAGAAACGAACAGCATCGTGCCGACCACGGACCAGAGCAGCGCAAACCAGAAGGTCCGAATCTGCCAGCGAAAGTGTGACTCGAGGAAGGTCTCTCTTGCCTCTCCCCTCTTCAGGTAATTGATGACGACGGCGATGATGGAGGGGACGCCAAAAACGAACGCTCCCACGATGGTCGCCGCGGTCGTTACGCCGATCAGAAGACTCAAGGCGTGCAAGGCATACACCAGATGAGTGACGGTGACGAGCGCCGGTGCCGGCTCGGTAGGGAATAGGGTTTTTTCGGTCATGAGCATTGTCGCCTCGGAGAATCACGGAGACGGGGACATCCGCGCTCCGGTTTTTAGGCTGTGAGCAGCTCGACGATCGTCTTGATATTGTCTACCGCTTCGAGTCGGTTCACGGCGTCGATCACTGCTTCGGTCTGTTTATCTGAAATCGCCGTTATCGCGTTGCCGCGAAATTTTCCCATCACCTCGGCTTCCGTCATCGGATTGCGCGGATCGCCTTTGGCGATTTTCGCTGTGTAGCTGTGGCGGGTGCCGTTTTTTAATTCAACGCTGACGGGGCAGTAGGGGCCGGGCTCGGGGATCGATTCGTCGACGATGACTTTGACTTTGCTGAAGGCGTCTTGGACTTGCGGTTGGTTGACGTATTCATCTGTAAACGTCGCGATTTCGAGCTTGCCGTCGAGAAAGGCCATGGCGACGACGTAGTTGATGGCGAACTTGCCGCGCAGGCCGGTTTTGACTTCCGCTGCGTAATGGCGCTGGTAGCGTAGCGGTGGGATGCTGACTTCCATTTTCACTACGTCGGCGAAGTTGATCTTGTGCTCATGCTTCAAATGCAACGCGGCGTCGGCGGCGAGGAACTGCGGCGCGCTGCACGGGTGCCATTTCAAACCCATGCCGGGGGTTTCTAAATAAAACGGCTTGCCTAAGTTCTCGATCATCTTGTCGTAGTCGCAGCTATCCTTGCCGAAAAAGGTGTCGCAAAAACCGCGCGGCGCTTCGAAGATCGCGGCGTCGGCGGTAAAACCGTTGCTCGCTAGCAGCGCGGCTTCGGCGCCGTTGCGCGCGGAATTGCCGGCGTGAAACGGTTTGACCATCGAGCCTTGCTGGCGGTGGATGCCGCCGGCGCCGGAGGCGGCGACGCCGAGGGCGGCTTTTAGCTTCGCGGCGTCGAGTTTCAACAAGCTGCCGCACGCGACCGCGGCGCCAAGGCTGCCGAAGACCGGCGTGCTGTGGAAGCCGCGATCCTGCATGTTGGGCGAGTGCGCGGCGAGCTTACAGATCACTTCCATGGCGAGCACGTAGGCTTTGAGCAAGTCTTTGCCGGATGCGCCGATATTTTCCGCTAGCGGCACGGCCGCGCCGACGAGCATGCTCGATGGATGGCCGACATGGATAAAGGCGTCCCAGTCGTCGTAGTCGAGCGCGTGCGACAGCAAGCCATTGGCAAACGCTGCGGTGGAGACTGACGCTTTGGCGTGCGTGCCCCAGATCGATGCTTCGCTTGACGCGCCGAGGTTTTTGCAATAGTCGACGGTGATGTTCGCGACGGAAGTCTTGGAGCCGGCGAGGGCGACGCCGAACGTGTCGAGTATATGCATCTTGGCATTGGCCCGGGTTTTCTCCGAGATCGAAGCAAAGTCGGTCTCAGTGACGAAGCGCGCCAGTGTGTCGGTAACCGGAGGCGGTGTGGCCATCTTGTTCTCCTGTCAAATGGGAGATATGAAAGCTCATTATCTGATTAAGATGAAAATAGGCAACAGGCAAGCCTCGCTGGCGCTCGGCCTTTCAGATTTCAGATTTCAGATTTCAAATTTCAAATCAAAAGGGGAGATGCAACAATGGCAGGTTGTTTAGACGGTATCAGAGTTTTGGAATTGGGCAATTTCATTTCCGGGCCGTACGGCGCGATGTTGCTGGCCGACATGGGCGCGGAAGTTATTAAAGTAGAAAATCCCAAGGGCGGCGATCCGTTTCGCGGCTGGGATTTCGGCGGCGATCAACCAAACTTTTGGGCTTATAATCGCGGCAAGAAAAGCGTGACGCTCAACTTGCAGACGCCGGAGGGTAAGGAGATTTTCTACGGCATGGTTAAGCAGGCCGATGTCGTGATGGATAACTACCGGCCCGGTGTGACGCAGAAGCTCGGCATCGACTTCGAGTCACTCAAGAAAATCAACGGGCGAATCGTCTGCTGCTCGATCACCGGCACCGGCCCGACGGGTCCCTACGTCAAACGGCCGGCCTACGACACGGTGGGTCAGGGCATGGGCGGCATGATGAGCGTGCTCATGGACCCGCAAAATCCCAAGCCGGTCGGCCCGGCCTACGCGGATTGCCTGAGCGGGATGTTTTCGGCGCTGGGAGTCTTGGGCGCGCTGATGGCGCGCAATCAGACCGGCAGAGGCCAGCAGGTCGATGCAACGATGGTGGGCTCGATCCTCGCGTTTTTAAATGCGCCGGCAACCGAGACCATGGCGCATGGACGCATCCCCGGTCCGTACACCCGGCCGCGCCAGTCGCAAACCTATGCGTTCGCCTGCGCCGACGGCGCGATGTTGGCGATACACTTGTCGTCGCCGCAAAAGTTCTGGGACGGGCTCTGCAAGTCGGTGGGCCATTCCGAATTGATCGAAGATCCGCGCTTCAAGACCCGTCCGAACCGGCGCGATAACTACGACGAACTGAACAAGACTTTCGCGGTGTTTTTCAAAGAGCAGCCGCGCGCGCACTGGGTCGAGCAGCTCGAAGCCAACGACGTGCCGCACACGCCGGTGTATAACTTGAAAGAAGTCTTCGATGACCCGCAGGTCAAGCACATGGGCATGCAGATCGCCATAGAACGCAAAGACAAGCCGACGATCCGCACCGTCAAATTCCCACTGACTCACAGCGATACGCCGTCGCCGTTTCCTTCCCCACCGCCCGAGCTCGGCGAGAACAACGGCGAGTTTCTAAAAGCGCTCGGCTATGACGAGGCGAAGATTGCCGAGTTGAAGGAGAAGGGTGTGATCTGACTCTCCCGCGCAGACTGGGAAGGGTTGTGCTTGGTGCGATGGATGAATGGGTTCGGACAAATCTCGCGCAAGGGCACAAAGGACGCCAAGGGAAGAATGAAAAGTCATTAAGGGGATAAGGATGAAGGGTTGTTTGGAGGGGATCAAAGTATTGGAGTTGGGGAATTTTATTTCCGGGCCATATGGCGCGATGTTGTTGGCCGATATGGGCGCGGAAGTTATTAAAGTGGAGAATCCTAAAGGCGGCGATCCGTTTCGCGGGTGGGATCTGGGCGGCGATGAGCCGAACTTTTGGGCCTACAACCGCGGCAAGCGTAGCGTGACTCTGAATCTTCAGACGCCAGAGGGAAAAGAAATATTTCTTGCGCTCGCCAAGACGGCCGACGTCGTGCTCGACAACTATCGTCCCGGCGTGATGAGAAAGCTCGGCATCGACTACGGCACCGTGAGCAAGACCAATCCCGGCGTGATTTATCTCTCGATCACCGGCACCGGGCCGACCGGGCCGTACGTAAAGCGGCCGGCTTACGACACTGTCGGGCAGGGGCTTGGCGGTATGTTGAGTTTGCTCATGGACGCCAAGAATCCCCGGCCTATCGGGCCGAACTACGCCGACAGCTTAAGCGGTATGTTCGCCACCATTGGCGTGCTCGGCGCGATCGCCGCACGAGCGAAGACCGGTAAGGGCCAGCAAGTCGACACGACGATGGCTGGCTCAGTCCTGGCTTTTTTGATCGCACCCGCGACCGATTCGCTTGCCACGGGGAAAATTCCCGGGCCATATACCCGGCCAATGCAGTCGCAGACCTACGCGTTCAATGGCTCGGACGGCGCGATGTTCGCGATCCATTTATCGTCGCCGCAAAAATTCTGGGAAGGCTTGTGCAAGGCCGCAGGCCATGCGGAATTGATCGACGACCCGCGCTTTAACACGCGGCCGAACCGGCGCAAGAATTACGATGATCTCGCCAAAACCTTTGGCGAGTTTTTCAAAGAGAAGCCGCGGGCACATTGGCTGGAACAGCTCGAAGCCAACGATGTGCCGCACACGCCGGTCTACAACATGCAGGAAGTTTTCCAAGACCCGCAGATCAAACATATGGGATTGGAGATCGAAATCAAACGCCAAGATAAACCGAATATTCGCACCGTCGCGTTCCCGAACCAGTACAGCGACAGCAAAAATCCCCATCCGCTGCCGCCGCCGGAACTAGGCGAGCACAACGCGGAGTATTTGAAGCCGCTCGGCTACACCGATCAGCAGATCGCGGAGTTTAAGGAGAAGGGGATTATCTGAGACTCTACTACCATCCACTATCTTCGTACTCCCAGAACGTCGTTGCTTACATGAACCGGCTCGCCGAACGGGCATCGTTTCAGCGCGTGTTTCAGGACGCCGCGCCTTATCTGGCGGCGTTCAAAAAGTAGGGCCGCCGCGCCGGGTTAATGATTCGATACGATGTAGCGGTGATCGGCGCCGGCGCCGCGGGCTTGATGTGCGCCATCGAGGCGGGCAAGCGCGGCCGGCGCGTTCTCGTGATAGAACACTGCGACCGGGTCGGCAAAAAAATTCTCATTTCCGGCGGCGGGCGCTGCAACTTCACCAACCTCAACGTCACGCCGGAACATTTTCTCTCGGCTAATCCGCATTTTTGCAAGTCCGCGTTGGCGCGCTATACGCATTCGGACTTCATCGCCATGGTGGAGCGCCATAGTATCGCCTATCACGAAAAAGAGCTTGGCCAATTATTTTGCGACCAGTCGGCGAAATTGATCGTCAAGATGCTAACCGATGAATGTGGTCTCGCAGATGTGGGTATTACGGTTGACTGTAAAGTGAGCGGTGTGGAGCGTGGCGCGAATGGGCTTGTCTTAAAAACCAACCGCGGTTCGGTCGAAGCGTCGTCGCTGGTAGTTGCTTGCGGCGGGTTGTCGGTGCCGAAGATGGGCGCTACCGCCTTCGGTTACGAGCTTGCAAAAAAGTTCGGCCATCGGATCGTGCCGACCCGCGCGGGGCTGGTGCCGCTTACTTTCAGTCCAGACGATTTGGTTCGATACAAAGATTTGTCGGGCGTCAGCTTGCCGGTTCAAGTCGAGCGTGGCCGTCAAAGCTTTTCCAACGCGATGCTGTTTACCCATCGCGGCATCAGCGGGCCGGCGATTTTGCAGATTTCGTCATATTGGAGCCCGGGCGATGAACTCTCGGTTAATTTATTGCCCTTGACCGATGGGGATGCATGGCTGAGGAAACGGCAATCGTCGCGTCCAGATGCTGAATTGAAGACGGTACTCGGCGAGTTTCTGCCGAAACGGTTGGCGCAGCGCTTGTGCGAAATTGAACTAGGCAACCGGCTGCTGCGCCAATATCTGCCGCGCGACTTGCGGGCGATCTGCGAGCGGTTGCAGAACTGGCGCTTTCGGCCGAGCGAAACCGAAGGGTACCGGACCGCGGAGGTCACGCTCGGCGGAGTCGACACCGATGAGCTGTCGTCGACCACGATGGAGTCGAAAATCGTTCCCGGTCTCTATTTCATCGGCGAAGTCGTCGATGTCACCGGCCATCTCGGCGGCTTCAACTTTCAATGGGCATGGTCGTCGGGATGGGCGGCGGGGCAGGTGGTTTGATCTAAGGTCAATTATGGCAGCTCACGACGTTGGGCTGAACTTTCAGCATCCGTCATTCCCGCATGTTTTAAGCGGGAATCCAGGCGAGATCCGACTGGACCCCCGATAAAAGCATTCGGGGGTGACGTGTTGAGGACCGGTTATTCGTTGCCCAATTCCCTGCCAAGAAAATCCGCCACCAGCGTCCACGCGTGGTCGGCCAATCTGGGATCGTAGCATTCGCCGTCGGCCATGGCGAAGCCGTGGCCGGCACGGTGGAAGAAGTGCCAGTCGAGCGGCTGGCCGTTGGCTTGGAAGCTCGCCATCAGCTTTTGCTGCACCGGAATGCTGGCGACGTGGTCGTTGCCACCGAGGAATATTTGCGACGCACAGTTGATGTCTTTGACGGCATCGTTGGGATGGCGCGGCCGTAACTTGTTCGGCTCTTCGTCGCGCACCGACGGATAGTAGCCGACGAAAGCGCGCACGCTCGGCGTCGCGGCGACGAAGTGAATGCCGATGCGCCCGCCCATGCAGTAGCCGACGATGGCGCAGCGTTTGGCGTC
>CAYZJE010000257.1:0-3452 GCA_964478485.1 uncultured Syntrophobacter sp. | reverse complement strand
GCTTTCGCCGCGAGAGCGTCGGTGTCGGCGTCACGGACGATGGTGGCGCTAAAGCCGAGTTCTCTGATCCACGAGCTTAGAACGAAGGTGATGAACAAACCGTTTTGCACCGGCATCTGACCGCCGATGCCGGGCGCAGTGTGTGGATCGTAATCGGCGTGGACGGCGCAGATGACGGCGAAGGGAAAGTTATCCTCCGGACCCTCACCCTTGCCCTCTCCCGCACGCGGGCGAGGGGAAAGAGTTTCGCGCGTTGGCAGCAGAGGCAGCTTGGCGATGCCGATCAATTCCGCGCCAAAATATTGCGCCATGCCTTTGACGTGGCTCGCGGTGATCTCCGGCGTGTGCAGCTCGGCCTTGGTCGGAAAAATATTTCCCGCCGGCGCTTTGCGCATCAGCTCGGTCACCGTGTTGGTGAGATCCGCCGGCGCCGTGTTGATAAAGAAGTCCCAGTAGGGATCGTCGCGGTGCGACTCTTTCCCCGACCAAGGAAACTTGAACGCCACTACGCGTCTCGCTTGACGAAGCGGTTGGTGTTTTCCTTGAGCGGCGCGTAGTAGCCGACGTTGCCGGCGACCGCGGTCGTTCCCGCCTTTTCATGCGACGCGTTGCAGCCGCTGACCGTGCAAGCATGCTCGCCTGGCTTCACGCCGGAGTCGTAGCCGAGCCACTGCACCCGGCCGTTCCGCACCACGCCCCAAAATTTATCGTCGATCCATTTCAAAAAGCGCACCAGGATCGGCCGCAGGGCGAACGGACAATTGTGCAGTGACCAAGTCGCGAGGTTGTGCCACCAGGCCTGCGGTTTGGTGTAGGGACAAACAGCGACGCAGGTGAGGCAGCTGCCCCACTGGTCGTGCACGTAAGGGCGGAGCTTGTAGCAGGTGAGCCAATTGATTTTGTATTTCTCGACGCCGTTGTGGACGACTTTGTCGCCGAACGGAATGCTGTTGGTCGGGCAGGTGTTGGCGCACTTGCGGCAGATTTTGCAAAAATCCTCGACGCCGATGTCGACCGGTTCGTCGGCCATGAGCGGCAAGTCGGTCATGATCGGATCGGGCATGTGCACGCGGGCGCCGAATTTCTTGTTGATCACCAGACCGTTGCGGCCGAGCTCGCCGACGCCCGACGCGACGCCCACCGCTTGCGGGATCGCCACGCCGCGCAGCGCGGTGTAGCCGAGCTCTTTGATGTAGCCTTCGAGCGCTTTCAAAATCATGTTGCCCTTGATCTGCGAGATATGATACGCCGAGTCGCCGATCAGGTGGCGGTGCGCTTGCAGTTTGTTGTAGTCCCACGCCGTGGTCGACATGATGATGTAGGGAAACTTGCGCGCCAAATCTTCCGGCGTGTGAGCGCCATAGTCGTCTTTGGCATTGCCGTCTTGCACATAGCGGCCGCCGCCGATGGCGTAAAGATACGACGGATGGGCTTTGGCGATCTGCACGATGTCGGCGCCCATGTAGTGCGCCACCGCTTTGATATGGCGCGCCATCGCCGCTGGATCGTTCACCGGAATTTTTTGCGGATTGATTTTGCCCTTGGCGGCTTGGTTGACCACCGTGCTCAAAAAGTGGCGCCGGTCAGCAAAATGGTTCGGCGCCGACACCCGGGTCAGCGGGTCTTTCGAGACCGTGTTGTGGTACCAATTAAATAACGGCTTGCCCAACTCGCCGCGCTGATTCTTCGGATGGGGCGACTGGTTCATGTCGACGTTGATAAATTTCCCGACTATACGCACCGTGCGGCCGAGGTAGGGCGTGGGGAATTCGGCATTGCTGGCAATTTCAGGCGATGGTTCGAGCTTTTCTGCTTTCGACATGTTCGACCCTCCGGTTACTTTTTTTTCCTTCCGCCTTCATCCTTGATACGCTGCCAGCGCCACTTCGGCGCATTTTTGATCTTGATCGTCGGTGCCACCGGCAACGGAGATGGCGCCGACGATGTTGCCGCCTTCGGCGATCGGCAAAGCGCCGCCGCCGGGCATTACCTTGCCATTGCTCGACACCACCAGACTGTGAAACCAGGCTTGATTCGCCACGCCGGCCAAATCTTTGGTCGGCTGCTGAAAGCTCGCCGCCGTGTAGGCTTTATTCAAGGCGATCTCCACCGTGATCGGTCGCGCCTTGTCCATGCGCCCGAGCGCGATCATGCGACCGCTCTGATCGACGACCACCGCCGTGACGGCGATGTCCAACTGTGCTGCTTGAGTGTGCGCGCTGCGCACCATTTGAATCGCTTTTTCACCAGGTATAGCCATCGTTGTCCGTGAACCTCCTCACCGGCGATGTGACTTCACCTATCTAACAGTGAATCATGGGTGGTCGTCAAGAGGCTGCATAATTTCAAGTAAACCCCGCCTCTTGAGGTGGGAACAATTAAATGGGGTTTCCAAAGGGGGCGAGCATCCCCTTTGGTCGCGAGCGGGGTTCAAAACCCGCTCGCGACTTAAATTGATTGACTTGTTTTCCCCGTTTGTCGGATACTTCCTGGCAATAGGAGGTTGCTGAAAAACCGCTAACGGAGTCCTTCGACGGTGCTCAGGACGACCCTTCGACGATGCTCAGGGTGAACGGCATTCCTCCGCTCATGGTGAGCCTGTCGAACCATCATGCTGAGGCCCTCGAAGCATTCCGAAGTTTTTTTCACCAACCTGTAAGAACCGGCCACGTCGACATGTCGGTGGAGATCGACGCGCTGCGCACGCTGGAAAAGAACGGCAAGGTGCGGCCGGAGTTGGCGAAAAAGATATTGCAAGATAATCCGGCGCGGTTTTATGGGATTCAATAATACAGTTCCAAACGTTCAAGACGTTCAAATCGTTCAAACCGTTAACTGGCTACGGAGGTAGGTATGTTTAAATGTTCCGTGTGCGCATCGCACGAAAGCAGGGAAGAGTTGGTAGACGAGGTTTTCCAGTTGGACGGGAAGTACGTGCTGGTTGATCACATTCCAGCAACCGTTTGTACCCGGTGTGGCGAAGAAACTTTCAGCCGTGAGAACACAGAAAAGGTCCGCCAGTTGGTTCATGGCCAGGCGAATCCTAAAAAATCAATTGCCCTGGACGTCTTCGAGTTTATGTAACCTAACGATCCGAAAGCGAAGGGAGCGAAAGCCGAAGACTTTGTCGATCTCCCGGACTGAGCGCCGGACTGAGCGCCGGGTCGGACCTGCGCAAGATATTGATTCGACGACATAAGATCGCAGAATCGGAGTGATTCAGGCGCTTAGCTGCGCTTTTTCGAAGGTGAAAAGTACGCTTTAAGAGAGAATATATGCCGCGCGCCAACCGCTATTTTCTGCCCGGTCACGTCTGGTCTACATCGATTTGAACATGGTCCGCGCAGGTGTGGTCAATCACCCTGCTGAATGGGCACACAGCGGCTATCGTGAGATTCAGCAGCCGCCCGAGCGTTATGCGGTGATCGATCTACCGGGATTAAGCGCATCAT
>CAYZJE010000256.1:0-14774 GCA_964478485.1 uncultured Syntrophobacter sp. | reverse complement strand
AAAACTGCGCGACATGGACGCCCTGTTGCCGGCGATCCCGAAAAAATTCTTTCAGCCCGAAGCCAATGTTCTGCCCGCCATCGGCCCACGCCGCGCGCGGGTCGCCATGCTCAACGGCTGCGTCATGCCACTCATGTTCGGCGACGTTAATGCCGCGACCCTGCGCGTGCTGCGCCTTAACGGCTGCGAAGTGATCTTTCCGAAGCGGCAAATTTGTTGCGGCGCGTTAAACACGCACAACGGCGAGAGCGTCGCGGCCAAACAAATGGCGCGCCAAAACATCGACGCATTTCTTGATGCTGGAGTCGACGCGATTGTCGTCAACGCCGCCGGTTGCGGTGCGGCGATGAAAGAATACGGCTACCTGCTGCGGGATGATGTTGGGTATGCCGACAAAGCCAAGCGTTTCAGCGCGCTGGTTAAAGACGCCGGTGAATTTCTTGCCGGTCTCGGACTGGTCGGCAAGCTCGCGCCATTGGCGATGACCGTGACTTACCAAGATCCTTGTCACCTCGCGCACGGACAAAAAATTCGCAATCAGCCGCGCCAACTGCTCAAGTCGATCCCAGGTCTAAAACTCATTGAGATGGAAGGCTCGGATCGTTGCTGCGGCAGCGCGGGAATTTACAACCTCACCCACACCGGCATGTCGCAGCATCTGCTCAAAGAGAAGATGGAGGCGGTTGGTGTAACCAAAGCGGAGGCCATCGTCGCGCCCAATCCCGGCTGCATGCTTCAGCTCGGCTACGGCGCAAAAACCTACGGTCCAGAGATCGCCATCTATCATTTAATGGACCTACTCGACCGCGCCTACCGCGAGGCCGAAGACGCGCCCAAAAAATAAAAATAAGAGATGAAAATTAGTCATGAACAGCTCGCAGTGCAGCTGCAAGCCGCCTTGGGCGCCGATGCGCTAAGCGCCGAGCCGCATGAGTTAGAATTGCACCGTGTCGCTGGCAAGCTGCCGGCGCTGGTTTGTTTGCCGCAATCGGCCGACGAGATCGCCGCGGCCTTACGCATCTGCGCGGAGTCGGCAGCGAGCGTGGCCCCTTGGGGCGGCGGCACGGCGATGGCGATTGGCAATCCGCCGCGGCGACTCGATGTCGTCATATCTACAACTCGAATGAACCGGCTGATCGAGCATGATCACGCTAACCTGACCGTGACCGTGCAAAGTGGCGCCACCCTCGGCGCGCTGCAAACCGCCTTAGGTCCGCAAAAGCAATTCCTGCCCTTTGACGCGCCCGGCCCCGAGCGCTCGACCATCGGCGGCATCGTCTCGGCCAATCTCAACGGACCGAAACGCAGCAGCCACGGTAGCGTGCGCGATCTCGTGATCGGCATGAAAGTCGTTCTCGGCAGCGGCGAGCAGATCAAAGCCGGCGGCAAAGTGGTTAAGAATGTCGCCGGCTACGACATGTGCAAACTCTTCACCGGCTCCCTCGGCAGCTTGGGAATTCTTAGCGAAGTAACTTTGCGAGTCGCGCCCATTCCCGAACAGAGCGTGACCGGCATCGCTTGTGGCACCTTGGCGCAAGCCGTGCAACTGGCAAGTGAGCTGGCCAATTCGAAACTGCTGCCCACCGCGGTTGTTCTTGGCAATGATTCCATGGAGCAAAAATGGCGGTTGGCGGTCTGCTTCGAAGGTTTTGGCGAAACCGTCGCGCGCCAGATGAACGAGCTGGGTTCACTGGCGCAGCGAAACGGTATGGCGATTGAAACTCTTCGCGTTGAAATGGCGCAGCGAGTTTGGCGCGACATTGGCGGCCTGCCGCTGCAAGCCAATCGGCTCATCTACCGAGTTACCGTGCCTCGATCCTCGCTCGCAGAAATGATTGGCGCCGTTCAAAGCTCGCTCATCGGCGCGGCGGAACCGGCGCTCAGCGCCGATATTGCGATGGGAACCGTCTGGATTGTCATGCCGGCGAATAAAGCCAGCGCCGGCCACTTCTCTGAGTTGATTTCATTGGCCCAGCAGCATCATGGCCACGCCGTCTTGTTCGCGGCGCCACCTGAACTGAAACATGGCGTCGAAGTGTGGGGGCCATCGCCACCAACGATTGCGCTCATGCGCGACATCAAGCAGCGCTTCGACCCGCATGGAATTCTCAATCCGGGACGATTTGTTGGCGGTTTGTAATTCTCTTCTCCGAACCTCAGCACTCAGGACTCATCTCTCAGCACTTAAAACAACCGAATCACCCAAGTGCTAAGCCAATTATCCACGCCGAACGCCGCGCTGCCTTTGACCGCGAAATAGAGCGCCGCCGCGACCAACACGAGATTGTCGCGCAGGCCGACTTCGTGGGCGTGGTAGGATTGCCGGTCGAAGGAACGGAAGTAACTTCGCGCTTTTTCGTCTTTGAGCGCGGCCGTTACCACCGGCACCAGGGTCGGCAAAACCTTGAGCCAATGCCAGTGCAGTGCGAAGGTCGGGATCAGAAATATGACGATCATGACCGCGCAGATCGGCGTTTGTATGCCCGCGGCGACGCCGAAGCCGCCCACGACCATTAAGAAAGTTGCCACCGCACCGAAAAAAGTCGCGCCCTTGGGAAACAAGATGCTTGCGGTATTGACCGGATTGGGCCAACGCCTGACGTTACTCAGCCCGCTGATCAACATCCGCCAACCAAGAATAAGCCGCAATCCCGCCTCGGCGACCGATACCAATATAGAATCTTCCAATCGAGCCCCCTGTGGAAACTAGGAAAGAATTTCCGCCCGACTATAATCAGCCCGGTCATTGGCGTCAAATCGACATCAGCAAGGTAACATTTCGGACCTTGTTGCCTGGCCACCGTTGCCCTGACCGTTCAACTTTGCCGACCACGAAAATCGCAAAGCTCTGACAAAGTGCCTTTGGCGGATTGTTTCTGCCAGCAAATTTCCCTAATATAGGGCGCGTTGGCGTTGGCACTTGAGTTGCTCTTTTATCGCGACGCTGTATATATAGAGGTAACGATGAAGCATGCAAGACAAAAGCTGCTTTCGATTTTCTTTAGCTTGCTGGCCTTTCTGCCAGTAAGCTCCAGAGCCCAACAAGAATCCGCCTATCAGAATCCATTCCCGCTTCCCGCGGGTCTTGAGTCAGCGGTCGAGTTTTGGAAAAAAATCTTTAGCGAATATGGACTGGCGCAACTGGTGTATTTCGATCCGGTCGATCCTGGCAAGATCTATGAGGTTGTCGATGTCGGCGAAGCAAGCCGATCGAACCAGTATATCAACGGTGAAAGAGCTCGGATCGCCGATGCCAATGGCGTCGACATCGAACGTGTCAAGGCGCAGCGCGGCGTCAAGGAACGGACCGCTGCCGGCCTCAAACGGTCCGGACGCTATATCGCGCAGATCCAGCAAATCTTCCGTGATCGCGGTTTGCCGCCGGAACTTAGCTACCTGCCGATCGTGGAATCGTCCTATGACATTTATGCGCGTTCTTCCGTCGGCGCCCTGGGCATCTGGCAATTCATGCCGCGCACCGGCCGCGAGTACATGCGCGTCTCCGCCGCCGTCGACGAACGAAGAGACCCCATTGACTCTTCCCGCGCGGCCGCGTCTTACTTGAAGCAAGCCTACGAATACTTGGGCAGCTGGCCTCTGGCGATCACGTCTTACAATTACGGCCAGGCCGGCATGGCCCGCGCGGTGGCCGCCATCGGGTCAAATGATTTGGTCGATCTGATCCGTTCTTACAGTCACCCATACTTTGGCTTCGCGCCGAAACATTTTTATGCCGAGTTTCTCGCCGCCGTGGAAGTCGGCAGCAACTTACCGAAGTACTTCCCCGGACTAGAACTTGACGCCGCGGCGCCGATCCAAGAAAAGGAACTGACGGCCAACACAACCATCGCATCGCTGGTAAATTCGACGGGCTTGAGCCGCGACGAATTGTTAGCTTGGAATCCTGCGCTCAGCGCTTCAACGAAGGTCGTACCAGCTGGGTATCGCGTCAAACTACCCGGTGATCGGACCAGCGAACCGCTCGTCGTCGTGGCGCAGGCGCAGCAGCCGACGCGCCAGCTGCAGGCAAAGCGTGCCTCAGCACCGACACCTGGACCGATCGAGGTCGTCCATCACCGAGTGAAACCGGGTGAAACACTCTGGCAGATTGCCAAGCGCTACGGTGCCTCGGTGCAAAATATCCTGCAAGCAAACGGTATCCGCCAAGCCCATATGGTCAGAGTCGGCACGACGCTGGTGATCCCGAAGGTCTAACTTTCTACAACGGCTGTTTAGTTACACTTCACAAGGCCGAGCCGGTCACACCGCTCGGCCTTGTTACGTTTCGGAGTATTCTTTGTTCTGCTGAAAAACCCTCCGTTCATCCTTCGAGAGCCTCAGGACGAACGGGGAGGGGATTGATAACGTTAAGAATTATCCGTTCATGCTGAGCCCGTCGAAGCATTCATAGAGGTTTTTCAGCAGAATCATTCTTTCAACAGCCACGAGCAGTCGCAGCGACAATCGATTTAACCGCCGCCACGTTGACAAGTTTTCGGCCCACTGGATATAGTCGATCGCATGACCAGCAAACGTTCCTGTAATCATAAAACGCGACGATATTGGCATAGCATCGCGCAATTGGTTCTCGTTTTGCCTTTACTATTTGCCACAGCCGCGTCAGCGCAAGAAACTAAAAGAGTGCGCATGGCGTACTCCGCATTCAGCGTGTCTTTCTTGAACATCTTCATCGCCCGCGACGCTGGTTTATTCAAAAAGCACGGGCTCGAGCTAGAGTTGATTCAGATGGCCGGCCCTCTGCCGGTCGCCGCTCTCGCCGCCGGTGAGATCGATTTTTTGACCGGTTATACCACCGGCATAGTCGCCACCGGACAAGGCGCGCCGCTCAAGGGCGTCATGATCGGCCTGCGCAAGCCGCCATTTTATCTGGTCGCCGAGCCGAGTATTCAGCAGATAAACCAACTCAGCGGCAAGCGCATCGGCGTCGACCGCATCGGCAGTTTGCAGCATCTAGTCGTACGCCTGCTATTGAAAGTTAAAGGCGCCGACCCGGAAAAAGTTGGTTTTACGCAAACCGGATCGGTATCGAATACCGTCACCAGTCTCGGCCAAGGCGCGGTCTCCGCGGCGGTGCTTTCCGGCCCGCATAACGTGATCATGGCGCAAAAAGGTTTCCGCCAGATTGGTTCCGCCGATGAACTGCCGATGCAGTTTCCCACCAGCGGTCTGGTCGTGAACGACGCCAAACTCAAAAGCGATGCAAACCGCATCAAAAGCGTCATGCGCGTCATGCTCGAGGCCAATACGTTCAGCCACAAGGAGCGCAACTGGGTCGTCAATTATATTCGCGACCGCTGGCGCATCGACCAGAAGATTGCCGAGACCGTCTACGAGCAATGGTTGTCGACGCTCACAGCGGATGGCAAGATCGCTGTCAAAGACATGCAGGAGTATTTCGACCTCGCCTATGCGCAGAAACAAATTCCGGCGCCGGTCAACGTCGCCGCGGTGACGGATTACACGCTGCTCGATCAAGTGCTGGCGGGAAGATGAAATTCAACGTCTAGCGTTTGGTGTTTAGAGTCTTGAGTTAGACTCCAGACGCAAGACGCTAGACCCAAAACAAGGAGCTCTTATGGTTGACGGACAAGCACTCGTTGATTCCCTACGAAAAGAAATCATTCAACCCGGCATCCAACGTTTAATGGAGACTCAGTATTTCACCGAGCTGCGCCAGGGCAAATTATCGGTCAAGAGAATGCAGGGTTGGGCGATCCAGCACTATCTGCACAACAAGGCGATTCTGAAATCTTTCGCCCTTGGCATGGTGAAGAACGCCCAGGACCAGACGATGTTTGATTACTTCACCTATCAATTTAACGAAGAGCAATCGCATCCCGACTTGGCCAAACGCTTCGGCTTGGCGCTCGGCCTCAAAGATGAAGACTTCACCGAAGCGACGCAGATTTTCGAGTGCCAAATCCACTCCGCGCGCACCGTGTATAATACGCTCATGGGCATCCCGCCCCAGAACCGCGCCTCGGCGATGACTAGCGAAAGCATGGTGTGCCGTTATTCTGAGGAATTTTTGAATGCCGGTCGCAAGCACTACGGCCTCAACGACCACGACCTGATTTTTTTCACCACTCACATGGTCGCCGACATCGAGCATACCCAGCAATCAGCCGACCTGATCGCCCGGATGGTGAAAACCGACCGTGAAGCGCGGCTAGTGCGCCAAAGCGCGCAATACATGGCGCGCATCAAGCTGGGCAAGTTCGACGGCCTCTACCGCGAGTACGCTTAGATTGTTCCGAAATAAATTGTTCGTGAAAATCTAAACCGCAAGCGCGCGAGCGCTAGCAGGTTGCCGAAAATAGCTTCGGAATGCTTCGCGGGCCTCAGCATGAACGGAAAATCATCACTGAAATCAAATCCCCCCCGTTCGTCCTGAGCCCCGTCGAAGGACTCCGATAGGGTTTTCAGCAACCCGCTAGCCGCTTAACGCCGTGGCTTCGATCTCGATCAGATATTTCTCTCCGGCGAAGCCGTCGACGAAAGTAAACTCGACCTCCGGCACGCTCAGCCGGTTTGTCTGCTCGAGAATTTGTTTTACCGAATTGAGATTGGAACCGCGCTGCAAGAGCAACGACAGCTTCACCACTTTGCGCCAATCGGTTTTTGCCCGGGCAAAAGCTCCATCCAAGGTCACGAGAATGTCCCTGACCTGTTGCTCCAGCGTCGCCGCTTCGGAAGTGAAACCAGAGTAAAAGATCACCGAATCGTATTCCAGATAGCAAAGATAATTGCGCGGCGGCTCGAAGTCGACGGGATGTCGCTGCGCGCTGGAACTCAACGGCCGCATGGCGAGCAGCTCCAAGCCACCAGAGCCGACGGAATCGAACCATTCACGCGAGATAAAACTTGAACTCGCAGCTCTACGGTTGCCGCTAAGAATTTTCGAGCGCGCCGCCGTAGCATCAGCCCGCGCCTGTCGGTCCCTGCCGAACACGCGAATCCGCACCGAGTTGTCGAGCGACAGGCCGAGCGGTGTGAGCGTGTCGGCGAATTTTTGAAACAACTCCGCCGTGGTGGTTTCCACCAACGCCCCGCCTTGCGCCTCGCGACAAATCTCAACGAACTCTCTGCCTAGCCATGAAAATAATTTTGTTTCCATAATGGCGCCACCATACTGCAACGAGATGCCGATCACAAAGTCGTTGCGGCGGCGCCGTCCGAATGTAGGGGACGGTCGCGACCGTCCCTCCCCAATCGCCACCTTGCGTTTCCGTACTCATTTGTCATATTCATGCCGGTTTAAAACCTAATCCGGAGAAACAAATGAACTATCCAATCGTAGGTTTCATCGGCCTCGGCATCATGGGCAAACCCATGGCGCGGAATTTATTGAATGCAGGTCATTCGCTGGTCATTCACAACCGCAGCCGCGCGGCGGTGGATGAGTTGAGTAAAGAAGGCGCGCAGGTTGCCGCGAGTTCGCAAGAAGTCGCTGCGCGCAGCGAAGTGATCGTCACCATGCTGCCGGACTCACCGGATGTCGAACTTGTGTACGCTGGCGAGTGTGGCATCTTCGCCGGTTTGAAACCTGGAACACTGTTGATCGACATGTCGAGCATCTCGCCAGTGGTCGCGCGCAAGCTCGCCATCGAAGCCGAAAAGCGCGGCTGCGACATGCTCGACGCGCCGGTGAGCGGCGGCGAAGCCGGCGCGATCAGCGCGAGCCTATCGATCATGATCGGCGGCAAAGTGTCAGCCGTCGAACGCGCCATGCCGATTTTCGAAAAGCTCGGCAAAAACATCGTCCACGTCGGCGCCGCCGGCGCCGGGCAGGTGACTAAAGCAGCGAATCAGATGGTCGTCGGCACGACCATTGCGATTGTCGGCGAAGCGCTCGTGCTGGCCGCGAAAGCCGGCGTCGATCCCGCGAAAGTGCGCCAAGCGCTGCTCGGCGGCTTCGCCCAGTCGAAAATCCTCGAAGCCCACGGTCAGAAAATGCTGGATCGCAATTTCAAACCCGGCTTCCGCCTCCGGCTGCACGAGAAAGACCTGAAGATCGCTCTTGCCACCGGCTCGGAATACGGCGTACCGCTCTTGGTCACCGGCGTCGTCGGCCAAATGATGACCGCGATGAAAGGCATGGGCAACGGCGATTTGGATCACGCGGGTCTGGTGAAGTTTGTCGAGGAGTTGGCGAAGACCAAGCTTGTTCAGAAAGCGTGACATTCTCCGTCATTCCCGTGAAAACGGGAATCCAGGTTCCGTGCGCTTGCGCACCGGGTCTTGAATTGGTGCGCACGCGCACCCTACTCAACTACTGCGTCTGAATCATGTGCGTCATCTCACTCCTATTCGTGCAGAAAAATGGCCGGCAAGCGTAAACCCTTAAACTCCAGTCGCCGGTTTCTTGCGTTTATCCCGCACGTATACCGATATACCTGGAGAGTCGGGAGAACGCCGTTCATCTATTTCGAAAAGCTGAGTGACTCTAACCAAGTCGCCAAGCTTCTTGTATCCATAGTTGCGGGGATCGAACTCCGGAGCTTGCTTTGCAATGTGTTGTCCAATCTGCCCTAAATACGCCCAACCGTCTTCACTCGCGGAGTTTTCAACGGCGTTTCTCAGTAGGTTAACTAGCGTCGTATCCTGGTTCAAGTCCGTCGTGGTTTTCTTAGTCGGGGAGCCGGCCGGCTCATCCTCCCGAAGTATCTCGGTATAGACAAACTTATCGCAGGCGCCGACAAAGGCTTTGGGAGTCTTTTTTTCACCAAAGCCATAAACGACCAGACCCGCCTCTCTAATCCGCGATGCCAAACGCGTAAAGTCACTATCGCTCGAAACGATACAGAAGCCATCCATTTTCTCCGTGTAAAGCAAGTCCATTGCATCAATGATCAACGCACTATCGCTAGCGTTTTTTCCGACAGTATAGCGAAATTGTTGAATCGGCTGGATGGCATGTTCCAACAGAACATCCTTCCACCCTCTTAACAAAGTCGTGGTCCAGTCGCCGTAGATGCGCCTGACGCTGGCAATGCCGTATTTTGCGATCTCTGCCAACAGGGCATCAATGATCGAGGCTTGAGTATTTTCCGCGTCGATCAGCACGGCTAGCTTTTTCTGACTATTCTCCTGCTCCATGCTCGTCGCTCCTAAGATGCAGTTGCGCGGAAAGAGATCGGCTGGTGCGCGGAGCGCACCCTACTTAACTCGAAACCCGGAACACGGAACCCGAAACCGACGCGTATCGTCACGGCTTCCATCCGATCTTGTTCAACTGCTGATCGGCATCGAGCGCGAAGCTGAAATCGTAGCCTTTGGCACCGTTAGACCTTGTCCGTGAAGAGTTCAAGTTCAAATTTCCGATAGCGCCGAAGCAGTTCGAAGTCCTCTTTGTTTCTCGTACAAATTGAGCCGCCGATTTGAATGGCCGACAG
Organism: uncultured Syntrophobacter sp.; assembly: GCA_964478485.1. Taxonomy (GTDB): domain Bacteria; phylum Desulfobacterota; class Binatia; order UBA9968; family UBA9968; genus DP-20. The sequence goes on along the minus strand of CAYZJE010000256.1, from coordinate 5,358 downwards.
TGCAATCAAGGCATCGTTGAACAGTGCAGGGAGCTTAGATCGGATTTGTGGTACCTCCTCGCGGATCCGCCCAAGAATTCGGCCGGCCTCACCCCACGAACGGTGACTCGGCGTCACAACCCGCCCCACACGCTCTGACAGCAACACGAATGGCGCGGTAAGTCTCAAGGCCAGCGAATCGATAGCGCCAGCGTAAAGCTCCGCGGTAACAACGGAACAAAGATATGTAAATGGGAGGGAGTGGCGCAGTAGATCAAACTCGCGGCTGCTCGCTCCACCGCGTATGGCACCGATGTAGATATTAGTATCGTAGATAACTTTACGATTAATCTGAGGCGGCATCGACGAAGTGCCCTCGCCCCTTCTCCACGAGCCGTTTTAAGGCCTTCGCAAGCTCTGCTTCGTCGGCGGCAAGTTCTAAAGCCTTATCGATCGTTTCAATCTCCGTCCGAGTCCCAAGGCACTTTTGAGCTCTACGAAGCTTGGACACGTCGACGCGATAACTTTTTCTTTGGTGGCTTTGCTTCATAGATATTTTCCAGTCTGAAGGCGATATGGAATCTTAGCGATTCTACCGACATTCGTCAATTCGCTCTTTCCGTTCCCCCCTTACAGAAAATCGGAATGCGGTAGGAACCCGACATTATGCAGTCATGCGGCAGGGAATCGGATGTTGCGCTTAACGCACCCTACTCAACTAATTCTGGTCTGGTGCAGCCAGCACCAGATACAGCGCGGCTATTTTGCCAATTAAACGAAGCCACTTCGCGGGCGGGGATTTAACCCCGCCGCTTATTTAAATATTGCAAAGGGGATGCTCGCCCCCTTTGGAAACCCCATAATTTTGTGCCCGCCTCAAGAGGCGGGGTTTACATAGAATTAATTGATGACTCCGTCGCCTGAATTTGGCGACCGCCAATTTTCGATCAGAGCCTTCAGCGCAGACCCTGATTCTGGCCAGTTATGAAGGATTGCGGGATCAAAATCGGCGCCGTTCGGCCACACCAATGTGTGGACCTCCACGTCAATGCGAACTTGCTCGAAAAGTGACGCCTCCTGCAAGGGCTCATACAAGCCGCCCTTGAGAACCGGACGAAAATCAATGGTCTGAGACGTGCCATCGTCAAACTGCACGCGCAACGTAAATGGGCCAACAATCGTGAACGATACTACGCGATATATTTCATGTGTCATGCATCACCTTCACTTTAGAGGCTCAATTTTAGCGGCCAGTTTACCCTGCTGCAACGCCCGCCAATCTGACAGCAATTCATCTTGACGCAACTCGGCCCAAGCGAGAACCAACCGCTCCTGTCGTCGCGGCAGCGAACCGGCAATTCTCTCGATACGTTCGATGGCGAAGATTGCAACCTGATCTTGGTAGTAAGCATGAAAATGCGGCGTGTGGTGCGGACCGCCGGCTTCGACGAACATACGGATGATAATTCCAAAGAAACGAGAAAGTTCCGGCATGGCGCCTTCAAAGAATCAAAGTTTTGATCGCTGGGCAAAACGGTTACGGCTTCCACCCCATCTTAGCCAGCTGCTGATCGGCATCCAGGGCAAAGCTGAAATCATAGCCTCTGGCAGTCGGCAACGTTTCGTTGGTGTTGACCACCTGACGAATAATGCTGAGATCGTTTCTCTGGGTCTCCTCGTCCACGGCGCCGTTGCGCGTGAAGGTGCCGATGATATCGTCGTAGACGCGGGTCGCCTGTTGACGCGAAACGTTGGAGAATTTCAGCATCGCCGAGATCGTGCCTTCCTTGTCTTGGCGGATGTAGCGAAGGGCCTTGAGCGTTGCGCGCGTGAAGCCGGCGACCATTTTGGGATTCTCCTTGATGAGCTTATCGGTCGTCGCCAGCGTGCCCCAGGAGTTTTTCACCTCGTTGCCCATGAAAAACATTTCGCGCATGCCTTTGTCCAACGCGACATAGCGTTGCTCGACACTGAGGATCGCCGCGTCGAAGCCGCCACCGAGGAGCGCCGCCAGCTGATTGCCCTGTCCGACGTCGAGATAAATCACATCCTTATTGCCATCGAGTCCATGCTTAGTCAGAACCTGTTTCGCCATAAAGGTCGCGATCGCGGCGACTCCGGTGGTCGCGATGCGCTTGCCCTTGAGGTCCTTCGGACTAGTGATTTCCGGTTTGGTGACAAACCATTGCAATACTCGATCGTTGGTCGCGACCACGACTTTGAGCGGCGTGTTGCCGCGCGCGATGCTTACCAGCGCGCTGCTGCCGGCGCCGGTGAATTGAACGTCGCCGCCGAGCATCGCCTGGATACTGGTGGTCGGCGCGATGAAAATCACCCGCTGATCGATGCCTTCTTCTTTCATGTAGCTCTTCTGCTGGGCGATCGGATAGATGACCATCTGAAAGCTACGCGAGGGTATCGCCATGTTGACGGTTTGCAGGGATTGGGCGATGGCGAACTCTACAGCCAAAAGCTGCATGCAGCCGAGCAATGCGAAAGCGAATCGCGAACCTCTCCTTGTCTGCAAAACTCTCTTCGATTTGTTTTTCATCGGCGTCTCTCCTGATCTGAATACCACCCTTACCCTTCCCTCGCCCGCTTGCGGGAGAGGGTTGAGAGTGAATCGAGTGGCATGAAATGAATGATACGCGCTAGTGTCCTGTCTCGAAAGTTCATTAAATAATTCGAACGTCATTCCGGCCAAGCTGGCGATAGCTAGCGCGACCCGGAATCCAGGAGGTAGGAGGGGGAAGCCTGGATTCGCGCTTGCGCGGGAATGACGGTCGAGGTTCTGCTGACTTTTTCATCGAGTTTCTGAGACACCACACTAGTTTAGCGGATAGAGCAACTTCGGATTCTCGAAGAAAATCTTGTCCGTGAGTGCGCCGGGAATGTCTTCGCGCGCGCGCATGGCGGCAACCAACTGGCGCTCCTCCGACGGATCCTGATGGCCGTAGTCCGAACCGATGATCAGATGATCTTCGCCGGTGTAGCCGGCGATGTAACTGACATCCTCGTCGGCCTCGACGGCGACGAAAATCCGATACTCGCGGAACATGTCTTTGTCAGACGCGAATTTCCACTTCTCTTTGAACAGTCGCTTGATGATGTGCAACATGAACGGCACCCAGCCGGCCGAAGCTTCGATGAAGCCGAATTTGAGTTTGGGAAACTGTTCGGGAATCTTGTTGGCGATCAAATCGCGGAAGGCAAACAACGGCTGCACTCGGCTATGGCCGAAGGTGTGGTTTCGCTCCACGTCGAACAAACTTATAAACAGCGGACAGCCCGCGCCGGTGTGGATTAGAATGGGTAGACCCGTATCGCTGGCCACTTGGTAAATCGGATTGAAATACGGATTGTCCAGCGTGCGTTGTCCCTCTATACCGCGGAAAAATACACCCACCGCGCCATTGTCTTTGCCCCACTTGATTTCTTTCACCGACTCTTCCACCGAGTGCAGCGGCGGCACGACTACCCAGCGCATGCGGCCGCTGGATTTCGCGCAGGCCTGCGCGATGAAGCGATTGTAAGCGCGCGCCATGGCGATATCCAAAGCAACGTCATCGGTGATGTAAATTAGAAACAATGTCGGGTAAACAACTTGCGTTTCAACGCCGAATTTGTCCATGTCGCGTAGCCGGCCAGGGATGTCGGTCATCTCGCGGTAGGCCAGATGAATATCGCCACGTGATGTTTCGAGCTTAGACGCCGACGGCGTAATCAAGCGAAAACTACCTTTGCCGTTGGGCTTGGGAAAAATATTGCCGTCGATCAGCCAAAACGCGTTGCGCGGCCCATAAAGTGTGTCCTCGGGGCTTTTCAACAATACCGGACGGCGGGGATACATCTCCTTGTCCATCATCGCCCACATCGCCTCGCCTTCCGATATATGCGTATCCGCGTCGATTATGCCTGGCATAAAAATCCTCCTTCGCATGAAATCTTAGAATTAAAGTCCTACTCGTGCGCCCGATCAATAATCTCGAATACTGGAGTGTTGGAGTAATGGGGCGAATCCCAGAATATGAACCAATGCCCGAAGGCCGACACCCAGCACTCTATCATTCCATTACTCCATCACTCCAATTTTCGCTAGGCCTTGACGACCGTAACAAGACTCACGTGGATCACCCGGACGTTCGAAACGCTACGGGCGCAGCGCACCGGGAATGAGCCACTCAGCCGCAACCTGGCGCGCGTTCGAGGTCGAGTCAAGCGCCACTTGGGCGAGCAGTTTGGTCAGCTGCTTTATGTCGACGGTCAGCGTTTCATCCATATAACAGAGATAATCGTCAAAAGTCTTCTCGGCGAGCGAAGGGTTGTGGGAGAATTTGTTTATGAGTAACTGCACGACTTTCTCGCGATTCGCCTTGGCGTAGAGAACTCCTTCGCGGTGCGCTGCCAAAAAGGCGGCGAAATCTTTCTCCCGCTCGCTGAATAGCTGCTGCGTCGTTTCGATCGTGATCGGCAAGGGATCGTCGACCATGTCGTTCCACTCGAGCATGCGGTGAAACCCTTTGTCCTCGGCGACGAAGCCATAGGGCCGCGGCACGATCGCCGCCGCCGCTTTCTTGTCGAGCAGCGTGTGAAACGCCTCTTGATCGCTGCCGACCAGTGTAAGTTGGAAATCGGAGCCCATGGTGATGCCGCCCAGTTGCTCAAACACTCCACGAAACGGCACGCCGCGCGCCGGCCCCTCGCGGCAGACGACGATCTGATTTTTGAGATCTTTGATCTCTTTGAGCGCTGGATCGGCAACCAAAAGATACGGACAACTATTCATCGCGCAGCCGAGCACCCGCGTCGACTTGGTATCGAGAAAATGTTGCAATGAGGCGCGCCCAACGACAAACGAAATCTGCGCTTCGCCGCTTGCCAATCGCCGGTAGCGCTCCTCGGTGCCCTGCACGTGGTTCCAGGATACTTCCAAGCCATGTTTTTCGTAGATGCCGTCGGCAATCGACAGATAGCCGGTGACGTCGCGGGCGAATTTCCCGTCGATCCCTTCGAGATGGCCGTACATGACGTTTAGGCGTGCCAGACTCATATGGTTTCCTCCTGAGCAACCTTTTCTATATTACGGCTGGGCGCCGCACACAAACTTCGGCTTGACAGCTAGGCAGTGCCGGGACTAAATTCGCGCAGTCGGTAACAGTAACGCCAAACTATTTAAAGGAGGTTCCAATGAAACTATTAAATGTCATGGATATGGCCAAGGAGCGCAAGAAAGGCCAGCGGCGCATCGATCTTTTCCGCCGCGAGAATCTTGAAACGTGGATTCTTTGCTTCCCGCCAGGTGACGTGCAAGTAATGCACAACCATCCGTCGGACCGGAGCTACTACGTTTTGACCGGCAAAGGCATCATTAAGGGGCGT
>CAYZJE010000255.1:0-6560 GCA_964478485.1 uncultured Syntrophobacter sp. | reverse complement strand
ATCGTCAGCGCCGGATTGACCGCGCCGCTGGAGACGAAGAAGCTGCCGTCGACGACGTAGAGATTGTCCAAATCATGCGCCTTACAGTTGGCGTCCAGCGCGCTGGTCTTGGCATCGTTGCCGAAGCGTACGGTGCCGACTTGATGGGCGACACCGGCCAGCGGAATACGTTGGCCGACGAACAGATTACGAGAGAATAAACCTTCGTGGCAGTCATGGCCGTGGACGGCGCATTTGGTCTGCTGCTGCATCAGTTCTTTTAACTTGGCGATCAAACGTTTGTGGCCTTCCTGGTTGTTCGGCGTGTAGCTGAGGACGATTCGTCCTTCGCTATCGAGGGTGACGCGGTTGTTCGGGTCGGGGAGGTCTTCCGAGGTGAGCCAGAAGTCGAGTGAGTGCTTGGCCATTAAGTCTAAACTCCAACCCGGCGCGATCGCGGGGGCGCCGCCCTTGAGCGTCTCGCCGTCGAGTTTGCCGACGAAGGAGATATGACCCATCGGATAATTCCAGCCGGCGGCGCCGAGATAAAAATCGTTCACCGACAGAGATTTTTGAAATATCGTCGGATTGGGGCACTTCGACAGCGCCATCAGGACGGAATTGATATGTCCCCTGTAATGGCGGCCGACGGTGTCCGAGCTGTTGGCGAGGCCGCGTGGATGTTGGTCGTTTTTGGACCGCAGCAAAAGCGCCGCGGAGTTGATCGCGCCGCAGGCCGAGACGACGATATCGGCGGAAAGTTCTTCGCGGCTGCCGTTGTGATTGACGATGACTTTCGACACGCGCCGGCCTGAGGCGTCGGTTGCCAATTTTTCCACGTAGGCGTTGGTTACGAGTGAGACATTAGAATGTTGCAGCGCGGGATCGACGGCGCAAACCTGCGCGTCGGACTTCGCGTAGACTAAACAGGGGAAGCCATCGCAGGTCTCGCAGCGGATGCACTTGCTGGCGCGCGGGTTTTTCTCATCGAGCATCACCCCCAATGGCGTGTGAAAGGGACGCAGCCCGAGCCGGGCAAAGTCATCGGACAACTGCTGGATGCGCGGCTCGTGGCTGACGGGTTGATGGGGATAGGGGTTGGATGAGGGCGGTTCCGTGGGATCTTCGTCGCGTTGGCCATGGACATGATAAAGTCGCTCGGCTTCGCTGTAATAAGGCTCCATGTCGCTGTAAGAAATCGGCCAGGCCGGCGACAGGCCGCCGTAATGTTTGATCTCGCCGAAGTCTTCCTTGCGCAGGCGAAACAGCGCCGCGCCGAAAAACTTGGTATTGCCACCGACGTAATAGTTCGTGTGCGGATGCAACTCCTCGCCGTCCTTGTCGCGCCACTTTTCTTTGGTTTGATACTTTCCCTCAAGGTTGACCGCTTTGGGACTCCAGTTGTCTTTTTCCCGCGGCACGTAATCGCCTCGCTCGAGAATCAGAATCTTTTTCCCAGTGGGCGCGAGCTTGTGGGCCAGAGTGCCGCCGCCGGCGCCGCTGCCGATAATGATCACATCGTAATGGTTTTGATCGCTCATGGGTTACTCCGATATCAGCAAAAGGAACCGTGCATGTTTAGTCGTCGGCTCTGCAACTTTAGATGCCAGACAACTGCAGAAGGATGCGACAAAATTAACCCTCGCCCGCCTGCGGGAGAGAGAAGGGTGAGGGCCTTCCCATCTGAGAATTGGTGAATTTTAGCTTTTCGCAACTGCCAGCGGCGCGGTGCCGAAATTCACACCGAAGCGGGCGCACCAGATGGAGACATATTTATACTTGTTCAAGTCGGCATCCGCCGGAATCTCGTAGTTTTGATCGCCCTTGTTGCCTTTCAACGAACCCAAGTCGACGAACCCAGCCGCCTTGACCGCATCGCTGCCTTTTTCTAATTCCGCCGCGGTTAAATACACATGAACGTCAGGTCCGTTGGAAGTTTCGAACTCGGTCAACCTAAGTGTCTGTTTACCGTCTGCGAGCTTGTAGATCGTCGCCGAGCCTTTGGTCTCGTGTGCGAGGCTCTTGAAGCTGCCCTGCGCTAGAGCCTTCGCTCCGGCGGCGACCTGGCCGCTTGACGGAAACGGCTCGTTAACTTGCTTGCTGATAAACAACAGCTCCGGCCGAAATGCGTACCAGCCAATGCCCGATGCGATGGCGCCGACAGCGATGATAATATTGCGCTTATTCATGAAAAAACCCTCCCGTAATAGTTTCCGTGATTTGTTTTGATCGCCCAATCTTGGCCGGTGCCCCAGCCTAAATGAACAGGAACATCTTGCAGCTTAGATGGCGGGAATTTGGGAAAGGATGCGGGAACGAGTCTGGGGCGGCGGTGCCTTTAGTAAATAATGCAGTCCAGCAACATCCTGATTGTGCGCAAGTTGGAATCGTTCTTGCGCGGTTTGCAAACTCGCCGTAGAATCGGCGTCGGATAAAATAGATCGAGCGTAAAGGTCTGCCCAGTACCGAAGCATGGTCAAGATTTGGTGAAGGTCCATTTTTTAAGGACGGTGCACAATGAGTATCTACGCTACACTTTGGTCGCTTCAATTTCCGCGCTTTGGCGACGATTACTTTGGCTGCGAGTGGATTAGAGTCAGGGCTCAAGGCGTTCCAGCTCACATCGGTACGCCGACACCGGGGGAAGGCTACGAGGACGGTGACCCGTACGCTGAATTTCTCCCGCCGCCGGTGGCGGTCAACGCTGATGGAAACGGTGAGTTCATGCGCGCCGTTGTCATCGTCACCGAGGAAACCAAGAAAGGCACTGCCCGATCCGGCCAAGAGTTCGTGAATCCGTTGCTGATTCTCTCGGGCCGAGACTATGCGTTGATCTCATTTGCCGACTTGCACGAGCGTATCTGCGACACACTGCGGGGAAAAGGCCCGCGCGTCGTCGCGCAGTCATTTTCTGGAGACGGCGAGGTTCAGCTTGTATTATCGGACGGTGGAATAATCGATACGAGGAAGGGATGAAACGCGAGACATTGTTCTTGGAGTTCGTCAAGTTCATTGGGATTTTGTTCGCTAGCATTATTGGGGCGTTTCGCGCGTTTGACGGAATGCTTTCCGGCAAGATTCTCCACATCGAGCCGAAGCGGTTGATCGTGCAGATCTGGCGCTCGGCGAACTGGCCGGCGACGGCGATCGACTCGGTGCTAACGCTGTCGTTCTGGCCTGACAAAGACGGCGCTCGCATCGAACTTATCCACATCAACGTCGCGGATGAAGACTTCGCTGGCGTCAGCCACGGCTGGGAAAAGTATTACTGGACGCCGTGGCGGGCTTATCTCACTTCGCAGATTCAGGCGGCATAGTTCGCTCCTTCCACTTATCTCCACTGGTGTGGTGCAGATCGGTTCTAACTTGAGCCCGGCGGTGTTGAGTTTCAGACAAACGGCGATGGCGATCGTCACGCCGTTTCTCGTCCGCACCATTTTCGGCGTAGCGGGCCAACCGTTGCCTTTGGCCGGACCGGCTGATATCGGGAAATTGCCCAAATTGGCCCTTCCAGTGCTCCTTCCGGACCTCGGTTTACTGTGATTTATCCAGGGCTTCTGCCGGGTTGGCAGAACATCCTTGAAAGCTCCTACGCTAAGTCGCCAGGATGAGCCCGGAGAATATTTACAACCTATTGAAATTACGTTAAAAAACATCGAATTGGCAGGGCGAAGATGAGCCCATCCAGATTGACGTCTAAGGTTTAAGTGGTACGGTCTAGTGTCGTCGCGGAGGAATTTATGGCTGCCAAAGTAGAGTGCATGACATGCCGGAAGCGGCCCCGAAAGAAACACGGGAAAAAATAGTTGGACTCGGTTGCAAACTCTCTAGCTTGTAAGTAAACGTTCGTCGATCGCGCCCGTCGCGATCATGAAAAGAGCAGAGGCCTGCGTTGAGTAAACGCAGGCCTCTTGGTTTTTCGGAGACAGAAAATTCAGCTCTAAAAGAAAGCGATGGTGCGCATCTCGATGCTCTCGCGCGGTGGAGCGTCGGGTGGGCTTGTCGGATCGTCGAAGGCGCAGTGCGCCGTCCAGCGGGCGCGACCGTCTTTCATCGAATCGAAGGTCTTAAACACCATCGCTTCGTTGCGCTGCATGTTGGGAAAATAGTACCAGCGGTGCCGCGGATTGAATGTGGAGTGGTAGACCTCACCGCGGCGGTCGGGGTAGACGCGGGCGCTGGGAACTAATTCTCGAGTGCCGATGCTGCGGGCATCGGCGATCGCCAGCGGCTCGCGCTGCACCGGTTTATTGATCGGCCGCCAAGTTTGCACCACCGCGAAGCGATGCTTGAGCAGTTCTTCGGCTTCGTTCGGCAAGAGATCGCGCACACGCTGGGGACCGGACCATTCGGTATAGTCGTTGTGCGCGTTACGCACGGGACCGCTAATGTTTTTCTCCTCGCGGGTCGCCGCATCCGCCGAGCGCAGAGTGTGATCGAAGACCAGCACGCGTTTGGCGCCGGATGTCAGTTTTACCAGCTCTTCGGTTTCTTTGTAGTAAACTGATCGAATCTCGTCTTCGTCATAAAAATTCTTCATCTTGGTTTCATGTTTGACCAGGATGAAGCCTTCGCGCTCGAGCGACAAGCGATCGGCGATGTCCCGGCCATTGTAGACGGGCATCCGATGCTCTTCGTACTTGCCCTTGCGCTGCTGGTCGGCGACCTTTTGACTCACGCCGCCGTAACTTTCCGGCTTGATGTCGGTGTCGACGAGATAATTGAGTAGCGCTTCAATGGCAGGCGCGGCTTGTTCGACGGGTTCAGCTCGTGACATAGCAGTTTCCTTTTTCGACTCGTTGGTTCTTAGGATGTAACGTTGAAGTCCATGACGAAGAGTCGTGGTGAAATTCCCTTTTGCGTGTTGCAAGTTCCTTCGCATTCGCTCAGGACAGGCCTTTGCGGCCAATCCTTCTTACTTCGACATCATTTCACAGGGCGTTTGCCGCGGACCCAAGCTCTCGAAGTATTCGTTGGTCTCCAGGTTATAGCGGCCCTGGTTGAAGTCGCCGCCTTTTTGGCTGCGGATAATCACCGCCACCGTGCGCTCGCCGACGGTAAGCTCAGTGTGGATTTCATAGGGCTTGACCAGATCGATCTCACCGGGACCGCAGAGCACGTTGGCGGATTCCTTAATCTGCGCGTAGCTGAGTTTCGAACGATCGTCGATGCGATCGTAGCGGACGACTCGTTCCCGGCCGTCGAGGACGCCGTAGAGCGTGTAGATATGGGCGTGGTCGTGAATGCGCGCGGCGACGCCCTGGCGTGCCTGGCCTTTGGTGAGACCGTTGATGGCGAAGCCGTAGTCAGGATCTTCATAGAAAAGCAGATTCTCGGCGCGGCCGTTGGCCGGCACGCAATCCGGCCATTTTTTCGATGCGTCGATCATGTCCGGATCGGCGAGCAGCTCGGCCAAGATCGGTCTAAGCGCGTTCCAGCGCTTGTCGAGGTCGGTTTCCTTGGCGAACAGTTCGCGCGTCTTTCGAATGAATCGTTCCTTGGCGTTCTCAGTTTTCGTTTGCGTCTGTGATTGGGGCGCGGTTTGGGTTTCCATGATTCCTCCTGGTTTATGGGTGCAGTTGCTGTTGGTTGTGATCGGTAGCGCTTATTTGCGGCTGATACTCCGCCACGCCGTAGAAGCGCGCGCAATTGTCCCAGAGAATTTTCCGCTTATTTTCGTCGGATAGTTTGAGTTCGAGAAAACTCTCGACGGCGTGGGGATATTTTGAATCGCCATGCGGATAGTCCGTCGAAAAGACCAGTTGGTCGCAGCCAAATTCTTCGATGGTGTAGCGCGCCGGGGCTTCGTCCGGTTCGACGGAAATCCAGCATTGCCGTTTGAAATACTCACTGGGCGCCATTTTGAGATCGGGCATGAAGACATCACCTTCGCGCTCGTAGCCTTCGTCCAAGCGCCACAAAAGCCACGGCAGCCAGGAGCAGTTGGCTTCGAGAAAGGCGACTCTCAGCTTCGGATGGCGTTCAAGAATTCCGCCGCCGAGAAAAGCGCCCATGCCCATCATCTGCTCAAAGGGCTGGGCGTATACCCGCCGCAAACCAAAATTGGGCTCGAAGTGTTCCGCCGCCTGACGCGAGCGCGACGCCGAGGCTTCGTGGAATCCCAGGGGCAAGTTTAGCTCTTCGAGCAAGTTCCACAGCGGCTCGTAGTGCGGCTCGTACCAATTTTTGCCGTTGATAATGTTCGAGCGCAGAAACACCGAGCGAAAGCGGTATTCTTCGGCGACGCGGCGCGTCTCGCGCAAGGCGTCAGCTAAATCATAAACGGAAATCATGCCGGCGCCGAGCAGACGGGTTGGATCGGCGGAGCAGAAATCATGCAGCCAGTCATTGTAAGCGCGCGCCATCGCCGCGGCGAAGCGCGGATCTTGATCGGGAAAGGTGAGGATGCCCAAGCCGCGGGTCGGAAACAGCACGGCGGTGTCAATGCCTTCGGTGTCCATCGCTTCGAGCTGCACCGCGCCGGTCCAACCGCGCTCGGCGTGATTGCGATAGATGTCCTGGTTCTTGTCAAAGTTTTTGCCGCGGTGCGGCGTGCCGCCGGTGCGCCGGGTATCTTTCGG
>CAYZJE010000254.1:0-4840 GCA_964478485.1 uncultured Syntrophobacter sp. | reverse complement strand
GGTTCGTTGACGTGACTGTCGGCGGAAATGAGTTTGAAATCCGGCATTGTGCTCTCCTCAAGCTTTCCTGTGATTGAAAATTGCACAATAGTGTAGCCGGTGACGGATTTCAAGTTTTCACAAGTTTGGGTGGTGGTTCAGTTTGGCAAGATCCCTCACTTCGTTCGGGATGACAACCGCTCGAATTATGTCATTTCGAGCGCAGCGAGAAATCTTTCCCACTCCATGCACCCCAGTCGCAATCAAACTGAACCATCACCCAAGATTGACAATGGCTCACCAAATGGGGATATGCTTTGGTGCTTGAACCGTGGATAGAGGGATCACCTATGAATTCACTCAACCGTTCTTTACTGCTTACGTTGAGCGTCATCGTTGCCAGCTGGCTGCCGATCTACGCTCCTCTGGCGCTCGCCGCGGCGGCCGAGCGCGACAAAATTCTTGACGGCGCGAAAAGGGAAGGCCGCCTGGTGCTCTATACCGGCATGGAGACCGAAGAGGCCGGTATCTTTACCAAGGAGTTCACCAAGAAATATCCCTTCGTCAAAATCGATGTGTTTCGCTCCGCCGGTGAAAAAGTTCAAGCGCGCTTCGTCGTCGAGCATCGCGCCAACACCCATCTGGCGGATGTTTTTCAAACTAGCATCGTGCAAGTTTATCAACTGAAGAATCTCGGCATGCTGGCCAGGTATATTTCGGAAGAAGCGCCGGCGTTCGCCGAGGGGTTTAAAGATCCGCAGGGCTACTGGACCACTTTTTACCAGATCCCCTACGTGATCGGTTACAACACCCGCCAGGTTGCGGCCAAAGACGTTCCTAGCAGCTACGAGGATTTGCTCCATCCGAAATGGCAGGGGCTGATCAGCTTGGAGACCGAAGAGTTTCAGTGGTTCTACCAAGTGCTGCAAATCATGGGACGCGACAAAGGGCTCGACTTCATGAAGAAGTTCGCCGCGCAAAATCTGCAAATGCGCAAAGGGCACACGCTCTTAGCGCAGTTGGTGGCGGCGGGCGAATCGGCCATCGCCACGGTGGTGTACTCCAATCGCGTCGAGCGCATGAAAGCGACCGGCGCGCCGATTGATTGGGTGAGATTTAAGGGGCCGACCATTACCGTGATTAACGCGATTTCGATTCCCGACAAAGCGCCGCACCCGAATGCAGCGCGATTGTTTGTTGACTTCGCCTTGTCAAAGGAAGGCCAGGGTTTGTTGCGCGCGCAGCGGCGCGTTCCCGGCCGCACGGATGTGCCGCCGGACCCGCCGAGCCTGACTCAAGGGTTGAAGCTTTACCCAGCGCGCCCCGACGGTATGATCGAAAACTACAACGACACCGTGGCGCGCTTTGATGAGATTTTTAATAAGGGCAAATAATCCGAGCGCTCCGGTTCCTTCCCCCGCCGCCGGGGGAAGGTTAGGATAGGGGGGAAGTGCATTCAGCGCGCAGAGATCACCCCTACTCTAACTCTCCCCCGTCAAGAGACTGTGTCGCAATACCGTTCATGGTTCGAGAACCTCACCACGAACGGTATTGCTCGATCGCGAATTCAACTACTTATCCGTTCGCCCTGAGCGTGTCGAAGGGCTCCGAGTGAATTGCGACACAGTCTCCAAGGGGGAGAGAATCGGAAAGTCCAACGCGCGCTAGATTCTGCTTCAATCGTTCCAGAGTCGGATAGGGCGGGTCGGGGATCGCGCCTTTACTTGGTCACCAAACGGTTCGGCAGCTCGTCTTTATCGTTGGCTTGGTGGGGAAAATGTTCGGCAAGGATGTCGCCACAGCGTCCAATCGCCCTGCAGAAGGCATCGCACGCTTCACCTGATTTAAGTCCGGCAGCAAGAATTCGCACCACTTCATCCCAGGTTCCAGGGCTGACCTTCTGGTTGATGCCGCGGTCGGCGAGTACTTGAACGCGCCGTTCGAGCAGCGATACCAGAATCAAAATTCCCGTATGATCCCGAGTGTAGTGCAACCCCTGTTCGGTAAACGCCGCAAGACAAGCGGTGTGAACCGCCTGGGCGATGCGTTTTTTTGGTGTAAGCCATCGTTTGGTGGTCGGGATTCGGCAAATAAGAAATCCAACCAGGGCGCCGACAACCGGCCAGAGATTTAGAAACGGCGAGCCCCAAGGATCGCTCCAGACACCTTCGGCAATCATGCCGACGAATAATCCGGTGATGACGCCAAGCAGTTCGATTTCCGTGTAGCGTGCTGAAGTTGTAACGATCATCGGCAGGATTTCGCCAGCGGTCTTCGACTCGGCCGCGATCACGGCTTGACGAATACGTTCTTGCTCGGCTTGGGTAAAAAAATTTTCAGCTGTCATAAACAAAGCCACTTCGCGTCCGGGGTATTGCCCCCGGACTTGACCAAAGGGGATGCTCGCCCCCTTTGGAAACCCCAATTAATGGTTTCACGCTCAGATCAGCGTGGTCAGTAACAAATATTTACCAACTGTCGGAAGCGCCGCCGCCACCAAAGCCGCCACCTCCGCCGCTGAAGCCTCCGCCATCTGATCCCCCGCCAAAGCCGCCACCACCAAAACCTCCGCCGCTCCATCCGCCCGGACCGCCCCAGATTGTCGGGCCACGTCGGCCGCGGGTTCCCCATAGACCGCTTTTTTGCCGCTTCGTCGCCGCGCCGAAAGCCATGAGGCCGAGCATGGCCAAGGTGATTGCGAGCATGGTGAACAAGTTCAGGCCGGGGTTGCGGCTTTGCTTTTTACGCGCCGATTCCGGCAGCGGTTCTTTTCTGAGAAGTTTTTGGACCGCGCCTATGCCAGCGACAATACCGCCGCCGTAATCTTGCGAGCGGAAGTGGGGCACGATGTAGTCGGCGGTGATGCGTTTGGCGATCGCGTCGGGCAGGATACCTTCCACACCGTAGCCGACTTCGAGACGAAGTTTTCGATCCTTGATCACAACGACTAGAATGACTCCGTCGTCGAATCCCTTTTTGCCAATCTTCCAGTTCTCAGCGACGCGGATGCTGAAGCCTTCGATATCCTCGCCATCGAGCGTGGGAATCGTCAGCACCGCCACCTGATGACCCGTATCTCGTTCCAGTTGCGCCAGCTGGGACTCCACTGATTGCGCTTGATCCGATTTCATTACGCTGGCGTAGTCGTTGACGCGTCCGCGCAACGGCGGAACCTCCAGGGCCCAAACCAGCGATGACTGGAATAGGAAAATATAGAGGCTAATCAAGACTCCGCGCTGCAGAATCGTTTTTACGCTGGCGCGCGGATTCAGGTTTATTCTCTTGTTCGTGTTCGTAGAACGGACCTGAGGAACGTTTTTAAAACTTAACCTGTGGCGGCTTCTGGGAAGCTTCGTCGGCGCTGAAAGTCTGGCGCACGTCGAGGCCCAGGAGGTACTTCGCCGTTAAGTTGGTAGGGAAGAAGCGAATGCCCTTGTTATACTCGGCGACGCGTTCGATGTAGCGTTTGCGGGCGACCGCAATGCGGTTTTCAGTTCCTTCTAATTGAGCCTGCAATTCTTGGAAGTTCTTGTTAGCTTTCAAATCAGGGTATTTTTCGACGACCACCAGCAAGCGTGAAAGGGCGCTGGTGAGTTGGTTCTGACTCTGTTCGAACTTCTTAAAAGTCTCGGGGTTGTTGAGAGCGTTGGCGTCGAGCTTGACCGAAGTCGCGGCGCTCCGCGCTTCGATGACCTTTTGCAATGTTTCCTGTTCGAAATTTGCCGCGCCTTTGACCGTGGCGACCAAGTTGGGCACTAGATCGGCACGACGCTGGTACTGATTCTGCACCTCGCCCCAGGCGCCCTTAACGTCTTCATCTAACCCTTGGAGTTCATTGTAGCCGCAACCGGATGCGCTGATCAGGGTGACTAGACCCATGATCGGGGCCAGCTTGGTGACAATTGTCATTTTCGCGCGCCAGGCTTGGCGATTTAATTTCAGTTTTCTCATTCTACCTCCCGATCGCCCCGTAACGTAACAATGGGGACCCGCTTTGGCAAGCGGACAAAACGGTCCACTGCGACGATGCCAAGGCACTTTGGTTGACTTTACCGGGAATTTCCATTAAAAACGATGCTTCGAGAAAACCTATGAAATATGCCGTAATTAGAACCGGCGGTAAACAGTACCGCGTGTCCGAAGGCGATGTCGTCAAAATCGAAAAGCTAACGGGCGAAGTGGGCGAAAAGATTACCTTGGCGGATGTCTTGTTGGTTGCCGGGGATGGCGACGCAAAAATTGGCGCGCCGCTGGTGGCCAACGCCAGGGTGACCGGCGAGATCGTCGATCAGCTGCGCGCGAAGAAAGTCATCGTCTTCAAGAAGAAACGACGCAAAGGCTACAGTCGCCAAGCGGGCCACCGGCAGTATCAAACCGCGCTGAAGATCACCGGAATCGAAGCGTAGCTAGGGAGCAGGATCATGGCACATAAGAAAGCGGGCGGCAGTTCGCGCAACGGGCGCGATAGCAACGGGCAGAGACGGGGCGTGAAGGTCTTCGGCGGCGAGACCGTGCGCGCAGGTAACATCCTCGTGCGCCAGCTCGGCACCAAGATTCACCCGGGCAAGAACGTCGGCTTAGGGCGCGACTACACGTTGTTCTCGCTGATCGACGGCGTCGTGAAGTACGGTCGGTACGACAAGCTGCGCAAAAAAGTCGACGTCCTCCCTGCGCAATAACTTTCGCTGCCGCGAATGATAAAGCCCCGGAAGGGGCTTTTTTTTTGCCTGCGGGAAGCGGATGATGGCTGGAGGAGAAGTCGAGAGGCCAGAGGCCAGAGGCCAGAGGTCAGAGGTCAGAGGTCAGAGGTCAGAAGTCGGAGGTCGGAGGTCAGAGGTCAGAAGTCGGAGGTCGGAGGTCA
>CAYZJE010000253.1:0-2912 GCA_964478485.1 uncultured Syntrophobacter sp. | reverse complement strand
GAATTTTGCCATGTGAAGCTCCTTGCCGTCATGGTGAAGACGGAAAGCGTTCGCGATCTATTCCCTTCTACTCTCAGACTCCGGCCACAATCAAGTGGAATTTTTTCCGCGGCCAGCGCCGGTGGACAGCGTGGCGCCGCTGGGTTACAACCGTGTCGGAAAGAAACCAGCAATGCCTTACTGCTACCCGCCCGATCCCAACACGCGCAAGCCGAATTTTACCCCGCCGCCCAAAGCTTGCGACACTCACTTCCACGTCTTCGGCCCGCCGGAGGTATTTCCGTTCCTATCGATCCATGAGTACACGCCGCCGGCGGCGCCGCTGGAGCATTACCAGAAAATGCTCGCGGTGATCGGCATCGAACGCGCCGTCGTCGTCCAACCGAGCGTGCATGGCCTCGACAATTCGGCGACGCTGGATGCGATCAAAAACTCCAAAGGCAAATTTCGCGGCGTCGGCCGCATCGACGACAAAACGCCAAAAGACGAATTGAAACGTTTACATGACGGCGGCATCCGCGGCGTCCGCTTCAACCTGCTCGACCGACCGCGCGGTAATATCAAGCTCGATGTCCTCGACCGGTGCATTGAAAAAATTAGCGACCTCGGCTGGTCCGTCGACTTACACATCGACATGAAAAATCTCCTCGAACAGGAGCGGCGCATTCGCCGTTCGCCGATCCCGGTGATCATCGATCACATCGCGCGGGTCAAACCGGCGGAAGGCTTGCAGCAAGCCGGTTTTCAGCTGTTGCTCGACCTCATGAAGCTCAAGCATGTCTGGACCAAAGTCAGCGGCGCCGACAAGATTTGCCAGACCACGGTGCATTCCTATTACGGTTTACCGTTCGTCGAAGTGATTCCTTACGCCCAGGCGGTCCTTGCGGTGGCGCCCGATCGCGTCATCTGGGGCACCGACTGGCCGCACTCGAATAATTTCGCGCCCGGCCATACGCCCAACGACGGCGATTTGGTGGATTTGCTCGCGGCGTTCGCCCCCGACGATGCGATCAGACGGAAAATTCTTGTCGAGAATCCCGCGTCGTTGTATGGTTTCGACTAATTTCATGGAGCTTTCGCGCACGGCGGACACGATTCATTCGCGGCTGAAGGAATTGGGGTGATGGCTTACGACGACAAAGAACTAAAAAGCCATGTCCGCCAACAGCGAGGCAAAAAAGATCGCGCTCCACTTACGGAGCTGAGTGAGAACGAGGCGCGAAAGAAGTTAGAGAATGATATTTTGGGCCTGCTGCTGAGAGTAAATGACAGAGAATACTTTGTTAGAGAAGTAGAAAAACTTACCGCCCGCTACGGGCTGCGAATGGGAGCGGAACAGAGGGAGAACGCCCTGCGCGTTTACGACCAGTATCGGAAGCAACAGAGGAATGTTTCGCGCTAGCCAGCTTGCTTTTCATTGACTTGTGAGCCGCATCCAATCTCTTACGACGTTCCTTCGCTGGAAGCTTTTGTAAGTACTCCCACAACGTCTCGGTTATTTGGCGCGCAGCTTTTCTTGCAGTTAGTTTTTTTTGTCGCGATTTCATGGACCTTAAGAACCTTATGATGACAGCGATATGTTAAAAACTTTAACACACCATTACTGGGCCGGCAACGCCTATTGGACTAACCCGGGGCCATGCTGTAAGTTCAAAAACGAGCCGGCGTTTTAGCGGCGTTGCGCTCGTCCAGAAACGGTAACCGTTGGCGGTGCCATCAAATTGCAAATGACAAAACTCATATTTCAAACCCGGATTCTGCCGTCCGCGATTTCACCCATCATGTTTTTCGCCTTGCTTTGCCTTGTCTCGGAGAGCCACGCGTTGGATCGAATTCGCATCGCCGTGTCCAATCCCAACATGCCGAATCTGACCGCCGCGATGGCGCAGCAGCGCGGCTTCTTCAAAGACGAGAACCTTGAGGTTGAAATCATCCGCATGAATCCCAACGTGGCGATCACCGCGCTCGCCACCGGCGATGTCGATTACTGCCAGCTGTTCGGCGCGGTGGTCGGCGGAGCCATCGCCGGATTGCCGGTGCGCATCGTCGCCGGCTACTTGGACAACTGGCCCATGACATTGATCGCTCAGCCGGAATTGAAAACGCTTAAAGACTTGCGCGGCAAAACCCTCGGCATCAGCAGCTTCGGCGCGACGCCGGATGTCGCCGCGCGCATGATGATCAAGCAAGCCGGCATCGATCCGGAAAAAGAGATCAAAATACTGGCGTTGGGTTCCGACGCAGCGCGCCTGACCGCGCTGAAACAGCGCATTGTCGATGTTGTGGTGATTTCACCGCCGGCCGACGCCCAGATGGAAAAGCAGGGCTACAAAATCTTGGCGCGCGCTTATGAGCTGTTCAGTTTTCCTTATCTCGGTCTCGGCACGCACACGCGAAAAATCAAAGAGAAACCGGACGAAATTCGCCGCGTGCTCAAAGCCACCATTCGCGCCAACCGCTTTATCCGCGACAATCGCGACGAAGCCGTGCGCACGCTGATCGGCTGGGGCAAAGTCGAGCGCGAGTTCGCCTATGCTTCCTACGACGCGCTAAGAAATTTGTTTAACGCCGACGGCGCCGTGCCGGAAGACGGCTTGAAGCTGGTCATCGACCAAACACGCCGCAACGCAAAAGTCACGCGCGAAATTGCGCCCAGTGAAGTCGCTGACTTAACGTTCTTGCGCGAAGCGCAAGCGGAGTTGGGGATCAGAGCGCGCTGAGCTGTCCACGGAAGTTGAACAGATGTGATCGCAGGCAAATCTTCTTCTGTTTCTTCCCCCTCGAGAGACTGTGTCGCAATACCGTTCATGGTTCGAGAACCTCACCACGAACGGTATTGCTCGATCGCGAATTCAACTACTTATCCGTTCGCCCTGAGCGTGTCGAAGGGCTCCGAGTGAATTGCGACACAG
>CAYZJE010000252.1:0-17388 GCA_964478485.1 uncultured Syntrophobacter sp. | reverse complement strand
GCCGAAATTGCGCTTCATGGTGCGCACCCAAAGCTGCTTGTCCGCTTGGGGCACCCCAAAACGGCCTAGCACTTCGGTCAGAGTTTCTCCCGAGCGCAGCCGGTAGACAGATTGTTCGCGCCTTTCCAAGGGATCGATCGGTTGGGAGGTGGGCTGGCGGAGCAGAGCATTGCGTGTTTGGCTTTTGGAAAGCCTTTGAATCGGTGCGGCAACCGGGGTTGGTTTACCCTTCGCCGCTTCCTTACGGAGGCTTTTCTGCTTGGTCGCCGAGGCGTCAACCGGAGTCAGCGCGACGCTTACCAACAGGACGATGAACAGTCCCAGGCGATGAGCAATTCCAGGAAAACCCCAACGTAGCGTGGCCCGACGGCAAATTGCGGTCATGAATCGTGTCGTTGTCAGCGTGACTCGCATAGCAAACAAAGATTTCAAAAGGTAGCCCGTTTGGGGGCACCTGTCAACCCAAAATTCACGCATTCTCTGCCGAAGAATTGGCTGTCTAAGAAGCGGTTAGCTTTCTTCAGTCGGGCTCGGCGAAGGCGAATTTTCTCAATGCAACTTCCACCAGGAAGAGACCGAAGGCTAGCACCATGAGTCCCTGCCGAACTGGCTGGTAGCTCTTCGCTACATGGATTTTAGTGAGTGTATCCAATGACTTAGGACTGATCTCGCCGCCCGTCGCCCGAGCCATGCGAGCTAACAGTTGGGTGTTGAAAGCAGGCCTCGGCATCTCAGTGTTTGGGGCATAGGTAACTGTGTAGCCGACCGGCGGAAAGGCGATCTGGCGCCCGCCACGATCTTCAATCATATCGATACGATAGTCGCCGGGGTTGGTGACCGGCAGGGTGGCTTGGTAGTGGCCGGGCGCCAGTTTGGCGAGGCTACCGGCAAACTTCTCCGCTTTACCGCCGATGGAGTAGCGATACTGGCTATTGGCCCCGCCGTCCTCGAAAATAGACAAGTCCAATACCGCTTGATTGCCGGCGAAGCTCACCCGCGCCTCGTGAGCCGGGACCAAGTTTTCTTCGGTTGGGCTTAACCAGTCAAATAACTTTGCCCAAAAACCTTGTAACCCGCTCCACGGAATCCAGTTCCGGCTCCAGCGCCCTTCCAAATCGGTGGCGAGCGCGATGGCTTTGCCGCGGCCATAGCGCCAGGAAGCAAGCAGAGGCGCGCGACGGTCGGGCTTGGCGATGAACAGATCCAACTGCGCGCCCCTTTTCACTTCCGTTTCCATGTAGCCCAGCAGCGCCGGATAGGTCTTAGCCTCAAATCCTGCTAGCAGTTGAGAATTTCGTTCCATGAGGGGCGTGAGTGGGCCGTCGTTCTGTGGTTCGTCTTTGGGCTTGTCTTGGAGCTGCTCCAGGACGATTTGCGGCAATGAGGACGGATCGATGGTGTGATGAAATAAGCCGCCGCCATACTGGCTTATTCGTTTCATGATCCGGACATCGGCTTCCGAGCTGATGGCAACGGCTGAAACGGTTATCTTTAGTTCATTCTTCATCAACGCGACAAGATCGACAAGCTCGCCCTGACTACCCCTGGTAACACCATCGCTTAACAAAATGATGTGTTTGCGCGACGCGGTAACCCGTTCGAGTTGTTGCCTTGCCTCCTTTAAGGCCGGGAGAAAATAGGTTTGACCGCCGGGTTTGAGCCGGTCGATCTGATTGTCGACGATGCCGCGCAGGCGTGCCATGGTTTCCAGGTACACTACGACGAATGGACTGTCGTCGAATCCGACGACACCGAGCAGATCGATATCCTTGAGTTGGCGCGCCACGGCTTTGGCGGCTTCCTTGGCGTAGACAATTCGGTTGTCGTCGCGCATGCTGCCCGACTTATCGATGACCAACACTACCGCACGGTTTTTTTCTTCCTTCTTTGGCGGCTCCTTGGGCTCCAGCGGCAACAGTTTTTCGATCGGCGTTTGCCGATAACTGGCCGGAGCAAAACTATTATCCGAGCCGAGCATGATAAAACCGCCACCGTCGGCGACCTGGCGCTCCACGGCGGCCAAATAGCCACCGGGAAACTTTTCCCGCTCGGCATTGTTAAAAATGATCACCTTATATCTCGTTGGAGCCGGTGCCGTCTCCGCCGTCCGCACGGTTAAGTCAAACCCTTGCCGTTTAATGATGTCTTCCAAGTGGCGGCCGGCGCCGCTGTGGCCGTTGATCAATAAAGTCTTCGCTTTAACGCGGATGGTCACCCACGCGAGCGCGTGATTGTCGGCCGGAAATCGGTCGTCCGCCCAGTTTTTGGCGCTGAAGCTCACTTGAAAAACGCTTAACGCGCTCTCATCGGGGGCGTTTTGGTAGGTGAATGATTGGCTTCCAGGCGGCAGCTTGACCAGGTCAGTCTTGAGCACTTGACCGTTGCGCTTGAGGACTAGGCTACCTTCGATCGCGTGATCGTTCTGGTTGTCGAGCACGACCTTGAGATTCAAATTTTCGCCGCTGTTACCCTGCGTCGGTGCCAGTAGTTTGGTCACCGCGACGTTAGGCACTGCCGGACGCTCAGCTGGAAGCATAGGGTAAATTTTTAAACCAGCGGCCGCGGCTGCTGGGATCATTCGCTCGACGTCGCCTTGAGTCTGCCAGCCGTCCGTGAACAAGAATAAGCTGCGCGGCGCGGCCGGTAGTGCCAGCAGCTTGGCCAGAAGATTTTCCAAATCGGTCTTCTGGCCATCAATCTTAACTTGCTTAACTTGCTTAACTTGCTTGATTTGCCCGTTACCGGCGCCTATACCCGCTTCGCTGATGTTGTCCACTGCTTTTGCGTCCGCGCCAAAAACGAAGATGCGATCTTTTTGATTGGGCGCCAGCTCTTCGGTCGCCCGCGCCATCCAACGGTGCATGCCAGGGGGAATGCTTTGAGAAAGATCATAGGCAAAGATTCGCTCCTCACTTTGGCTCTGCTCGCTGATAGATTGCGGGTCGGCGAGGGTGAGCACCAGCAGTGCGACGATGAGCGTCCGGGCCAAGAGCACCGCCAGACGGCGGTCCCGGAAGCGAAACCACAGCAGAGGCAAAGCGCAGAGGAGCCAGAGAAAATATGGCTTGGCGAATTCAATATTGCCGAAGAACGCATTCATGAACGTTGTCCGAAGCGCAACCGTTTGGGCGAAAAGCTCAAGCCCACCATACGGGGATTGACGAACCACTCGATCAACAATAGTACGACCGACGCGATCAGCAGAAAGGGCCAGAAGGAAAACAACACCGAGGTGCCGGCCGCGCTGGCGGCGCCGCCGCGTAACTCGATCGGTGTGGGGGCGCGTAGATCGGATTCGTTGGTGTCGTGCAGGTTGCGCGCCAATAGCTCACGCTCGTTGCCGCGGCTGCGTTGGTAGATTCCTTGCTGAAACGTGCCGGAAAAATAATCGTAGCCGGCCTTGAGCGAAAGCTTTTCTCCTTTTGGCGTCGTTATCAGATCGCCCGGCCGGATCGCTCCCAGTGCGATTGGCTCACCGGTGGCTTGGCTGCCCACACCGCCGGCAAGAAACCAATCGAGAAAATTGAGGGTGAAGATCGACATCGGCAAGTTCTCACGGCCCAAATAGGGCAGCGGATCGAAACCGAGGGTGAGATAACGGATACCTTGGCGTTCGACCGCGAAGGCAAGCGGGCCGTTGGCGCTCTCAATGATGATTTCACCGGCGGTTTGCGGTTTCAGTGCGCGCGCGTAAGTCGGCCGGAGCAGGCTGAAGTTGACATAGCGGGTGAGGACATGGGGTTCACGCCAATTCGACACGTCGACGTTGGCGGCCGGCGCGGCAAGATCGACCAACGAACTGCTATCGGGCGGCAGAACGAACAGCGCGGCAGTGCGTGGCAACGCCGCCGGGGCGGCGAAGTGAAAAATTTCCAGACCGTAGCCGGAGCGTTCCGCCTTTTCATATTCGTTCGGCGCGATCAGGTCGATCTGCACGCCGGGAATCGCCTTTAGGCTGGCAAGTTCTTTGGGCCGCGGCGAAATTCCCAAGATACGGAGATTGCGCGAGAGCGGCGCGACGGCGAAGCGGCGGTTGTCGAGCATTAAAGCGTCGCGCGCTTCGATCTCGGCTTGGTAATAAGGATGATCGGCGATGGCGTCGAAAGTGGCCGCGGTAGTTTTACCGGCGCCGACTAACAGTTCGCGGCTGGCGACTACGTTACCACCATTGTTTTTAACCGCCATGCGAATTTTTTCATCCTTGTTGGAAAAATTGGTGACCTCCACGATTGCGTCAAGCCGGCTGTTAACCAGCGAGGAACGTTGTACTTCGAAGCCGGTAACAGCAAGGTTGGCTTGCGGCTGGCCGATCGAAATCAGCCGCGCGCCGGCGCTTTGGCCGCGCGCCGGATGGTCGGTGAGCAAATACACCCGCTCGTACTTGTGCTCGCGCGCCATCTGACCAAGCGCCTGGTCGTAGTCGAGCGGTGACTCGCCGAGATCGTAAGCTTCGAGGCCGCTGATGGCGCTGGCGGCGTCCGCCGACGACAGCGGTGTGGCGCCGAGCTTCTCTAATCTCGGCGTCGTCAGGTAGAGGTCGATTTTCCCGCTTATGCCCAACTCGGCGATCAGCGAGCGGGCTTTCTCCTGCGCCAAGGCGAATCTCGTCTTGCCGTCTTCCAACGTCTGCATGCTCGCCGAATTATCTAAAACTATGGCGATGTTGGTCGGACTGACGGACAATACCGGCTCACTGAGCGCGAAGACCAGCAACGCCAGCAGCAACAGCTGTAAAAAGAAGATCCAAGGCAGATGGATTCTTCCCCACTGGCGGCGGCTCGCCTGGTCGCCGGCCTCAAGCAGCAAGAGCAAGCTCGAGAAGATCACCCGGCGGGGTTTACGCCGGATCAAATAGGGCAGCAGCAGCAGCGGCAGCGCCAGCAGGCCGAACAACGCGGCGGGATGCAAAAATTCCATAGCTTATTTGAACAGTCCGATGGCCGGCAGCGTGGCGAAAATAAAATCGCTCAAATCGCGGTCATTGACGTAGAGCGAATAGTGAATACCGCTTTGGTGACAGAAACTTTTGAGCTCCAGATTATGATGCGCCAAGCGCGCCTGATAGTCGCGGCGGGCTTGGCTATTCCATTGATAATTGATTTCTCGTTGGCTCTCGCTATCGACCAGCGCTAGACTTCCATTGGGGAATGACGGTTCAACTTCCTGGCGCGCCAGCACTTGGATCGCCGCGATGTCGAGATTGAACGAGCGCAGGAGGTTAAGTCCTTTTTGGTACGCTGCGGCGGGCATCAGAAAATCGGAGATCAAGATCGCTTTTCCTGGCCTGCGCAGGCGTTGCAAATGATCGTTTAGCGAGGCGGCGAGATCGAGGGCGCCGCCGGGCATCGCCGTCGTGGCGAAATTCACGCAATCCGTCATTCGGCGCCGGCCGCGATAAAATGGCGATGCGCGGCTTTGGTCTTGCAAGCGGCTGGGGTCTTGCAAATGGATTTGGTCCTGCAATAAATGCAGCTTCACATGATCGTGGTTCGCCAAAATGACATAGGATAGCGCCAGCGCGACGTGGCTGGCGGGAAAGAACTTTGCTTCGCGGGTGGGGAAGCCCATGGATGCGCTGGCATCGATAAAAATATAGGCGAACAAGTCGACTTCCTCGCGAAACAGTTTGACGTAGAGCCGGTCGCTACGCGCGTAGATGCCCCAGTCGAGATAACGCAAATCGTCGCCCGGCGAGTAGCGGCGATAATCGGCGAATTCCAAACTGGTGCCGCGACGCGGCGACGCATAGCTCCCCGGATGACTGCCGAGAGACTCTTTTCGCGTGCGCAGCCGCAAGGTTTCCAACTGCGTTAGAAACGCCGGCGTGAACGGATTGGGCAACATGTTTGAATCCAATAATTCGCCGCCTCTTGAGGCGGGCACATTAATAATCGACCAAAGGGGGCGAGCATCCCCTTTGGTCGCGTGCGGGGTCAATACCCCGTACGCGAAAAGCCTTGCTATGGCCATTTTACTGCTTGTAAGGGACCGGGTCGACCTCGCCGGCTTCCTCGAAGCCCTTGAGCCGCAACTGGCAGCTATCGCAGCCGCCGCAGGCTCGGCCGTCACTGGTTGGATCGTAGCAACTCCAGGTCAGTCCATAGTCAATGCCGAGCTCGCGCCCGCTCTTGATGATTTCCGCTTTGCTCATGTGCAAGAGCGGCGCGCGGACGGTCAATCGGCTTTTGCCCTCGACGCCGGCTTTGGTGGCAAGATTGGCCATTTGTTCGAAGGCGTTGAGGTATTCTTCGCGGCAATCGGGATAGCCGCTGTAATCGAGTTGATTGGCGCCGAAGAAAATATCCGCCGCGTCAATTCTCTCCGCCAAGGCGAGCGCGAAGGATAAGAAAATTGTGTTGCGCGCCGGCACATAGGTGACCGGAATTCCCTGAGCGATTGCTGCTGCGCTGCGTTGTTTCGGCACTTCGATCTGATCGGTGAGCGCCGACCCGCCGATCGCTCTAAGATCGAATTTTATCAGCCGATGCGATTCTGCTTGCAAGAAAGCGGCGACGCGTTTCGCCGAGTCAAGCTCTCGCACATGGCGTTGGCCGTAGTCGAAACTCAAGGCATGCAACTGAAAGCCCTGCCGCTTGGCGATTGCCGCGGCGGTGGCCGAATCGATGCCGCCGCTTAAAAGAACGACTGCGTCTCTGCCGGTCATCGGTGACACTTACTTAATCGCCGTACCTGCCATGGGGTAGCGTTTGTCGTGCCAACCAACGATGCCCTCGTTAAGCACTTTCATGTTGCGGTAACCGTTTTCGTAGAGAATGCCATAAGCCAAACTGGCCAGGTGATGGGGGCATGCTCAATAGAGCACGACCAAACGGTCGCGCGAAATATTTTTCACAAAATCCTTGAAGTTGGCCAACGGCGCCGATTGCGCGCTCAAAATATGCGCCTCTTGGAACTCTTCTTCCGTGCGCACGTCGAAGATTAACGGTTTTGCACCCGCCTTCACCGCCTCGACGAGCTCGTCAACGTTGATAAAAACCGGCGTGACATCATCGGGCAGCGATTGTTGGGCAAACTGCGGGTATTTTGACGGATCGGCCTGGGCAACTCGCAGCGATCCCAGCAGAAGTGAAAATAGGAAAATAGCGGCAAAAAGTCTTGTGCTCAGCGACGTGCAACGCCTCACGGCTTACCTCCTTGGTAGTTGAACTTACTAAGCTGCGCCAGAGTATCCAACGCCAAAATGCCAGTCTGACGCTGGCCGTTAATGACCCAAGTCGGATAATTATTAATGTCCATTTCCTTGCAAACGCTTGCTTGCGGCGCTTGCGGCCCGCCAGGGCTGCATTCGATGTAAGGGATTCGCTTAATCGATCCGCCGAAGAGCTTTTTTTGCTCCTGGCAGTGCGGACACCAAGACGCGCCGTAGAATTTGGCGTCTGACTTGGTCAGATGATCCGCCAACGCTTTCACCCAAGGATCTTCCGGGCCCGGCGCATCGCCCCAATAGCCGGCGAAATGCAGGTGAAGCGCGATAATGACCGCCGCGCCGACGCCGACGGTCTTGCCCAACCATGGCCCCCAAGAAAATTTTGGCAGGTTCTCCGGCCGCTGTAGCGTGGTCATGATGAAAATGGCCGCGATAATGCCGAGCGAGGTCAGGCAGTAGGGACAGGCCGCCTTGAGCTCAAAAAAGGCAATCGAGGTTAAGTACAGGCTGAAGAGTAAACCGAACAGAGAGATTACCCAGGCCCAGCGCCACTGGGTATCGGCGTAGCGGTTCCATGCCACCGCCGCCAGCAGCGCGTAGGTGAGCAAGCCCCAAAATGACG
Organism: uncultured Syntrophobacter sp.; assembly: GCA_964478485.1. Lineage (GTDB taxonomy): Bacteria > Desulfobacterota > Binatia > UBA9968 > UBA9968 > DP-20. The sequence continues at coordinate 9,598 of CAYZJE010000252.1, read as the reverse complement.
TGGGCATGCCGAACAGCGTCGACCAAAGGCTGTTTAGCACTACGTCGCACCCGGCGCCCTCGGTGCAGAACGCCGCGAGCTTGCCTTGCCACGCGGTAAAGGTGAGATATGCGGACAAAGCCATACCGAGAACGGCGAGAACGAACAGCGGCCAATTCGGGCCGTCGCGCAAACGACCTTTGGATGCCGGCTGCTTTGCTCTTCGATTTTTCCTATCGCTCGCCATCGATTATCCTTTCAAGAGAGTTTCCAGATCGTTTTTAAGCCGGACAAACGCCTCGAGCTCGCGACTGTCGTAATAGCCGCGAATGCGCGCGTCTTTGTCGATCAAGACAAAGCGCGGGCTGTGTGGGATCATGCCGCTTGATTCGGCGCCGTTCGGCAGCGCCGCCACGCTGAGATGAAAGCCATCTTGGATCAAGCGAATGATCCGATCGCGCTGTCCGGTCAAGAAAAACCAGCGCTTGGCATCGGCATTATGGCGCGCCGCATAGATTGACAAGGTCTGAGGGGTGTCGCGTTCGGGATCGACAGTTACCGAAACCAGCTGGACATTAGGCATTGCCGAGTATTCCTCTTGAAGTCTGGCCATCATGCCAGTTTGCAGCGGGCAGGTGTCGGTGCAACTGGTGTAAATAAAATCGGCGATCCAGATTTTACCGCGCAGCTGCGCCAAACTTACATTTTCACCGCTACGTTCGGTCAGTGAAAAATCCGGCACAGCGCCGTACTGCATCAAACGCTCCGGTTGTTCCCCATCATTGGTAAAGAGCTGCGGTCGAGGCCCGAGCTTCAGCCAAAGCGCCGTGCCGAGCACGATACCGAGACCAATGACCAAGGCACCAAGCATGAGAAATTGATTTTTTGAGCCGTTCATAGGGCAGAACTAACCAAGTGGGATTCTATCGGTTAATTTGCCATTTGTGTAGAGAAAAGCTCGCCGCAACGCGCCTGCGACGGGCTAATGACCAACGATGCCGGTGATCTTGATGCTGCCGTGCTTCGATTTGTACTTGCGGTTGAGCGCGATGATCACGCCGGTCAATCCTTCTATCACGTAGGCATTGCTCGCCGGACCGCCGTCGTACGCGGTGGCGCCGATGCGCGTAATAATTTCCATCACCTTTTGTTTCGCCTCGGCGTTGTCGCCGCACACCAGCACGTCGCCCAACGGCGAATCGACGTCGCTCAAATCGACTGCGGAGATATTATGCAGGGCGCCGATCACCGGCGCTTCGTCGCCGATAATCTGCTGTGCTTCCTGCAGTGCCGAACCCGCCGGTGGCACGAACGGCTTGACCTTGTTTAACGGCACGACGGTGTCGATGACGATCTTGCCAGCGAGTTGACCTTTCAGATCCTGTACCATCTGCGCCTGCCCTTCGTAGGGCACCGCGATGACGACGAAGTTGGCGTCTTTCACCGCCTCTTGGTTGGTCGTGCCGACTATTTCGCCGGCGCGCAACTGCGGCCTCAAAGTCTCCACCGCCTTCTTCGCCTTTTCGGCATCGCGCGAGCCGATGATGATTTTAACTCCAGGCGCACCCAGACGCAGGGCCAAGGCGCTGCCCAAGTTGCCCGTGCCACCGACGATAGCCACACTTAATTTATCCATCCTAGTTTCGATCTAGCGAAAAAGATCTTCCGCCTCAGGGCGCAAAAGCTCTTGCACCGATCCATCCTCCTTTTTTTCTAGCTGGTAACCGCGCACGACCACCACGGGAACGCCGTCGCGTTTGCCCATGACCAATTCCGCCGCGGCGGCGACTTCATCGGCCACCGCCGCCACCGCTGCCTTGAGTTCGTAACCATGGCGATCTTTCGATCCCCGTTCGTCCTTAATCGCCTTCATTCCAGCGATACCGACCGCAACGTCCACGGTACCGACGCGCCAAGCCCGACCGAAACTATCGCTGATAATCACAGCGACGCTCTTGTTGGCGCGGCTCTGAATCTCGGCGCGAATCGCCCGTGCCGACCCGTCCGGATCTTCTGGCAGCAAGGCCACTTGGCGCAGCCCAACGTTGGATTGATCAACGCCCGCATTGGCACAGACAAAACCATGATGGGTTTCGACGATCAAAGCCCGGCCGCCAGTGCGAATCACCTTGCGGCTCTCGCCGAGAATCACTTCGACCAGCGCCGCTTCCTTATTCAACTCTCGGCCTAATTGCCGCGCACGCTCGGAAGGTTTCACGTCGTCCAAGCACACCATCCGCCCTTCGGCTTTTGAAACAATTTTTTGCGCGATCACCAAAACATCGTCATCAACCAGCTCGATACCCTGAATCAAACAGGCATCGCAAATCATTGGGCCAAGGGACGCGCCGGCGTGGATTTCGCCGATTCCCTCCACGCCGAAAAGCTCCAAGCGCTTCATAGCGCAACCGAGCCGCGTTTAAGCTCCGCCGCCGCCTCACCCAGCAGCTTGCGCGCGACGCGCGTCGAATCGCCACCGCTTAAATCGTAGGAAAGAAAGCGTTCGAGGTCTTGCGGTTCGTCGATATCCAACGCGACATGTTCGTTTTCGAAGCAACGCAGCGGCAATCCTTGAGCGGTCGCTTGAGCCGAATGAAACGTGAAGCTGTCGTAACCGAAACGTAGCTCAATCACATCGGGCGGCGCCAAGAGCAGCGCGTTGGTTCCCAATCGATCATGTGACGGCACCAATAACGCAAACGGCGCGGTCGCTGCCTCGGGAACCTGCCCGAGAATTTGTTCGATATCGCGCGCTCGCACCAGCGGCATATCGCCGGGAAGAATCAGCACTGCTTCGCAACCGGCGTTTTTCAATTCCAGCCGCGCAAAGTCGACCGCGCCGGTCTCGCCGTTCTCCGCCGTTTCGCGAATCACTTCCGCGCCCGCCGCTGCAGCGATCGAAGCCACCTTGTCGTCACCGGTGACCACGAATGTGCCAACCAGTCCGCGCGCCAACCTGACTTCACGCAAAACATCGCGAAACATAGATTCGGCCAAAAGTTCGCGCGCAGCGCAGTCCAACAGCGGGCGAAGCCTTTGCTTGGCGTTGCGAAAACCCTTCACAGGCAGCAGTGCAGCGACATTCATAGACGATCCAGAAACAAGCTTCTTAGACTATTTTCGGACCAAGGCCAAGACCTGGCGTGCCAGGCGACGCTTATGAGCGAGATCGGGCATACGGATGTCTATGGTGATCACGCTGATAGCCAAACTCTCAATCGCCGCACGCAACACAGCATCTTCAGTCCCAATCAATAGCGTGTCGAGAAAATCCCGGTAACAATCCGCCACTCCGAGAACGGAAGCTTTAAAACCGCTGGCGAGCATCAGCTTATGTGCTGGACCAGAAATTGCCGATCCACCTACGATCGGGCTAACGCCGACAATCGCCGCAGCAGAGTTCTTTAGCGCTGAGCGAATTCCAGGTACGGCAAGAATCGGACCGATGCTGGTAATTGGATTGCTCGGGCAAACGATGATCGTGTCAGCCTGCTGAATCGCATCGAGCACTCCAGGCGCCGCCCGGCTTTGCTCCGCGCTTTCGAATCGAACCGCGGACACCGTTGACGCCCAGCGTTCCTTGACGAAGAATTCCTGAAACGAGATTTCTCCCAGTGGCGTTGTCACGCGGGTTTCGATCCGTTCATCGGACATGGGCATTATCGTCGACCGTACGCCGAACATGCGGCGTAGATGATCGGTAATTTCCGATAAAGTTCGCCCCTCCCGCAGCATTCGAGTCCGCGTGATATGCGTCGCCAGATCTTTGTCGCCGAGGTTGAACCACACGTCATTGCCCAAGCGGCGCAACTGCTCGAGCACGACAAAAGAGTCGCCCTTGATACCCCAACCTTTTTCACTGTCGCTCAAGCCGGCGAGTGCATAGATGATCGTATCGATATCCGGCGATACGTAGAGCCCGTGAAAAACCGCGTCGTCACCAGTGTTGCAGATAATCGTCAGCTCGGCGGCATCGATCTCGGCCGCCAATCCTTCGATGAGTTTAGCGCCGCCGGTGCCACCCGTGAGAACGACGATCATTCCGGGATTCCTGGGGTCGATGGAGTATTGGAGTGATGGAGTATTGGGAAATTTGCCAGCGGTCCGTTGTTTTTCACCAACGCGTCGCTGCCAGATACTTGCTCAACGTAAGGAATGAGCGATGGCGAAAGGAATTTATCTCCCTGCTGGATGAACTCCGGATAGATCGGCAAACGCGCCCTGAGTTCGAAACCTGCCTGCGCGCTTTTTTGCTGGAGCAGTTTGAGCGCCGGCCAAGGCGCCTCGGGGTTGATAAAGTCGGGAGTTAACGGCGATACGCCGCCCCAGTCGTTGATCCCCGCTTCTAAGTACAGCTCGTAACCGTCCGGCGTCAGATTAGGCGGCGCTTGGATGTTCATCTTGCCGCCAAAAATCAAGCGAGCCAACGCAATGGTCTGCGCCATATCGTCTTTGGTCGCATCCGGATGTGCGCGCATCGGAGTCTTCGGTTTCGCGCGAAAATTCTGCACGATCACTTCTTGAATATGACCGTAGCGCTCATGCAGCTCGCGAATCGCCAGCAGCGAGTCAATTCTCTCCCGCCAATTCTCGCCGATGCCGATCAGTATTCCGGTGGTGAAAGGAATCCGTAGTTCGCCGGCGAGATCCAACGTCCGCAGCCGCACCGCCGGCTTTTTATCCGGCGCGTTGTCATGCGCGCCGCCCAGAAGCAGCAAGCGCTCGCTGACGCTTTCGAGCATCAGCCCCATGCTCGGGTTGAATTCCTTCAGCCGTTGTAAATCGCCGCGCCCCATGACGCCGGGATTCGAATGCGGCAAGAGCCCGGTTTCTTCGAGCACAACCCGGCAGGCTTCGACGAGATACTCGAGCGTGCGCTGATAGCCGCGCTCGACCAAGAATTGTTTCATCTCTGGATAAATAGCCTCCGGCTTGTCGCCCAGGCTGAACAACACCTCGGTGCAGCCGAGCAGTTTCCCCTGCCGAACCACGCGCAAAACTTCGTCGAGCGACATCGATTTCGCGCCGGGCTCATCCGGCGCCTTGCGAAAGGTGCAGTAGCCGCAGAAATCGCGGCATAGATTGGTCAGCGGCACAAACACTTTCGGCGAAAAGGTCACCACTCGGCCTTTATGCTGGTCGCGCAAATAGGCAGAGGTTGCCAGCAGCTCGGCCAACTCCTCGCCCTGGACCGCGACGAGCGCAAGCGCCTGCTCGCGGCTTAGCAGTTTGCCGTTTAAGCAATCTTTCAATAATTGTAACATCGCAATCAGTTGAATATCGAATTGCCCGCCGGCTTTCAAACCGAGCATACTGCTGAAAAAAGCTTCGGAATGCTTCGAGAGCCTCAGCATAAACGGAAAATCATCGATGAAATCCAATTCGCCGTTGGTCCTGAGCCCCGTCGAAGGACTCCGATAGGGGTTTTTTCAGAAACCCGCCAGAGTCTCTGGTGGTTACCTCGCTACTCATTGGTTCGCGTTTGCCCTGAAGACTTTTGCTGTGGTAGGTCTCTTACTGGCTAGCTAAGCGAACTTTGGAGGAAAATGCCATGGATAATTTCGATAACGTACTGGTGGTCGATGCCGACGGCCATGTTTACGAAGGCAATGTCGATTTAAGACCGCGCATGCCGGAAAAATGGCGTTCGCAGGCGCCGATCCGGATGAATGACAACGAGGGCAATTCGCGCATGTTGCTGGAAGGCCGCCTATGGTCGGCATCCCAAGGGCTTGGCCCCGGGGTGTCCGGCCCGATGACGGACAAAGCGCGCGGCTACCGGGAAGGCATGGTCGATCCGGTCGTGCGGCTCAAAGACATGGACGCCGAGGGCATTGATGTCGCCGTATTGTTCGGCACCCAGATCGCGCTCACGGTCAACGGCTTGATGAGCAAAGAATTATCGGCGGTGCTCTGCCATGCATGCAACGATTGGTTATTGGAATATTGTTCCGCCGATCCGAAGCGCTTGCTCAGCGTCGGTTTGATTCCGTGCCAGGATCCAGCCGCGGCAGTAAAGGAACTGGAGTCTTTGAAAAAGGCCGGCGCGGTCACCGCGATGCTGCCAACCAATGTCTACGGCCTGAATAACATGGGCGATCACATGTTCGATCCCATTTATGAATGCGCGCAATCGATCGGCATGACGCTCAGCGTCCATCCGCAGACGGGTCACGACGGCGTACCCGGAGTGTCCGGCGTCATGGGCGCCGGCAGCGAGCGTTTTCGCAAGTACGTCTACGTCCACATGACCGCGTTTCCATTTGAACTGATGATCGCGATGATGCACATGATCGGCGAGGGGGTATTCGACCGTTTTCCCAAACTGAAAGTCGGTTTCATGGAAGGCGGCGCGGGCTGGTTGCCGTTTTGGGCCGAACGCTTTGACGAACACATCGAAAAGCTCGCGCCGCAGATGCCCGAGCTAAAACGCCGGCCGAGCGAGATCATAAAAAGCAAACAGGTCGTGCTCACCTGCGAATCCGAAGAGACCGGTCTCGACCGCGTCTTCGCGGCCAATGGCGAGGACACCGTGCTCTACGCGTCGGACTACTGCCATTGGGATTGCCACTTCCCCTACTCGGTCAAAGACGTGGTCGACAGCACAGACCTGAGCTTTGCCCAGAAAGAAAAACTGCTCGGCAAAAACGCCGTTGATTTCTTCGATCTCAAAAATTTGCCGAAGCCTAATGCCCTCAAGATTGCGCGCCAAACTTGGAACGAAGGCCAAGCGAAAGCCGCGACAGCCTAACCCGTGGCTGGGACAAGGTTCGGAATGCTTCGAGTGCCTCAGCATGAACGGAGAATCATCAATGTTGTCAAAGCCCCTCCGTTCGTCCTGAGCCTGGTCGAAGGACTCCGAGAGGGTTTTTCAGGAGCCTGCTAAGGAGCGCAGACATGAAGCTAAGAATTTTCTTCTTCGTTTTCTTGCTCGCAATAGTAAGTATCGTGCCGCTCGTCGCACAGGGAGCGGAAAGCCCATACAAGATCCGCATCGGCTTTCCCTCCCTGGCCTTTTCCTACATGCCTTTCTATGTCGCGCAGGAGAAGGGTTTTTACAAAAAATACAACATCGAGTCTGAGTACATTCAGATGACCTCCGGCATCCAACCCCAGGCCGTCCTCGCCGGCAACATCAATTATCTCACCTCGGTCTCGACGGGTATTTCAGCCGCCGTTGCTGGATTACCCTTGGTCATCCTTATGAACTTTTGCGACGTTTCACCTTGGGTGCTGGTGACCCATAAAGACATCAACAAGCCGCAGGATCTTATCGGTAAAACCGTCGCGCTCTCAGGTATCCGCACTTCGCCCCATTATTTCTTTCAAGCCTTTCTAAAAAAATCAGAAATCAACGAGAAGGATGTCCAGACCATCAACACCGGTGGCACCGCGGATAGCTATCGCGCTTTGACCACCAATCGCGTTGTCGGCACGGTTTTGACACCGCCCTTCGACGACAAGGCGGTATCGCTCGGCTACAAGAAGTTCATGCAGTTGGGCGAGCTGGCGGACATCCCATACGTCGGATTGGTAACCTCGCAGAACGAACTTAAGACCAATCGAGAATCCGTCCGTCGAACGGTGAACGCGGTAGTGGATTCAATCGCCTGGCTGCGCGCCAACCGCGCCGAGAGCGCCAAGATGATCGTCGATAAATTCAAAGTGAATCAGCAGGAAGCGGAAAACACCTACGCGACGCTAATTAGAATTTTGAACAAAGACGGCCGCATGAACCCCAAAGTCGCGCGCGGCTATCTCGACATTCTGCGCCAGGAACGCCCAATCCCCACCGACTACGACCCGATGAGGCTCACGGATTTCTCCCTCTTGCCCCGTGGCTCGTGAGCGGGAATAATATGCCCCATGGCGCAAATAAAGTTTGCCGTAAGCTCATACATATTTCTTAATCTAATTTTTGCCGTCGGGTTGACCAGCCAGGCGCAAACCCGCCGCCACATCAAAGTCGTGCTCGACACTCAGCAGACGGAGAGCCACAATCGCGAACAGGTTCAGGGCTCCGGCGGCGTGATCATCCGCCGGGGCACGGTAAATCCCTCAGGGCAAATCGTCGCCAACGAACGGCAAACCACCGTGAAACGCACGAGCGGCATCTTTACCCTGGTGCTAGACGGGAGCGAATCGATTCTCACCGTCGCAACCCAAGTGCCGCAAAACCAAGTCGGCTATTACCACAATTACGCTCTCGGCGTCGGTTACATTCAACGGCAAATCAGTTTTGCCGACGTCGGCACGTCACTGCGAGTTCACGCGACATCGCTACCCGACGGACAGATTAAGTTGCGGCTGACGCCGCGCATCAGCTATTTTTCCAGCGAACGCCCCGGTGCCATCGATTTCACCGAAGCCGCCACCGAGCTGATCGTGCCCAACGGCCAGCCGGTGTCGCTCGGCGGCTCGACCAGCAGCATGCACGAAGTGACGCGGCAAATCCTCGGCTATCGCAACCGCGCCAGCAGCAACGAGACCCAACTCACGGTCACAGCGACGGTCCAATAACAACGACGGTTTGATGGGCAAACGATTTCCGGCTAGCTCGCGCAGAAAGACACACCGGGCCAATACGCGACGGCTCCGGACCAACAAGATCACGGGTTAATTGCATGAAGAAACTCATCGCGTCATTGTTGCTTTGTTTGGCAGCGAATTACTCGTTCGCACAGCCGCAACCGGAATCGCTCCGCGTCGCCACGCGTTTGGTCAAGCCCTTCGTATTTGAAGATAGCGGCAAGCTCACCGGTTTCAGCGTCGAGCTTTGGAATGAAATCGCCAAGCAGCTCAACGTCAAGTCCGAATTCGTCGTCAAACCGACGGTCAAAGAATTATTGGACGCGGTGAAATCGAAAGATGTGGACCTCGCCATAGCCGCGATCTCGATCACGGCTGAGCGCGAATTGGAAATGGATTTCTCCCAGCCGATGTTCGACGGCGGCTTGCAAATCTTGACGCCCGTGAAAACCGGCCGCGCGGCGTTGGTCAAGACCATCCTCGCCAATTTATTTTCAGCCGCGGTCCTGCCTTACATCTTGGGCGTAGCGATCATCCTCGTCGTCATCGCGCATTTCGTTTGGCTGCTGGAGCGACGCCATCCGACCGGTATGTTGGCCCATACGAAATACTATCCTGGCATATTCGAGACCTGTTGGTGGGCCGCTTCGACGCTCGCGACTCAGGCCGATCAGATGCCGCGCGCCGCGCTGGCGCGTATCGTCGCGGTTTTCTGGATGTTCGCTAGCGTCGTCTTCATCGCCTACTTCACTGCCGCGGTGACGTCGAGCCTGACGCTACAACAATTGCGCGGCGACATTAACGGCCCAGAAGATCTTCCCGGCAAACGGGTCGCCAGCGTCAAAGGAAGCACGTCCGCCGAATACCTGCGGCAGCATAATGTTGAGCTGTTGGAGCTTGCGAAAGTCGAAGAAGCCTTTCAAGCGCTCCAAGAGAACCAGGTGGACGCCGTCGTTTACGACGCCCCTGTATTGCTTTACTACGCGTCGCACGAAGGCAACGGCAAAGTGCAAACCGTCGGCGCGATTTTCCGCAAGGAAAACTACGGCGTCGCTTTCCCAGACAAGAGCCCGCTGCGCAAACGGGTCAA
>CAYZJE010000251.1:0-4215 GCA_964478485.1 uncultured Syntrophobacter sp. | reverse complement strand
ACGCGCCAGGCTTCGACGACTTCATTGGCATCCGCCGGGCGGATCGTGATCAATCCTGGGATCGCCCTGAGCGAGGCCAGCTGCTCCACCGGTTGGTGCGTCGGGCCGTCTTCGCCAACGCCGATCGAATCATGGGTGAATACGTGAAGCGCGGGAATCTCCATAATCGCGCCGAGCCGGATCGCCGGACGAGCGTAGTCGCTGAAAATTAAAAAACCCGAACCGTAAGCGCGCACGCCGCACAGCGTCATGCCGTTGACGATCGATGCCATCGCATGCTCGCGCACGCCGAAATGAAAATTGCGCGCGCCGAAACTGCCGGCGGCGAAATCATTGGCGCCGTCGAAAGTGAGCCGCGTCTTGGTCGACGGCGCCAGGTCGGCCGAGCCGCCCATCAACCACGGTACGTTCTTGGCGATTGAGTTGAGCACCTTGCCGGATGAATCTCGTGTCGCCACGCCCTTTGGATCGGCGGGAAACGGAGTCAAATCCTTGTCCCAACCCACCGGCAGCTCGCCTCGCTGCATAATCATTAACTGCTCGGCAAGCTCTGGAAATTTGTTTTTGTAGTCGGTAAACTTCGCCGTCCACGCATCGCGCTCCGCGCGGCCACGCTGGCCCAGCACGCGCTCGAAATGTTCCTGTACGCCTTCGGGCACTAAAAATTTCGCATCTTCCGGCCAGCCGTAGTTTTTCTTGGCCAGTTTGATTTCGCCATCGCCCAAAGGCTCGCCGTGAGCGGCAGCGGTGTCTTGCTTGTTCGGCGCGCCGAAGGCGATGTGGCTCTCGACAATGACAAACGTCGGCCGGTCGTTACAGCGCTGAAAATTCTTGAGCGACCGATCCAAGCCTTCTTGATCGTTGGCGTCCTGCACCGAAAGTACGTTCCAGCCGTAGGCTTCGAAGCGCTTGCCGACATCTTCCGACAAGGCCAAGCTCGTGCTGCCTTCGATGGAGATTCGATTGCTATCGTAGATCCAGCAAAGATTGTCGAGTTTCAGATGGCCGGCCAGCGACGCGGCCTCGCCGCTGATCCCTTCCATCATGTCGCCATCGCCACACAGCGCGTAGACGTCGAAGCCGAAGATTTCAAGCTCCGGCCGGTTGAAATAGCTGCCCAACCATTTTGACGCGATCGCCATGCCGACGCTGTTGGCGACGCCTTGGCCCAAGGGTCCAGTGGTGGTTTCCACGCCGGCGGTTAGCCCGTACTCCGGATGGCCTGGGGTTTTGCTATCGAGCTGGCGAAATTTTTTCAGATCATCCAAGGTCAAGGTCGGCTGGTTGAGCACCCGATGCTTGCCGTCTAGCGCGCGCACACCGGCGAGATAAAGCGTCGAATAGAGCAGCATCGAAGCGTGGCCGATGGAAAGGACGAATCGGTCGCGGTTGGGCCAGGTGGGATCGGCCGGATCGTATTTCAAATGGCGCTGCCACAGGCCGTACATCACCGGCGCCATCGACATCGGCGTGCCCGGATGGCCGGAATTGGCCTGCTGCACCGCGTCCATGGACAAGGTGCGGATCGTGTTGATGCACAACTGATCGATCGACTGACTCATAGTATCTGCCTGTTCTAACCGGAGCCGGGTGGTAATCTCACGGTTGGTTGCATAGCGTATCTTTACCACTTTCGTTCGCTCAGGTCAGCAGCATACTTGAACTTATCGGCACTTCTTAAACGAAATGTAATCATTAGCCGTCACACTTTTGACGCCGGCCAAAAGCCTAACGCTTCCAAGCAAGCGAGTGTCCGGCGCAGCGCCGAGATCGACTCCGATTTCACCAATGTGCGCAAACGTTGAAAATCCTCTGCCACGTCGAGATCGAACCAAGTCGGCAGTATGCGATAAGACACGCCAAGGCCGTCGAGCCGCGCCTTCGTGTCAGTCAAAACCCGATCATGACTCCAGGTCATGTTGGCGAATATCTCGGGCGTCGGCTGGTTCATTCCAATCAAGTAATAACCGCCGTCGCGGCTCGGCCCTATAACAACTCGATTCTCCACCGTCGACAGATGACTGAATGCCTCGCGCAGAATCGCCAACGGCAACGCCGGCAAATCGCTACCGACGAGCACAATGTTACGATGCTTCAAACGCCAAAGATCGGCGAAGACTTGCTCCATCCGCGCGCCGAGATCGCCGTCGCTTTGCGCCCGGTAAACGTAGTCGGAACCACCCAGATCGCGCAGAATTTCCTGAGCGTCAGCCGGCGCGTAAAACAGATAGCGCTCGGCGCCGCCGACTTGTCTTAGATGTTCCAATTGATCGACGAGCAGCGCGCGATAGAGTTCCGCCGCTTGTTCAGCCGTCAATGGCGGCACCAGACGCGTCTTCACCGTTCCCGGCAACGGCGCCTTGGCCATGATGGCCAGCGCGTTAGCGTGTATCGGCATAGAATTGCTTTAGCCGTGCCGGTGAAACGCCGGCGAAGTAGAGCAGTTTAATTGTCCACATGCGCACGATGGTGCGCCACACGCCGTCCGCTTCCCAGCGGCGCGCCGAAGTGATCACGCGGCTACGCAGGCAAGCGACTGCGCCCAGCCGTTTTAGCGCGCGGCAAAAGGCGATGTCTTCCATCAATGGAACGTCTTCGAAGCCGTTCATGCGTTTGAACACGGCGCGGCGCACGAACAGCGCCTGGTCGCCCGTGCCAACCTTCGTCATCCGCGAGCGGTAGCTGATCATGCGCGCAACCACGGGAAGCAGCCAATGTTCGCCATCGAGCTCGACATCGAAACGGCCGCCGAGATAGCGCGGATCGCCCAGGGCACTGGCAATGTCGGCAAATGCCGTCGGCGGCAAGCGCGTGTCGGCATGAAGAAATAGCAAAACGTCTCCGTTCGCCTCGCCGGCACCGCGATTCATTTGCCGCGCTCGGCCACGCTCCGATCCCATGACTTTTACTTGAAATCGTGCCGCAATCTCTCGTGTCCGATCCGAGCTGCCGCCGTCGACGATGATAATTTCGTACGGCGCCAACGGCAGCAGCGCCCCAAGTGTCGCCGCGATGCTTTTCTCTTCGTTGAGAACTGGAACGATGACGGAGATCTGCATTAGCTATCGAACCGTTGAATTAGATCTCAGTAAGGGCAGGCCCCCGTGCCTGCCCTCGTACAGGGCAACCACAGGGGGTTGCCCCTACAAAAGAGTTAAAATCAGGCCACTAAAGAAGCAGATCATGGTCTTCCATCGACGCCGTTCAGCCGCCAGTCATAATCATGGGCCAAGCTGCCCTGGTATATTTCCAGCGCGCCGGCCAGTGCCGGCTCCGCATATTCTTGCCAGTGTGCCATCAGATCCGCGGCGCCGCGGCCGAAATCTTCTTGAAACCACACATAGATGCTCGACACCTGTAGTTTGCCCTTTTGGATCGCCACGCCGCGCGGATGGTTGATGAATTCGCGCGCGCCGAATTCCAACAGCGCTTCGCTGTTGTCGCTCGTATAGGCGGTCGGCTGTAGATTCGGACAGCCCAGGCTCGCGCAATTGATCGCGTAATGAACTCGGTTGTCTCTCCAGATCGGCCTGAGAATCCTGTGTTCGATGTCGTCAAGGGAAAGCTTCTCGCCTTCGATCGTCAGCAACTTCGCGCCCCAAGGTCCGCGCTCGACCAGGCCAGGCGAAATATTGACGTCGCGAATCGACGCCACCGGAAAGCGGGAAATAATCAGATCGACGGTGAGCGCGTTGTAAAGATTGATCCAGTACGCCTTTTGCTCGTTGCGGTTGGAGTTGGAAATTGCTGTCGCTTGGAGCGTTTGGAGATAATTTTTCAAAGACTTTTGATCATCCGGACTGATCGCTTGATAGCGCACCCGATTGATCCCCGAAGGATGCGGCGCGACAACATTCTGCTTGAGAAACCGGTCCCACGCGCTATGATCGATTTTCTGCTTGCTCGCCGGATCATGTTTCTGCCAGCGCGGCCAAAGCTCCGCCTTCGGCGCCGCCTGCGCGATCGAATATCCAAGCACGACGGCAACAACTGGCAGTGTCTTGATCCAAGTAAGCTGCATCCGAAACCCCTTACTCCTCACCCTTCACTCCTCACGGTCTTCTTAGCGCCGCCATTCCAACCATTTAGCAAAAATCTTCTGCACCGTCGGCGTCAGCTTGGTGCGCATGTAAGCGTCGCCGATCTTGCGCAACGCCTCGGCCTGGGTCGGATAGGAATGAATCGTCGACGACAGCACGGCGACGCTCTGCTTTG
>CAYZJE010000250.1:0-8464 GCA_964478485.1 uncultured Syntrophobacter sp. | reverse complement strand
GAACAGGCCGTCTTCGAAGGGTTCGCAGCCGACGTAAACGCTCTGGTTGAAAATGTCGCTGGGCTTGCGCTTCTGCCACGGCACCAGATGGGGCAGCTTCTCGAAATGCTCGTCCATGCGCGACAGCCACCAGGGCATCTGCGATGCGCCGGTTTCGAGACAAATGATTTTCAGATCGGGGTGCTTTTCCATCACACCGCCGCACAGGTAGACCATCAAGCAAACCATGCTTTCGATGGTCCGGCCGACCATGTGCGAGAAGAAAAAATTATCGGCGAAGCGCTCGTGGCCCATGGAACCGGTCTTGGTGTCGTGAAAAATAATCGGTGTGTTGGATTTCTCCAGCTCATCGAAGATCGGATCGAAGTGTGGGTCGGTCCATTCTTTGCCAGGTATCGGCGTCGCTTTGACGTTGAGAGCTTTGCTGCCGAGCTCGCGCGAGCGGTGTAGCTCTTTGATCGCCTCCTTCGGATCTTGCAGCGGGATCACGCCTGCCCACATGAGCCGGCCCGGCTGCTGCGAGGAGTACCGGTTCATGAAATTATTCTGTGCCCGTGCGTAAGCCGCGCCAAGCTCGGCATCGTCGACGAACCAGAGAATATCGAGCGCCGGCGAGTTGGGCGACAGCACGGCAACATCGATGCCGTCCAGATTCATATTGCGCACCCGCCCCTCGGGCGTGAGATCGGCGGGGGTCACCCACTCTTTCTTTTCCGCTTTCTGACGGCCCAGCTCGGAGCCGATCATGATTTGATTGCCCACCAGCGTCTTGCGCCGCTCGTTATCTTTCGTCGGCAGCTTGCGGGGTAAAAATTCCTTGTACTTTGCCTCGACCGTCTGGTCCCAACTCTCCAAGTCGCCAACTAAATGACTGTCAAGATCTATCACCTTCATGCCGTCTATGGCCATAAGTTCCTCCTGGTATAAACTTCGCCGATTATTTGACTCCAGACTTTACGCCGAATTGCTGATCGAGGAAACCGTTCTTCTCAAACTCGCGCAGTAGACTCTCGTCGATCATCCTTTCGAGATTGAGATCGGCGATTTTTGGATTACGCAGCTTCATGAAACGTTGAATGTTCTTCAAACCATCGATACCGACATAGGGTTTGCGCACCACACCGCCGACGTAATCTTCGTAGCCATCGGCCGCAGCGGCTGGATCGGTCAAGCCTAAACGCTTTGAGAGGATCTCCGTGACAGTGCCTTTGTTGCCTGGATTCAATACGTAAGCGTGACCTTCGACCAAACTACGCAGAACGTTTCTGCTGATTGCTGCTTGATTGTGAAGATAATCGGCTTTTACCACCAGCCCAGTGCCCGTGAGGGGAATCTTATCGGGTTCGCCCGGAACCCAGTAACCGGCCCTGGCCAATTTTCGGCTGAAGACGCCGGCCAGTGCTGCGCCCTGAATCGTGCCTGTCTCTAGCGCTTGGCTGATCACCCGTTGGTCGCCGAAGGCGGCGAGCTGCATTTTGTCACGCTCGGCATTGATGCCGATCTGTTCGAGGATCAAGAGCGCCGACATCCAGCCGGTGCCGCCAATGCTGGTCACGCCGACGCGTTTGCCTTTGAGTTCCGCCGCGGTTTTGATCTCAGGCCGCGTCACCAGTTCGCTCTGCACGCGATTGGCGAAGGCAGCGATCATTCTCACGTCGAGCCCGGCGACCGCCGCGCCCAAGGTCGCGGTGCCTCCGGTAAAACCAAAATGGACATCGCCAGTATTGAGCGAAGCGATCAACGTCGGCGAGCCGGGAATGAAAACCAACTGGGCCTCGACGTTGTTCTTGGCAAAAAAGCCTTTGTCTTGCGCTGCCCACAGAGTCAAAACCACCGAGCTCATGGAGGCGTGGCCGATGACGATGCGCGGTCTGCTTTGAGCTTTAAGCTCAACCGGGCAAAGCGCGGATGCGAGCAACAGCGAGATTGCGAGCAGAAGTTTGACAGCGATTATCATTCTCCTCCGATAACAAATCGTTCCTTAGGCGTCAAACCTCATCACACTGGCGGAAGAATTGACACGGCTTGAACATTTCACAGGCCAAGCTCTTTCTGCGCTTGTCGAACGTAGCTCTGATCCGCGTAGCGCTCGGGCGCAGGCAAGGGTTCTTTCAGCACGCCGTCCCTGAATTGCACTTCGATGTTCGCTTTCAGCCCTTCAAGAGTAACCGACCCGTCGATGGGAAACACTTTGTTTTTGGTAAAGTAGTCGACTCCGCGACGGGCGTAAGGCGGTTTGATTCCCATCTCACTCGTGAATAACTCGGCAGCTTGATCCGGCTGCTCGTGAATCCAGCGCAGTGAGCGGATATGCGCTTTTAAAAATTTGACCACCAGCGCACGGTTTTTTTCCGCCCAAGCGGGATTCACGGTGATGCCGTTGAACTGATAGGTCGAGATAACTTCCATGGTGTCGCCGAGGCGCGTGAAGCCCTGATCGACGGCGATATCGGAATATGGAAAACCCAACACCGCGCCCGCCACCGCGCCGGTTTCCAATGCGGTCAGCCGCGCCACGGTGCCGCCGGAGATGACCGTCATCACGTAATCCTTAGGGTAGTGTAGCCCCTTGGTCTTGAGATATTCGAGAAGAATGGAAGTCGCGCCGCCGCGCAAACTCGATACGCCCAGTCGCGCCCCTCGTAAATCGTCGATCCTCTTGTACTGCTTGCCGCCGATAAGAAAATAAGGCGCGGCATTATCGACGCCGGCGATGACTTGGAGATTGGCGCCCTTTTCGTTCACCACGATGACGCCATCGGAATTCAGAGTCGCAAAATGAATTTCGCCACTGAGCAGCGCCTGAAGCTGTACATCGCTACGACCGATGAGAATCAGCTCGACTTTTAAATTCTCGGCGGCATAAAAACCTCGCTTGAGACCAACGTAGAAAGGCAAATAGAAAAGCGTCTTCGAAGTCATGCCGACTTTGAGGCTTTGCGCGGCACAGGGCAGCGAAAGCAGGAATCCGATTAGAGAGACTGTAATCGCGCACAGAATCGGCTTTTTCACGGCATGAATCTCCTTCGACGGTAGCGAGCGCAATAACCGATACTACATGGGTCGAGCGATCGATTACAACAAAAGAAATCTGACTTGACAGCGCCCTGCCAGGGGATGTATTCGCAAAGTCTCATAAGGAGTCAACGATGAAGCGCTTCGCGAGCACAATGATCCTCCTCGCCTTCTTGGTGTCGCCCGATTCGGCACGCGCCAATCCCTATTTGGCCAAGACTGGAGAGACTCCCATAACCGTTCGCGTCGCGGCCTGCGCGATCACCGGCGGCTTTATTCATCTGTACGCGGCCCTCGACAACGGCCTGTTCGAAAAGTACGGCATGAAAGTCGAGTTCGTCTCGATCCGTGGTAGCGGTATATCGCTCGCGGCTTTAGCTGCTGACGAAGTGCAGTTCCTTTACTGCGCCGCCGACGCGACGATTCCGGGCATGGCTTCCGGCAGCGATGCCAAGTTGATTGCCGCGCCGCTGCTCGGACTGCCTTGGGTGTTGCTCACGCGCAAAGACATCAAACGGCCCGAAGAGCTAAAAGGCAAAAGCATCGCGGTAACGCGCCCCGGCGATCTGACCTTTCGTCTGGCGCGGGCGCTACTGAAGAAATTCAATCTCACAGAAAACGACGTGAAGATTCTGACCGTCGGCGGCACCGGTCAGGTGGAGCCATTTAATGCGATGCGCTCCGGTTTCGCCGAAGCTGCGCTGGTGACTCCACCTTTGGATGTGCGCGGACGGCGCGATGGTTTTAATTTAACTTACCGTCTCAACGATCTCGGTTTACCAGCGGTCTATAGTTCACTCCACACTAATGCCAAGTCGCTGCGCGAGCGCATCCAAGTAGTGCAAAAATGGCTCGCCGCATTAGCGGAAGCGATTCAGTTCGTCGAAAGAAATCCGGACAAAGGCAAAGCCGCCGTGAGCAAGGCGCTCAAACTTAATGACGCCGACGCCCTGCAATCGGCTTACGACGCCTATGCAAAGTTGCTGGTCAATCGGCGTTTATCGGTGCCGGAGTCGAGCGTCGCCGGCGTCATCGAAGTCGCCCGCGAACAGGGAGCCAATGTTCGCCGTAAGGCCAGCGAAATGATCGACAACCGCTTTGCCGATGATTTAGAAAAGAGCGGTTTTCTCAAAGAGCTATGGGGCGCCGAGATTGGACGCTAAAGGAGATTTATTATGAATCGCAGATTGCTAATTATTGCCACGTTGTTGCTATTGATCATTTTGCCGAACACGCTGCGGTCGCAAGGTTATCCGAAGCAAGCGATCAATTTGATCATCCCGCTCGCGCCGGGTGATGCCACCGACGTGGCCGGGCGCACGATCGGCGAGGGATTGTCAAAGCTACTCAAGGTCCCAGTCGTTGCGGTTAACAAGCCCGGCGCAGGTGGAACGATCGGCACCGACAGCGCGGTCAAGGCCCCCAAGGATGGCTACACGATCCTGATCACCAACAACGCATCGCTGGTATTCAATCGCATTCTCACGCCAGAGACTGTTCCTTACGATCCGTTCAAAGATCTCACACCATTGGGAATGGCGGTGCGCACACCGATCGTATTGGCCGTGCACAAAGACGCGCCGTTTAAAAACTTCGCCGAGATGATCGAGTACGGCAAGAAAAATCCCGGCAAGCTGCGCATCGGCACGGTGGGCCCCGGCTCGGTCGGTCATTTCACCGTCGAGATCGTCAACTCACTGAGCGCCGCCGACATGACCATGATCCCGTTCAAAGGCGCCGGCCCGGCCGTCACCGCCGCGCTCGGCGGGCATATCGAGGGAGCTGTCGCGGCTCAAGGCGTGGTGGCCGAACACTTAAAGGCCGGAACCATGAGAGGAATCATCGCATCCAGCAAGATGCCTGAGTTTTTCCAGATACCGACTCTTGAACAGCTTGGTTATAAACAGAACCTGCTCGGCGTCTGGGCCGCATTTTTCGCGCCCGCGGGTATGCCGGCTGAGGTGTCGAAGACGCTCATCTCAGCGCTTGAGAAAGTCGTGAAAGACCCGGCAGTCGCCGCTCGGTTAGGAAACCTGGGCATGGTTGTCGACTACGAGCCGCCGGAAAAGCTCATCGCGGAAATACGCGAGGAGCATCGCACAGTGGAACAGATCGCCAAGAAAGCCGGGTTGATCAAGTAGTCCAGCTGTCGGCTTTTCAAGTTCCTTGCTAACACTACCGCCCACCCAAGAGCTTCATGAAGCTTCGGTCAATCATGTCGTCGACGGTCAGACGGCGCTTCACTCGCCCCTGTTCGAATTCTTCGTTGGCGACGATGGCGATGCCCTTTTCGGCGATCTTGCCGTCGAGCGGGAACGAATCGCGGTACTGATCGTAGCCCGCCGGTGCATGGACCGGGTCCATTTTGACCCATTTTCTAAGCGCCTTGATCGCGTCGTCGCGACTGTCTCTGGTCACCCGGGTACCTTTCTGATAGGCGCGCAGGAAGCGCGTGACCTGTTCTTTTTCCTTCGCCAACCAGGATTCCCGCGCGGCGAAAGCTTCATAGGGCCACTCGGGGTACATATCCTTGAGATCGAACAACTTGCGAAAGTTCATCGCCTTGGCTTGCTCGGTGACGGGAAACCACAGGATCGTCGCATCGACGCCGCCTGAGCTGAGCGCGGCAAAACGCGCCGGCGTGCTGCCGATCTGTAGAATGGTGACCTCTTTTGGATCGATGCCGAAGCGCAACAGGCTTGAGCGCGTGAGGAAGTCCGAAAGCGAACCGAAGCGGCTGATGGCGAAACGCTTGCCCTTCGCTTCTTTCATTGACGCCATCTTCGCTTGCGAATACAGTTCGAACGGCATCAGGTTGCAGATCCCCCAGAAATTCTTGACATCGATACCCTGCGCCTTGCCCAGTACCGTTTCGGCCACGGCGCTGGCCATGATTTGCACGTCGCCGCCGATCAGCGCCTGCAAATTGGTGTTGCCGGAATTGAACATCACCGGCACGATGTCCAACCCCTCGTCTTTGAAGAATCCCTTTTCCAATGTCACATAGAAAGGCAAGAAGGCGACGTTCACGGAAGATATGCCAACGACGGTTCTGCCCCAGCCGGTGAGCGGCGCGGCGCTCCAAAATAACAGACCTAGAATCAATATGCTGATCGTTCGCTTCATAACCGTCCTCCTCTTTCGCGATCTAAAGCTTTTGTATCACCTTTTCGCCAAACATGCGCATCGACGCGAGAATCTCGGCTTGGGGCAAACCCGGTGTCCAATCGAAACGAGGCAAGAAATATTCGACGCCCAGCCGGCTTTGGTATTCTTGCAGTTGATCGATGCATTCTTCAGGCGAGCCGAGAATGAAACGGCCATTGGCCAGTTTATCGAACGCCCAACTGAGTTCATTGGGATCGTTCATCGCTTCGTTTTGTTTCCATTTAACGTAGATCGCGCGATAGAGCTGCTCTAAACAGGGCCTCGCCTTCGCGACCGCTTCGGCGCGGCTTTTCGCAACGAAGGTCTCGCGAATAATCGGAATCTCGGGGCCCCCAGGCTTGCCCGCCGCGCGCCAGGTGTCACGGCAGAGCTCGACTTGTTTTTGCAATTCATCGATCGCCGAGTGCGGCCCGATCATCCAGCCGTCGCCGATCCGCGCGGCCCGTACCACCGCCGCGTCGGTATTGGCAGCGATCCAGATTGGCGGGCGAGGTTTCTGCAGCGGCTTGGGATCCACCGTCACGTTCTTGAGCTTGAATGCTTTGCCCTCAAAGCTGACGTTGTCCTCGCTCCAAAGCTTTTTGATAATCTCCACGCCCTCGAAGAAACGCTGAAAACGCTGGCCCTTGGTGAGATTGAAAGCGTTGAGCTCGTCATCGCGATAACCCAAACCGAAGGCGGCGAAGGATCGCCCGTCGTTCAGGACATCGAGGCTTGCCAGCTCGCTCGCCACTGTTACCGGATGGCGTAGACCGAGGAGCATGACCGCCGTGCCAACAGCGCAGTGTTTTGCCTCGGCGCACAGTCGCGCCAAGGCTGGCACCTGATTGAGCCGTTGCAGTCCTGGAATATTATAGTGATCGCCCATGGAAAAGGCATCGAAGCCGACGGCGTCGGCGATCCGCACCTGTTCGATGAGCGTCGGCATCAGCGATGCGCCGGGTTTTTCGATGGATACTTGAGGATTGAGTTGCAGGCAGAACTTCATCGCTATAGTTCTCTCCGCTTCGTTGAGTCGATTCGTGCCGAGAATGTTACTTGTAGAGCTGCTCGGTAAAGCCGCTTTTCACCAACTCCTGCATCAGGCTGCCGTCAACATAGTCCCTCGGATTATTCGACGCGCCGGCTGGTTTATCTTTCCCCAGCAACTCCAGCCCCACTCTGATGGCCGCCAAATTTATGTTTGGGATCTTGAGCATCTGATCGAGCACGACTTCCTGAAAGCTATCCTCCAATGCCTCGCGATCTTTCTTTCGATCCATGCGCAGATGCTTAGCCATGACTCCGATGGCAAACTCCTTGTCGGTCTTCAATTCCTTCACACCCTCAATGTAAGCTTTTAGAAATCGGCTCACCATCTCACGGCGCGATGCGATCATCTGCCGGCTCACGACGACGCCTTCCTGCGGGTAAGGGATTCCGAGTTTGGTCATGTTGATTAGCGAGTTGTAGCCCAGCCGCTGGGCCGCGCCGCTCAAGGGCGGAATGACGACGGTCCCGTCGACGCTGCCGGCTTTGAGAGCGGCGAAACGTTCGGTCTGGCCGCCGACCTGGAGAATCGTCACGTCTTTGTCCGGATTGAGTCCGAGTTTTTGCAGCGCCACGCGCAGACCGGCGTCGCTCGACGAGCCAAAACGACTAATCGCTAATTTGCTTCCCCGCAAATCTTCGACTCTTTTGATGTTTGGCTTGACGATCAGCGAATAGGGAAACTTGTCCATGTGAGTGGCAATCATCACCAAATCCGCGCCCCGCACCGCGGCAGTGAGATAGGCACCGCCCATCACCGCGATGGGAATGCTGCCGCCAATGATCGCCTGGGCGAGTTGTGTGCCGCCTTGCATGGCGATGACCTCCGTTTCAAAGCCGTATTTCTTCAGGAGACCGCGATCGTGCGCGGCCCAGACGGGAGTGAACTCAGCGCTCAGGCCGGGAATCCCAACTCGCAACGGCTCTGCGATGACGCTGCCGGCGTTGCCATGGGTCAGCAGTGCGAACAGCACGAAGATTCGTCGAAGCGATCGGTTCACGGCCCCTCCTGAATACCGCAGAGTTTCAGCGCAGTCAGCGCATAAACTTTGGTGGCGTCGATTAGATCAGCGATCTTCATGGCGCGGTTCCCCGCGCCGCTCAACGGTTCGCGTTGGCGCGGCGGGCCGTAACAGACCGATGGTATGCCAACTTCGTTAAAGACATTCAAATCGCGCCACATGCTGGTCTCAGCGGAAGGCGGCGCCGGCGGTTCCGCATTGAATATGTAACGGTGCGCTTCGGCGATCGC
>CAYZJE010000249.1:0-1718 GCA_964478485.1 uncultured Syntrophobacter sp. | reverse complement strand
GGCAAGGTCAGCCACTCCACCTGCCAGCCATGGGTCCCACGCTCGTGCTCTTGAATCTGCGCGTTGTGCAACGCCGATAGGAGTGACGCATTCGTCCGCGCCGCGGCGACGATCAACTCGCTGGTAATCGGGTTGGACTTCTGCGGCATCGTGCTGCTGCCACCGCGCCCTTTCTCCGCCGACTCACTAACTTCGCCGACTTCGGTCTGCGCCATGAGAATAATATCCTGCGCCATCTTGCCGAGCGAACCGGTGACAAGACTCAACCAGCCGGCGAACTCAACGAAACCATCGCGCTGCGCATGCCACGGCATCGCCGGCACACTCAACCCAAGTTCCTTGGCCAACGCCTCGGTCACCGCGAATCCCTTGTCACCCAACGCCGCCAAGGTTCCAGCCGCGCCGCCGAACTGCACGACCAGTAAACGCCGCTCGATTTCTTCTAACCGCTCAGCGTGACGAATTAGCGGCGCCAACCAGCCCGCGACTTTTAGACCGAAGGTAATTGGCAGTGCCTGCTGGCTATGCGTCCGCCCGGCAAGGACTGTGGAGCGATGTTTGTCGGCGAGCGCGCTCAAGCCACGAGCGATCTCCCCGATTCGCTCGCGCATCAGCTTAATCGTCGCGCGCAACTGCAAAACACAAGCCGTGTCTATGATGTCCTGGGTCGTCGCGCCCCAGTGGACGTAGGGCGCGGCATCGGCTGACACTTGCTTGCGCAGCTCTTGAACCAAAGAGATGATCGGAAAACCCGAACGAAGGGTCCCCGCCGTCAACGCCGCGATATCAATCTTCGCCGCTTGCACCGTAGCGATTTGCTCTGCCGCGCTCGCCGGAATCACCCCGACGCGAGCTTCCGCCCGCGCCAGCCCGACTTCTACTTCGACCAACGCGCTAACGAAGGCCGCATCGCTCAGCAGATTCGAAACTTCGGCGTCATTGAAGAGTGGCGCGAAGATTGCAGAATCGAGTGGATTCATCGGTAACAGTTAGTAGTGTAGTTTTTCGCGCTGTTTTAACTTTATCTAAGACAGCCTTAGTCGTCATTCCCGCGGAAGCGGGAATCCAGAACCCCCTCTTTGTCTCCCCCTTGAAAGGGGGAGATTCAGAGGGGGTCAGGTTATCGGCTCGCCTGCGCTTTCGCGGGAGTTGGCCGGAATGACGTTTGAAAAATTACGTAAATTTAAGAGCCACTACAATAATTAAACTCTGAATTTTGATTGAACCCATGATCCCACTAATCCATCACTCCATCACTCCACTACTCCAACACTCCAAACACTCCTTCATCACATATCGAAGAAAACCGTCTCATTCTCCCCTTGCAGCCGAATATCGAATCGGTAAACCGTCTTGCTGTCTTTCTGCCCCCGCGCCGCGATCAGAGTTTTTCGCCGCGCTTTGTTCTTGATTGACTTGAGCACCGGATCGCTGTCATTCGTTGGCTCGTCGTCAAAATAAATCCGCGTGTAGGCGTGTACCAGCATGCCGCGCGCGAAAATGACGACGTTGACATGCGGCGCTTGCACGCTATCGTCATTCCCCGGCACCGGTCCCGGCTTGATCGTTTCAAAACTGTAAAAACATTTTGCGTCCGTGCCGGAGCGTCCCCAACCGGTAAAGCTCGAATCGAGCGGCTTCTCTTGCTTGTCATCCGGATGATTGTAGCGGCCATAGTTGTTGGCTTGCCAAATCTCCACCATGACGTCGGGAATCGC
>CAYZJE010000248.1:0-6560 GCA_964478485.1 uncultured Syntrophobacter sp. | reverse complement strand
TCTGCAACGTCGGCGCGCTGCTGCGCGTACCGGTCGGCGCCTGGCCAAGAGCAGTAGTCAACACATCGGCGAGCTCGGTGGCTTTGCCGTTCTCAACCGGATAAATAAAAATTCTTCGGCTCGACCCTTGGGCGACCACGTCGATCCGTTCGAGCCAGCGGCGCGCATACGTCCACGCCGCTTCGCTGTGACTGATGACCAGCAAATTGTTGATCCGCGGCAACGCGATGAACTGGGCCGTGAAGCTGTCCGACTGTGGCGCTGACGCGGCGAATGATTGCATGACCTTGGTCATTTCTTGGGCCAACTCTTCGGCGCTGGCGATCTTGGGCTGGTAGATCTCCATGCGCGTGCCGGCGAACACCTGCACGTCGATCAGATCGGCGATCTCGGTAAGCCGTTGAATGTTCGACGGCAGGTCCATGACGATGAGAAAATTGCCGCGCGGGTTATCGATGATCTCGGCGCCGGGCTGAAGAAAAGGCGTCAACACTTTCTTCATCTCAGCCACGGAGAAAAAGCGCACCGGGATAATCTGCAGCGCGAAACTATCTTCCCGGCCCTGCCCCAATGGACGAGCCAGACCCTTGCCATCTTTGATCGGCATGATGTGATAGAGATTGCCGGTGCGCACGGCCACCGCGCCGTTCATGCGCAGCAACTGGTGAAATACCGGTAGCAGATCCTCGGGACGCAGCGGCTCCGCGCTATTGATCGTAACCGTACCCTTGACATCGGGATCGATGGTGTAGGTGAGGCGCAGTTGCTGCGCGATGATATGAATGATCTCGACCAGGTCGGCGCGATTGAAGTTGAGCGAAACCATGCCACCGGACGGAAATGATGGCGCAGGCGCCGCGCGCCGCTGCGCAATCGGCGGCGTCGGCGCGGCGGTTTCCTGTGGATCCGCTCCGGCCGGCGCTCCGGGCAGCTGTGGTATCGGCCCGGTGGGTGTTTGACCCTGCGCCTGAGGAGCGATCGGCGGTGCCGCTTGAGCGCCGGGCGCTTGGGGCGGCGCCGGAATGCGCCGAGGTAGCGCTGGAGGCCGTGTCACCGGCGGTATCGCTTGGTTGGATGGCGCTGCGGGCTGCGGTTTCGCTGGAGCAGCTTGCGTCGCGCTCGGATTCGGCTGCGCGGGTAGCGGACCTTGCTGGGCGCCAAGCGGTGCGATCAGCGCCGCAAGCGAAATCAGCGCGACTTGTCCGGATAGGCTTTTTCGAAACATCAAAATCCTCCTCGGCTCACGATTCAGGAGTTGGATTGGCCGGAACGGGAATCTGGCCGCGGCGCGGTAGATTCGGCACTACTCGCGGCACCGGGACTCCAGGTGTCGGTGGCGCCGTGACTTGGTTCGGCACCGTAGGCCTTGGCGCCGTCGCTGCCTCAACCTTGCGAAAATAATCCAGCAAAACTTCTACCCGCGAGGCGTCCTTGGCAAAGACCACTCGTTTGTCGGCAATCTCGGTTAGCCTAAAGCCGTCAACGTTGTCGCCAACTTTAAGGCGCATGGACCCCGCGGGTTGCGCACCGGGGCGTTGGCCGGCACCTGGCGATGTCGTGCCCTCTTGCAAAATTGCCACCCGGTTATTGCCAATAATCACCGTGCCGATCAGGATCATGCCGCGCAGCCGTTGAAATGCGCGCGAGCTCTCTTCGGCCTCACGCGTCGCGCCCGCGCCTCGTTCGGGATCGAATAAATTCTTGCTCACCATGACATCAGTATTGACGAGCGGCCGGCTCGACGGTGGCGCTTGATTCTCCGTCAGCGCATTCTTACCAGCTGACTTGGCTGGAGTCGGTAGGTCCCATGGACCGGATTTCCACGACCAGTACGTGTTCCAGCCGACCACCCCGATGGCGAGTACGAACAGAACACTAAGCAATGTCGAGCGGGTAAGAATAAACTTTCTCCTCCGGCCTTTTTTGGGTCCAAAAGTGCTTGAAGATACGCTTGTTGGTGACTAACGTCAAATTATATCCTAATTATACAATCTCGTTATATATTTGAAAAGGGGCAATTTGGGGGAGGTTTATTGCCGGATTTCGGATTTTCGCGGCAAGAGCTAATTGGCGCCATCAGCGGACCATGTTTAAGTGGATTTGTCGGAGGTGGATTTTGCCGGACCACCGGCGGGCGTTGGACTATCCGATTGAGACCGGGCGAATCCAATGACCGTCAAACTTACCCGTAAATTCTGCGGCACCGCAGTCGGCAAACCCTGGGGTTGGGGCAACCCGACCGGCCGAAACAGCGAGCGCACGTTGAGCTCATCGACAACCAATAGTTTCGGCGAACTTTCGATGCCCCGAATCAAGCTAGCGATCTGCTGGATCTGCCCGCCGATTTCCATCTGGATGCCAATCTTGGAATAAGTTCCCGCCAGCTCGGGATTGAGCACGCGCGTGGTAATCACTTGCGTCCCCTCGCGAGTGGCCATCGCCTGCACGGTTTCTTGTAGATCGGACGCGCTCACCGACGGCGTATCTCCCGTCAGTAATTTCGGCTCCTGCGCCTTGATCTGCCCGCGCACGGTTTCCAAAGTCGCTACCATTAGCTGTTTTTGGCCAAGGTAACGGAGATTTTTTTGCAGCAGCTGGGGCTGGCTTTCCAGTTGATTCTGCACCCACTGGCGCCGTTCCAGCAACGGCGCGACCGCAGCATACTTTCCAATGAAAACTAAAATGATCAATCCAGTTAAAAGCGCCAGGCCGCGCTCTCGCTTGGATAACCTCTGCCAAAAATTACTCATGATTTGCTTTTGGTTTCTCGCGCCGGCTCCTTAGCCCGTTCTTTGCTGGGTTGGCGCAGTTCCTTGGTCGGTTCCTTACGTCCGTCCTTGCTCGGAACCGACGAAGTCTCCTTTGCCTGCTCCTCTTTGAGTTTCTCAAGGTCGGCCTTGAGCGAAAAGGTTTCCCGATTGTCGCGGCCTCGATTCGATGGCGCATTGAAGTTTACATGCTCGAATAGCGCCGAGCGTTCCAAGAGCGGGATCAAAGTCGAAGCATTTTCAGCGCTGCCCTGAATTTCCAATAGGCCGGCGCGATAGCGCAGGTTGGAAAAATACGCGTTATTCGGCACGATCTTCGATAACTCGTCTAAAATTCTCAGCACCTCGCCGCGGCGCTGCTCGAAGTTGTTGAGAAAGGTAGCTTGCTTACGCAGCTGAAGGAGCTGACTCTCTTCGCGGCGTAGCGCCTCCACCGACGGCTCGAGCTTCTGGTTCTCGCTTTGCAACTGGCGCAGCCGCAACTCGTCTTTCACCGGGAAGCTCACACCCCAAACAATCGCGGCCAAGACGAGCAGCGCAAAAAGTACGGTGTTGAGCGTAGACAATGTTTTGCGGCCACCGCGATCACTGGCGTCGGTGGCCAAAAAGTTGCCACCTAAAGATGCTTCACGGATGCCGCGCAGTGCCGCGCCGACGGCCGGCAATATCTCCGGGTTAGTGATTTGCCGGGCTAATCGCAGTCGCGGGACACCGAGTGCGACGAGGTCCTCAGCCGCGGCAAGCCGACCTTCCGCCATACCGTTCAGAGCATGCAGATCGCCGCAGCGGTAAACTTTCTTTATTTCGCGCAGCGACTCATGGAGAATCGCCTTGCCGCTACCCTGAGCCCATTCGTGCACCGGAAATTGATGAGTGGATAACAACTGGGCGGATGGCTTCCAGCCGCGCGCCTTGGCGTTTACCGCGACCATCTCCCAATGCGACCGGTGGCCGGCGATCAGCGCAGTATTGTCGCTGCTATCGGCTTTACTGAAAAGCAAGTAGTTCGCTAGCGCAGTGACAGTCGTTTCCACGCCGTTGAGCTTGATGCCGAAGGATTCCAGCATATTGAGCAGGCTGGCGAGATTTTTTTTCGGCGTAGCGAAAACGTAGACGCAAAATTTTTCGCCTTTTTTGCCAACCGGAAGAAAATCGAAATAGACATCTTCGCGCTTGAACGGCAGTTGCCGTTCGATCTCGTATTCGAGCACCTGGCGCAGATTGTCTTGCGCCGCCAGCGGCAGAAATACCTGCTGCACGATCGCCTGCTCCTGCGGCACACAGAGATAAACCGCGTCCCGCGCCGCATTAAAGTGCGGCAACAACGACACGATCGCCTGTCGCAGAGCTCGTTCGTGCGCGTCGTTTTCGGCTTTGAGCGCGATCTCTTTGACATCCTCAGCGACCCAGCCGGCAAGCGTCGAAATCGATCGAGTATCGCTCACGGGCAGTTCTCGCTCCTCCAGCTCGACCAGCGCCACGTTGAGAAAGCTCTTGCGCAGGCGCACCATGACAATGCGGTCGCTCAACAGATAGAGCCCGACGCTGCGGAGAAAATCGGCGCGGGTTAGGTCCTGAAGTTGTCGCAAAACGTTCATTGATCTTTTTGCCTAAAGATTCCATCCCGTGAGTCTGTTGAAAAACCCTCGTTCATCCTTCGAGAGCCTCAGGACGAACGGGGAGGGGATTGATCACGTTAAGAATTTTCCGTTCTACTGAGCTTGCCGAAGTATGAGCCCGTCGAAGCATTCCTAGGGGCTTTCAGCTGATTCATCCCATAGGGTGAAACCTACTGTAAACGTATTGTAGCGTATGATTTAGTTTTGCGGTAGGGAAAAGTCGCGATCGAGCCATCGCAGGAGCTCATAGCCCCTTGCGCCACCCAGACGGACAATACCTTTGACCCGCCGACGCAAGCTGGAATCCGCCAATTTTCCCTCGGCCTCCACCGCCACCACCGAAGGATTGGTGAAAATAAACAGCCGTAATGCCGGGTCGCCGGAACCGAGACCGAGCAGCGGCAACAAGTCAGCGAGAGTTTTTTCCGACGACTTTTTACGCTCTTCGACAAATGCCCGGCACTTTTCCAGCGGCATTCCCATCACGGCGTGACACACTTCCGCCGATGCCGTGCGCAAATTGACGCGGTCGATGGGGCTATCCACGGTAAAAATATCTTTGAGCGCGATGCGTGGCGCGTCGGCCGGCGCCGTGTCATTCCCCTCGCCATAGCCGTAGAACAAGCCGGCGGTCATGCCGCGAATCCAGAGCAGGTCCTCGACGCTGTCCAAGGGACCGTTTTTCGCGGTGTATGCCGGCGACTGGCTGGCGTAGTAATCGTTCTCGGCGCCGTTAGTCCGGTGCAGATCGTCCGGATCGCGCCAGTCCATGATCGAATCGACCAGAATGTCGCGGCGCGCATCGTCGATGCCGAGATTGGTGAAAATACGCCGCAGGGTTTCATCGTTCACCCGGTTAATATTGATCTTCCCTCCCTCGTCGATTAAGCGGACGCGAAACAGCCCGTTGGCAAAATTTTCTTCACGCCAATTGCCGTCGAACAGATCGTTCTTTTTGGGCTCCGGCGACTGCACCGGCACGTTGGCTTGTTGATGGAGAAAATCGTAGAGCCCTTTTTCGAAGCCGGCGAGCGCCAGATAGTAGCCCTGGGTTTCGTCGCTGAAACGATGCGTCGCGGTCGCTTCCTCGCGCACCGCAGCGCTGAAGTCGAAGGCCACGACGAATAGAAAAACAAAAATCCACAGCACCACGATCAGGGCCACGCCCTGCTGGTTGGCATTTTTCGCTTCGCGGTTCTGTGCCAGCAGACGCAACGTCATGGTCACTGCGCCAAAACGGTCATCATCACCGGAAATATCCAGCGCACTTCCTCGCCGTTCGAATTAACAAAGCTAATGCCCACGGCGCGCGGCAGCACGCGCCGTTCTGCGCCGTCCCAACGGTCCTCCCATTTTTCGTCCTCGGCTTGCGGGTCCAAGTAGGCGAAGCGGACTTCACGCATATCGGCTTGGAACGTTAGACTATGACTTTGGCCCGCCGCGACCGCCTCTGCGCTGATGCGCACGGGCGCGGTTTCTTCAACCTTGAGAGCTACTCTATGGTCGCCGTCTTCCTCCTTGCTCAGGTGAATTTTGGCCATGCCGCGCCCACCCATCGCCTGGGAGTAGGCCGAGACAAAGGTAACGCCATCGCTCTCGCCGGTAAAAAAAACCGTCGAATCTTGCGCCGATTCTTTATAGGGAAAAGTCGAGCGGATGTAATTACCGAGCAAATCGGCAATCGCCCGCTGTTTCTGGTTGCGCGTCGAATTCGCCTCTGATTTCTCGACCGCGCTGTGGCTGAGCGAAAATGCGCCGTAAAGAATCGCCCCCATGAGCGCGAAAATGGCCAGCGCCAACACCACTTCGATCAGCGTGAAGCCGCGCTGTTTCCCGTTAACCGACGCTCGGAAATTGCACCGCGGAGACGCCCTTCGACGTCGCTCAGGACAGGCGGAGGACGCGGAGTAAAAATTTCTTGATAGAAACTTACTCCGAACTCTGCGAACTCTGTGCCTCTGTGGTGAATACATTTTTACAAGAAACCCGGAAAAACCAAAAATAATAACCGGGCCCAGACTCATGGCGAGCTTTTTTTGCTCAGCCGCAGGGTCTTGAGATCGACGCGCCGCTCAAGCCCGGATTCGATGACGGTCACTTCCAAGGAAACTTCTTTGAGCTCCCAGTTGCTCGACAGATCGAGAGCTGGCGAGGGGTCGCGCACGGTTTGCAC
>CAYZJE010000247.1:0-13687 GCA_964478485.1 uncultured Syntrophobacter sp. | reverse complement strand
TTATCCTTGGGCCGCATCGCCTCGACCAATTGCGGTTTGGCGAGAAATCCTTTGGGCTCGGGCTCGCGCGCGATGCCCGCGACCGGTTTGCCGGCTCGGATCAGTCTCATGCGCACCGTCGGCGCGCCGGTGTCGCCAACGATCCGCATGTTGTTCTGATGCGAGAAGATTCTCAACACGCCGTGCTCGCGGGCCGCCGCCAGCAAACGCGCGCTATTGCGTATGAGATCGTCGGTGCTGTAGCGGTTCAAGACGACGTTTTCCGCGAAATCCCACAAGAGCAACGCCGTATGTTTCGGATCGACGAGTTCATCAAGTGTATCGAGAATGTCCATTCCTGCGTAACTGATCATCGGCACGCACCACCTAATCGCCAAGCTGTCTAAGCCATATTACTTGTCATCGTTCCCTGTCAAGTCGGAGCGGCGCCGGTTGTGAATAGTCCACGACTTCACTAAACTGCGGACCACGCCATCCAGAGGCGCGAAAGTGTCGATGCAATTTACGCTCGTAATTCTTACGGCCGTGTTGCTCTGCTGTGCGCGGACTCCGGAACAGCAACAATTTCTCGCGCGGCTTTAAAAGTGGCTCTTCAGGGTTTGCAATGAAGAATTATCTCTTGGGGTGGTGAAATTCCGTTCGCCCTGAGCTTTGTCGAAGGGCTCCGGTGAGTTGTCTCAATCAGCGGGCCGAGGTCACCCTTCGAGAGCCTCATGGTGACCGGGACGGATTACCCACACTGAACCCGGAAAAACCGTAAAGGATTCTTCGAGCAATTGAAGCGCTAATCCCGTCCGAACCGATGCGATTTCCGATCGTCTAAGTTTGCCATCTGCGAAGCGCCTGAGCTTGACGGAAATCTCGAATCCTTGATAGGTTCGATGCCGTGGTCAAGCGACGGTTCTCGCGTCGGTTATTCTACATAACAATTAAAGGAGTATTCATGAAACTGCGCGTTGGTAACGGGTGTTGGCATGCGGGACATGTAAGAGCGGCGACTTACGCTCTGGAAGCGGGACTTTTCGCTCAGGAAGGGCTCGATGTCGAAATCGTCCACGCCAAGGTCAATCCCAAAGCGATCGAATCGAGCCGGCCGGGTGGTGAAAGATACGACGAAGTCGGCACGGTGCTACGCGACATGATTGCCTTTCGCATCGATATTATTCCGGATGTCCACGTGCGCACGCCGTTTGCCGAGCGAGCGCTGGGCAATGACGAAGTGCGGATCATCGGCGGCTGGCGCAATTGGTTTTCCGGCACGCTAGTGACCGCTCCCGGCATCAAATCGATCGCCCAGCTCAAGGGCAAAAGAATCGGCGACTGGTACAAAGGCGGCATCGCCACCATGTGGTTCGAGCACCAACTGCGCCAGGCCGGCATCGATCCCGAACACGAAGTTGAATGGAAAGTCGGCTATCTCTACGGTTCCATGCGCGAGGCCTGGAAACCGCTCTTGCGCGGCGAAACCGACGCGGCGATTGTCGCCAACCCCTTTGTGCCGACGTTGCTGGAGCAGGGTTTTAACAAGCTTTATGATTTTGTCGAGGACACCAAGCCCCATGGCCGGCCCGATCGGGTCACCATCGCGCGCAAATCCTTCATCGAGCGCAACCCGGAGCTGATCGTGCGTTATTGGAAAGCGCAGATTCGCGGCTATCAATCGATGCGCATGGCGCCGGAGAATTTTCCGTTCCACCGCTTTGTCGAAGCCAAACTCAGAACCGAAAACCCTGACGAATCCGAACGCATGCGCGATCTACTGTCACAGACGCTGATGGAAAGCTACTTTGTGCCGCTAGACGGCCACGTCAGCGAAGAAGGGGTGTGGCGCATCTTGGAAGAGCATCAGGCCGCCGGCGTGCTATCGCATTCGATCACGCGCCAAGACGTCAAGGAAGTGATCCGGCAAGAGCTGGCGCAGGAAGCCTGGCAAGAAATCTCCCAGACCGAAGAGGTCAAGCGCAATCTCGAACGGCTGCAACCACTGGTCGAGAAATACGGCTACTGACGACAACAACCAGATCGAAAGGGCAACCACAGGGGGTTGCCCCTACCGGTTCACATCTTTATTTGCGCCCTTTGCGTTCTTTGCGGCTAATCCTTAACCCAGCGCCGTGCTGCCCGCGACCAGAACCTCGCTCTTCACGCCTTCGACCCAGGGCGTCGTCGCGGGGACGATCGTCGAGGTCGCGCGCACGCGGTACACGCGCGGGTCTTTCACTCCCGGAGGTGGCGTGCCGTTTTCGCGCAGCGCTTTGGCCGCGTTGAGCAGCATGCGGCGCGCTTTGATGGTGGCGTAATCGCCGCTGCAAAGATTCTCTTTGCTGCGGTCCATGGTCGGCGTCGGCCCTTGGTTCTCGGTGACGCAGCGGTCTTGGAGATTGACCCCGGTAATGCCCATGCGTTTGCTATGATGGACATCCCAATTGATCAAATAATCGTTCGACTTGAGCGCTTTTGGACGGATAAAGCTATAAGGTTCATTGGTCGCCGGTAAATAATCTTCTTCGGCAAAATTCAGGCGGTCGCCTTTTTTCGCCGACTGCATGATTTCCTTGGTCGGATACCAATTGATTTGCCATTTGATCGAGTTCTCGTCGTCGATGGGCGTGTAAATGCGCGCGCCGCGTAGTTCGCTGCCCGGCGGCATCGAGTAGTAGGGCATGATGAATTGGTTGACGCGCCACAAGTCCTTACCCTCGCCGAAGGGCCGTTTGGCGCCGTACATGAAACCCGCCGCCGTATCGACAATCTCGATCGCCATTGGCGTCCGCATGCCAGACTTGTTAGCGACCAAATGTTGCGATGGCTGGTGTTCCTCGGCCAATTTGTCATCGGCCAAATCATAAGGCGAATGGAGCCACATCACATGGGTCGGATCGATGCCGCCTTCGAGGACTTGAAAGTAATTACATTCCTGGTGAAAAATCCGGTAGCTACGCTGCTCGTCGGGCACCAGGGCAAACTCGAGTTCCGGCAATGCCGGAGGCTCTTTGGACGGCCCCATATACGTCCAGATGACTCCGCCATACTCGACACATGGATAACTCGGATGACGAATCGCGTCACAAAACTGCTGCTCAGCGGGAATGTTCGGCATCTCCATGCAAGTTCCGTCGGTGGCGTATTTCCAACCATGATACGGACAGCGAATGCCGTTTTCCTCAATGCGGCCGAAATAGAGCGGCGCCAAGCGGTGCTGACAGTAGGCGCCGACCAAACCAATCTTGCCGTTGCCGGCACGGAACAACACCAAGTCCTCGCATAGGAGCCGTATCCGTAAAGGCTTGACGCCGGCCTGCGAAAGAAAGGACGATGGAATCACCGCCAGCCAATACTGACGGAACAAGTCTCCCATCAGTGTTCCCGGCCCGACGCGGGTCAGTTGCTCATTCTCTTCCTTGGTAAAGGTGAACCCGCTCACGCCTTGATAATTTCCACCCGGTGCCGCCATGGTATGATCCTCCGTCGCGATAACTGAATCACGTTCCGAATGCGTTGTCCAAAGTTCTTTTGATCTCTCAGCGTCAGAAACTATCCGAGAATATAAACCAAAGTCAACGCAAGGACACGAGAAGAGCTAAGCCGCAAAAACACCATAGTCTCCACCGCTGTGGCCTGCCAAAAACCAGATCGACCACTTCAGCTCAAGCACGAAGGCGTACAATCGAAATCTGAGGACTCGGAGAATAGCGCAAGACTGGAGAGGAACTTATCGAAGCATGACCCATCGCCGTAGCGATGCGCCATCGCAGTTCGGATAGCGGTAGATCGAAGAAATTATTCTGTCTCCACTCTTTGCTATCCCGTGCGTGATTTTAGCCGGCTCGGTTCCGGGATTTTAATTTTGTGAATGAAACGTCGGACCTGGGACATTAGATCGATCATTTTAACCGGCTTCTTCAAGAACTCGTCGCAGCCGCCGTAAAGCGCCGCGTACTTCATGTGTGCGAAGATGCTCATCGCCACGATGGGAATTTTTTCGATGTGGGGTTTTTCCTTGAGCAACGAAACCAACGCCAATCCGTCCATGTCGGTGAGATCGAGTTCCAGAAGAATCAAGTCAGGACGGTACTCGTTGGCTTTTCTCAACCCACCCTCGCCAGTTACTGCGACAATTGGCGTAAGCCCCGCGAACATGACCTGTTTGACCAAAAGCTGGGTATAATTGGGCTGTTTCTCAACAATCAGGACCATCTTTTTTTTTCGCTCACTGACCATGGACAGAGCACCCTCCCTGGCGAACTCACAGCAACAACCATGCCCCATCGCAAGGACAAAAAAGCGTCGTTGCGGCGGGCGCCGAGGTGTCACTCGGAGAGCAAACTTCTCCTAGGATTTTACCGAAATATCAGGTTTCCGAAGAGGGACAAATTGGCGGCGCGCAGGCATCGGCCCAATCTTGCGAAGCGAGGGAGACAAATTTTGTGCTATTTTATCGTCGTCCCTTTGAGCACGACGCCATTTGGATCGGTACAATCGCAGGGCTCGTCGGCCGGCCCCCAACCATAAGGACAGGAAAAGCGACCGACATTACACTCGCGCTCGGTGATGGCATCAGCCAGCCGCCCGAAGAAACCTTGCGGTTTCTCCGCTTGAGCGCGGTAACCGCTCGTCGTCATGGTGGTGGTAGTGGTTGTACATGACGAAGCGCAGATCGCCGCGAAGATCACCGCTTGAATTAGCAACCTGGTTTGGCGCGTTGGCTTCATCATTACTCAGTCGAACACTATTCTGAACAGTAATATCACGCCACTATGTTCAGCACAGGATTGAAATTGAATTGGCGCGCCCGGAGGGATTTGAACCCCCAACCCCCAGATTCGTAGTTCGCCCGATCACAGAACGAGATCGATTGAGACATAACAAGTTGTCGAATTTTATACCTTCTCGAAAACTCGATTCATCTCGTTATGTAGCCTCTTATACCACTATAGAAACAACGCTGAAAACAAGGTTGAAGATAATTGACAAGTATTCGCGAAACCAAACCCGGAACGAGTCCGGTTCGCTGAACACGCGCCAACACTAACTTGCCATCGAGCCCCGGATCGGCGACACGGGCTCGTGAACCTGGCGCACCGCAAACTCTGACGCAGGCGCACCAGCGCGCAACCGGGTAAGCCAATCTTCTGGGTCGTACTCGACGCCGATGGGATTAACGCTGAAGTGCGCGTTGATGAAAGCGTTGGCTTCTTCACTCGAACTGTAGCAATCGACTTGAAACTCCATCTGATTGCCATCGGGATCGGCATAGTACATCGACACCGTGATACCGTGATGAACACACCAGTACGGACTGATTCCCTTTTCCTTGAGTCGCGCATAATTCTCGAAGAGGTCGTTCAAAGACGCGTACGTGTAAGCGACGTGGTCGACACCGATCAGGCTATGACGATCAGTTTCGGTGCCCTCCGGCTGGAGTAACGACAAGTTGGCAAACGCAAATCGGTGGTGTTCGTCGTCGTAGGTCAAGAAAGCCAGCGCTGGGTTCTGATACTGGACCATGGCGTCGAACACGGTTTCATACCAATGTAACATCTGCTGAAAACGACGTGTGCGGTAAACAACGTGAGCGAACTTTGTCGGTCGAATGCACGACATGATTGCTCCCAATATTTTGATGCTGCTGAGTTCTTTGTGCTTGCTAGCCTACGAAAACCTAACCTGATGCTGGCCGCAACTTAAATTGTCAGATAACCCAACTTTGAAGTTTTAATATAACCTGAAGTTGAACTGAGATTCTACGGTCAAATTCCACAGGACCGAGTCGTTTGAGAAAACAGTTTAATCCTGGCGTCAATGCGTGGTCATTGGATCACCTTAGTCGCCTTCATCAGCGTCCACTGCGGTAACGTCAGGCCGATCTGTTTCGCGGTTTTGAGATTGATAACAAACTCGAACTTCATCGGCTGCTCCACCGGCAGCTCGGCTGGCTTGGCACCTTTAAGAATCCTGTCCACGAAATATGCGACGCGCCCATAGCTGTCCGCGAGATCCGCTCCGTAGTACATGAGACCACCGGCCTCTACAGCTTCTCTGTTGCCGTACACCGACGGCAACCGGCTCTTTAACGCCATGCTCGCGATCCGTTTTATGTTAGCAGCCATTAGCGCGCCCCCAAGCACGTAGAGTCCAGCCGCGCGCTGCTTGTTGAGCGCAGCAAAGACTTTCTCGAAACCGTCCGCAGCTCGTACCTCCCAAGGTTGAAGCGTCAACCGCAGCGCACGCGCCGCCACTGGGAGAACCTCTTTCACCTCGAGTACACTGATCGAATTGGCCGGATCGTAGAGAACCGCGACACGGGCAAGTTTGGGAACGGCTTCTTTGAGCAGCTCCAGTCGCTTCCCGCCTAGCTCTCTGGAAAGGAGTGTAATGCCGGTGACGTTGCCGCCGGGACGGGCAAGGCTTTCCACGAAGCCTGCCTCGACAGGATCGGGCCCAAGGCCCACCATAACGATGGGAATTGTCTTGGTCGCATTCTTGGCCGCCAGGATCGGTCTGTTTCCCGCTACCAGAATGATATCAACTTTGAGCCGCACCAGCTCAGCCGCAAGCTCAGGGAGCCGACCAAGCTTCCCCTCCGTATATCGGTACTCCGTGGCGATGTTCTGTCCTTCT
This sequence comes from uncultured Syntrophobacter sp., assembly GCA_964478485.1. Taxonomy (GTDB): domain Bacteria; phylum Desulfobacterota; class Binatia; order UBA9968; family UBA9968; genus DP-20. The sequence continues at coordinate 7,066 of CAYZJE010000247.1, read as the reverse complement.
ATGTAGCCGCGCTCGCGCAGAGCCAGCCGAATCCCCTCGGCACGGGTGGAGTCAGTAGCTGCATCGGCCGACGATAGATACCCTATCCGCCAAAGTTTCTTCGACTGCTGCGCCCGCGCTGGAAAGGGCAGAGCCAAGAGCATCGAGCAAAAAGCTCGACGAGTGATTTTTTTCTTCATGCTCACCTCGTTCGTGAACAGACTTATCACGCGCACGCTATTTGCGAAAGCGATTATTTGCGGCAGAAGGAGAGTCAGATTTGTCGAGGGGAAACGGCAAACGGGGGATTCGGGGGGGATTCGGGGGGGATTCGGGGTCCGACATACCAATCATTACAATCTATAGATTCTCGTACTCACTGTCGTAGGATCGTTCCATACTCCATTCAACGAGCAATAATCGCCAGATAATTTTTCTGAACAGCAACGATAATTTGGTTGTCCACCAGAGAGACAAGGATGTTTCGTCGAGTCAATCTTCCCGCAGGAGTTGCTGGGGGCGTTCATCGTTCTCGTTTCGGGCGCGGATTTTTCATAGGGGGTAGGCAAAACTTGGGTTGGTAAGGTTCGGTGCCGAAGCCGACGGCGCAAAAACTACGTCCATACAATCCAGATTACACCACGGGAATAAGCCGACTACTCACGCACGGATAGGCGGGTTGCTGGCCGGATCCCCGGCGTTCAAGGCGACAGGGCGCCGCGGCCGTCAAAAATCGCGAAAGGTTTGCTGACACAAAAGCTTATTGACAGGTACGGCAATATGCCGTACATTGACTTACCTAGAGGTTAAATAGTCATGGCAGCTACACAAACACAGGAAAAGAATGCACGACTCGAGGCCCGCATTACCCCCGAGCAGAAAGAGTTTTTCCTCAAAGCGGCGGCGCTTACCGGACGATCTCTGACGGATTTTGTCGTTGCGTCGGTTCAGGAGAATGCGACCCGTGCGGTCCGCGAGCATGAGACCATGATTTTGAGTGTCCGCGACCGGGAAGCTTTTGTTACCGCGCTCCTCAACCCGCCCGCGCCAGGAGGGCGACTACGCAAAGCGGCGCGGCACTACAAGGAACGCTTCGGCTCATAAATGGCTTCGAGAAACGAGCCATCCGAGTGGCTTATCGAGTCGCTAAAGAATCATGATCGCAAAGCTTTCTCTTGCGGCAACGAAGTGCTGGATCGGTATTTGAAGGAGATCGCTAGCCAAGATGCAAAACGAAAAGTCGCGGCGCCTTTTGTACTTGTAGCCCAAACCGCCCCGAAAACAGTTGTCGGCTACTATACTTTGTCCGCTTCAGGGATCGACCTCTCGGACTTACCTGCCGAAACGGTCAAAAAACTGCCACGCTATCCAGTCGTTCCAGTGACCCTGCTAGGCCGCTTGGCGGTTGATACTCGCTTCCACGGCAAAGGGCTCGGTGAATATCTTTTCATCGATGCGCTAAAGCGTGCATTTACGCAATCGTCGGAAATCGCCGCAACTGCCGTCGTCGTCGATGCCATCGACGCGGCAGCTTTAAAGTTTTACAAGCATTTTGAATTTATCCCATTTCCAGAGAAGCCCGACCGGCTTTTTCTGCCCATGCAAAGCATCGCCAAGCTTTTCTAGGACCAATAAAAAGACCCGGCGTTAGAGTCGCGTGGAACCACGTAAACCCGTCCGCCGAGTACCGACCAGCAACTGCGGTCGGAGGTTAATCACATATGCCGAAGTCTAAGAATCTGCCTGCGAAATCGGCATCAACAGAGGTTGAGCCACGAGAAATTTTCAAGGAAATTCTAAATCCAAAAAAGAGCTCATTTCTCGCAATCTTTTGTCAGAAGGGTGCGAAATATCCACATGTTGGGCGCTATTATATTCCACCAAGCAGTTGCTGAGAATGCCGTCCGAGGACACCACCCGCGTGGGATTGAACTGTCTGAGAATACAGTTCAATCCTGGCGCTATCGGATAACCCGATCCGCCCGCACCAGCACATTCGGCGGGATTGTCAGACCGATCGCGTTCGCCGCTTTTAAGCTGATGATGAACTCAAACTTCATCGGCGGTTCTACCGATAAGTCAACGGACTTGCGTCCTTTGAGAATCTTGTCGACATAAGTGGCAGCACAGTTTATTCGTGGCCACCGTGCTGGCGTAGCAATTCCACTACGTACATGCGGTCATTAGACGCCGCATAGTGCAAAGGTGTCTGACCGAATTTGTCCTTTGCATTGACCTCGGCCTTGCTGACCAGCAGCAATCCCGCCACTTCCTTGTAGCCCTTAGCCGCTGGCATGTGCAAAGGCGTCCTGCCGTCGTTGTCTTTGGCATTGACCTCGGCTTGGTTGGCCAGCAGCAATTCCGTCACGTCCTTGTGGCCCATATCCGCCGCCAAATGCAAAGGTGTCTGACCGAATTTGTCCTTTGCATTGACCTCGGCCTTGCTGACCAGCAGCAATTCCGCGAAATCCCTCTGGTCATTCCACGCCGCCAGGTGCAAAGGCGTCTGGCCGTCACTGTCTTGGCTGAAAACCAGATCAGGATTGTCTTTGAGCAGCGCCTTGACCTTTTCCACATCGCCTTCACGAACCAACTGGAGAAGTGTCGGTTGCGGTGGTGTGACCGGTATTGGCAGGATGGGAGGACTCTGCGGCTTAGAAGTTGCGGACGGCTGGGGTGATTCCCTTTTGGCAATGTCAGCCTTTGGAGACTCCTTGACTCCGAATAGTTTCTTCCAGAAGCTCACGGTTTTACTTTCTCGGTCTTACTCTCTAGAGCCGCTTTCTTCATTGTTCACCTCATTCTTGGTTAGACTTATCACGTGTTCAGCGATTCCCAAAACGATTATTGGAGACAACAAGAAAATCCAGATTCGCCGCTGGGAAATGGTTAAAATTGTCTAGGATTGAATCGTCTGAGAAAACAATAACCAAGTAAAAATCGACGCAAATTGCATGACCAAAATATTTGCTTTAAACGACAAGCGAACACCCTCGCCTACCTCAGAAAATCGCGAGATTTTGCCGTTATGACGCTTCAGTTCGATTACACAAGATTTGTTCGCAAGGCAAATCAATTCCGTCTCAAAATATACGGGCTATTTTAGAGGCGGAGAGTCTTTCAATAGTCGCTCGGTTTTTTTCTTCGAGCAGTTTCCACGTTCGATGTTGATCGGCGCTTTCTTGCTCAATCCGCTGTGCTGTGAGTTCACGGAGTCGATAAAGGAACAATAGTCGGTCGTTGGTTTGTTCGGGGTCGAGCATCGTTCACCTATCAATAATGAGCAGCGGTCGCCGACCAAATCGAGGCGGCGAAATTCTCACTTTCACTCCGTTTTCTTGGAGTCTGATAAACTGCAGCCAGAGTTTCAAATATTGGCGCATATAGCTTTGTGCTTCGTCGCCGTTAACATCTTCGAGCGCATCGAAAAGGTCTTGGAAAACGCGAGCGTCCCGCTCGTTGAATGCAATGCCAGATGATTTGTTTCCAATCGCCTTCATCACTGTTTGGTATTAGCTTTTATGTCCTTGTCGATCTTTTCCGTAGAGAGTTTTTTCAGTATGTCGGCTTTGGGTGCAAAGGTTTGACCTGCGAATTGCCCACGATGGCAGTGATCGCCCCCGCCTTGCGGTTATGATGGCATCCGTAAGCATCCAGGCCCCCGCCGTGGGGATATACGTTTACTGTGATGAGGAGCACAAGCAGGACGCCAACAGCGAACCACGGCAAATCCGTCAACAATCTCATGGTGTGCCATCCCCAGAGCTTAACGGCTAGGTACTTTTTAGTGTGTCGTATTCAATTCCGGTTTTAGCCCGTCAATCCACGAATTGCACAAAGTGAGGGCGTACTCTTCGGCTTCTTCGCTTCGCTCCGCCCAATTCAGTGGTCCCCTTCGTTGATATTGGGTGGGTTCCTAAAGTGAAATCGAACAATCACCCTCACCGTTGACGTTTACGGACACCGTTTGAAGAACGATAGAAGGGCCGTTGATGCACTAGACGATCAACCAAATGGTAGCAAAATGGCAGCAGGATCAATTGGAAAGATGATCGGATTTCAGGCGCGCAAGCCGTTGAGTTTATTGGCGCGCCCGGAGGGATTTGAACCCCCAACCCCCAGATTCGTAGTCTGGTGCTCTGTCCAATTGAGCTACGGGCGCTTAGTGAGATTCCAAATTTCAAATTCAAAATTCCAAATCTGGAATTTGTAATTTGGAATCTGTGATTTGAAATGCCGCAAGGCAAAATGGCGGAGAGAGAGGGATTTGAACCCTCGGTACCCTTTTGAGGTACATACGCTTAGCAGGCGTACGCCTTAGACCACTCGGCCATCTCTCCGTATGGGTCTAAGTCTCGCATCTGGCAACGACGCCAGACGGACATGCATCCTCGCTGATGTTTTTAACGGAAACGACGCATGGAGCTCAGCGCTCTGACAAGTTCGCTAAAACTAGCACACCATTTCACGGATTTCCACACAATGTTACACTCGCTCCGGGTAAATTCGATGAGCTCCGCAGCTCCTGCGCTTGGTTAAAAAAGCGGGGAAGCCGGCAGCCGATTCAGTTGCCCGCTTCCCCGCTTCGCGTCGTCAACAAGCTTTTTTAGCCTAGCCTTCCCAAATCGGCTTCACATTCTTATCGAGCCAGGTCTTGGGGTCTTCGAGAAACAACTGATCGGTCACCGGCAGCGGCTTCATCGCTTTACCGTAGGCCGATTCGATGGACGTCTTCGACTTGAAGTCGTTGCGCGAAGTTTCCCGGCCGACCGAATCGGTGGTCTTCTGCCCCTCATCCGAGATCAGCCATTCGGCGAAAAGTTTCGCCGCGTTAGGATTGGGCGCTTTGGCATAAATAGCTGCTTGGCGCGGGAACACCACTGGCGGGACGGTTTTGACGTAGCTCACGGGCGTCCCCTTATGCATATCTTCCATAACGTCGTGCAACAGTGCCGGCATGCAGATCGCGTATTCGCCGGCGATCACTAAGCGAAACATCGCGCTGGTACTCTTGTGTACCGGCACGCCGAGCGCTTTTAGATTGCGGATGAAATTATTAAAGCGCCCATCGTCCTTCCATTGAGTTTTTAAGGCGGCGAGCATGGAGCTCAGCGGCCCGGCACGCATGGGATCGTCGAGCGCGACCATGCCTTTGTACTTAGGACTTGCCACTTCTTCCCAACTCTTCGGCAGATCGGCCGGTTTGATTTTCTTGGTGTTGTAAGCCAACGCCTGAATCTGCAAACTTACCGTCGCCATGTTAGGATCGTGCAGATATAAAACCCCGCGCTGCACGGTGTTGTAATCCATGATCGCCCCGGCGGCGCGAAGCACCGGCGGGGCATTGTCGGAAAGCACGACATCGACACTCGCCTGGCCACCTTGGAACTCCGTTAGCGCACGGGTGATGATCTCGGGATTTCTGCCCTGCCAAAAGGTCGCCTTGATCCCAGGATAGCGTTTCATGAACGCCTCGGTGATCACTCTGAGATGCTCCACGTCCCATACCGAATAGACCACCAGATTGCCTTCTTGCTTGGCCTTCGGATAAAGCTCCGCGCTCACTTGCGCGAACGCCTTGGCCGCGTTGGCGGTCGCCGCCGCGCTGCCGGTTTCTTTCTTTACCTGTTGGCCGCCCGGCTTCTTGGCCGCAGCCGCGGGCTCTTTCACGGCTTCTTTCGCCGCTTCTTTCGTCGGAGCTTTCTCGGCGGCCAGCGCCGCGCCGAGAAAGAAACTCGCCGATAGAGCGATGGCCGCGACCGACATTGGTTTCATAGGTTTCCTGTGCATGCTACCCTCCCCTGGTTTGAATTTGTTGATCCTATATTAATCCCGCCTCTTGAGGCGGGCACAACTAAATGGGGTTTCCAAAGGGGGCGAGCATCCTCTTTGCAATATTTAAATAAGCGGCGGGGATTAAACCCCGCCCGCGAAGTGGTTTCATTTAATTGACCGACCGTCACAGACTGAACTTCATTTTGAAAGCGAATTTAGCCACAGACACGGCAACAATCAAGATAATTAAATAAATCACGCCGCCAGCCGCCGCCTCGGCCCATTGGCCGACGCGAAAATACTCGAACAGCGTCACCGGCCCGTATTCCAGCCCCGGCGCGGTCAACAGCACGGCCACGTCGACGTTACGGATCGCTTCGATGAAAATATAGAAGAGTGCGCCGCCCACGGCGGGCTTCAAGATCGGCAAGGTGATCTTGAAAAACACATGGCGCCAGCGCGCCCCGTGCACCCAAGCGGCCTCGTCGAGTTCTTTATGAATATTCACGATGGCGCCGGAAGCATTGCGAAACGCGTAAGGAAAATAGGCAACGAACAAGCCCAAACCGAGCGCCCAAAGACTATTGTAGAGCGGCGTACCGACAAAAATAATCACCAGCCCCACCGATAAAACCAGGGGCGGAAAGGCTAGCGGCAAAGTGCCGATAAACTCAAAAATCTTGGTGCCGAAGGCGCGCGTGCGGTGAATCGTAAACGCCATGACGATGCCGGCGAGCACAGTGATCAAGGCGATAACCACGGACAACAATACCGAGTTGCGTAGCCCATTCAGGAAGCTCGCGTGGCGCAGCACGGTTCGGTAATTGTTCAGCCCCATGTGCGACGGGAAGCTCATAAACGTGTCGTAATCAAAAAAAGGAATGATCGAAACCACGATGAGCACAACGAATGGGATAGCGATGCCGGCAAGAAAATAGAGACAGACCGCGGCGAAGGTGAAGTATTTCCACGGGCCGATATCGATCACGCGGACACGATAACCTTTGCCCGTGATGGTCGCGTAGCGCTCCGAGAAGCGCGTCGCCCGGACGTAAAAATAAAGCGTCAGCACCGACAGAATGACCAGCACGACGCTGTACGCCGTCGCCAGTCCGGTGTTGAATTCGAGGGCCATGGAGTCGTAAACCCGGCTGACAAAAACTTTGATATTGCCCGGCGTCCCCTGCAAGACCGGCGTTTCGAAGGAGCGCAGCGCGCGCAGAAAATTCAGCACGAGGGCGGAGATAAACGCCGGGATCGCCAACGGAAAGGTGATCTTGAGCATGGTATGCACCGGCCGGCTGCCGGCGAT
>CAYZJE010000246.1:0-1678 GCA_964478485.1 uncultured Syntrophobacter sp. | reverse complement strand
GCCTTTGACGTTTTTGATGATGTCCACGTCCTGGTCCGCTTGCACGCGGGTGGCCACGGCCCACATCACTTCCTCTTCATTATAAATATCGATGTCGGCGTCAACCACCACGACATGCTTGACGAAGTCGCAGCCGCCGAGCGCGGCCAATGCCGCCTGTTTAGTCTCGCCGTCGACTTTTTTGTCGATGGAAATGTAGCAGTTGAAGCGGCAACTGCCCGACATCGGAAAATGCACGGCTTTCACCGTCGGCACGACGCCGCGAATGAGATTGAACAGACTGCCCTCTTTGGGAATGCCGCCGAGCACCCAGGTGTCGCGGTGGCCGGTAAAGATATGCTGAAAGATCGCGTCACGGCGGTGCGTGATCGCGCTCACTTCGATGACGTTGCGCAGCCGCTGCGGGCCGTAGTAGCCGGTAAATTCACCGAACGGACCTTCGACTTCCTTCACGTTGGCAAGCACGTGACCTTCGATCACCATCTCGGCGTCCGCCGGCACCAGGAAATCGTCTCCCAAAGTATCCGATGGCGTTAGCCTTAGCGGCGCGCCCATGATGGCGCCGACTTTGGCGTAATCGTCGACGCCGAACGGCGAGACGTTCAGTGATCCCAGATAGAATGCCGGATGATGGCTGATGACAATGGCGACGGGCGTAGAGCGGTTTTTCTCTTCGTTCTTCCGGTGAATCTGCCAGTTGTGCCTCGGCGACATGTGCAGACCGAGTCGACGCGGACCTTTGACCATGTTGCGCTGGAAGGCAATGTTGTAAAACCCTTCATCGGGGTCTTTCATCACCGGCGTCATATCGATATACGGCGCCGGGTCCATGGCATGATGGCGAACGACGGGCAAATCGTAAATGCTCGCCTCCTCGCCGCGCTTGATGACCTGTTTGACCGGCGCCTCGCTAGCTGGAATTGTAATTGGCGTGAGCAACCGGTCCTCACGGCGCGCGTACTCTAGGCTCAGCGGCAATCCGCCATCCTCTGGTTTCATGCCCAGAGACAACGCGCAACGCTCGCGGGTCGCAAAGACATTGCTGAGCAGCGGAAACGCGGACGGTTTGCCGTTCAGGTCGAGCGGCTTTTCAAATAACAGCACGGGAAATTTTTTTTGGTTCTCAAGGTGCTGAAGCAGAGCGGTCACCTCGAATTGGTGTGGCGCAACGGGCCGCTCGATGCGGACGAAATCATGGGGCAGCCGTTCTTGAAGGTCGTCGAGGAAGGTTCTCAGATCCATCGCCATATGGTGGTCCTCTAGGCGCTCAGGGCGAGAAATGGAGTATTGGAGTACTGGAGTGTTGGGTTTTAAAAGCAGATTCTTGAGGTTGACCTGTGAAGCAGGACTCAGAGATTGCACCGCGGAGGCGCGGAGGACGCTGAGAAAAGAGTTTTTGATTAAAAAAACTCCGAACTCTGCGAACTCTGCGTCTCTGTGGTGATTACTCCCTCACAATCAACCCGGAAGAGCCGAAAAACATCACTCCATTACTCCATCACTCCAATGCTCCAATCTTTTCTTCTATCCCTGCCAGCTGCGCCAGCGCTCTCTGCGTATACACCTTCGCCATGCGCTTGCGATACCAATAATCCAAATCGGCGTTGTCTAGCGGATGGGAAATTTTGGCCGCGGCATCCGCGACGGCGTCAATCAGCTCCTTGGTGACTTTCTTACC
>CAYZJE010000245.1:0-3272 GCA_964478485.1 uncultured Syntrophobacter sp. | reverse complement strand
GTTGAGCACTTCGATTGCTTCCTCGAAGCTGGAAATTTCAATGATCGACAGCACCGGCCCGAAAATCTCTTCCTGGGCGATGCGCATGCCGGGCTTCACGCGATCGAAGATCGTCGGCTGAAAGAAGTAGCCGTCGGCGCACTGTTCTGAATCGTGAATCGCCCCGCCGGTCAAAAGCCGCGCCCCTTCGCTCTTGCCGATTTCGACATAGCGCAGAACCTTTTCCCGCGCCGCTTGATTGATCAGCGGTCCCAGCTCGACGCTTTCATCGAGGCCGTCGCCGATTTTGATTTTCTCTGCTCGCTCGACCAGCGCGTCGGTGACTCTTTTTGCGACATCACGATGGACGATCAAACGGCTGGTGGCGGTGCAGCGCTGGCCGGTGGTCCCGAAAGCGCCCCACAGCGCGCCTTCGACGGCGAGATCGAGATCGGCATCTTCCATGACGATCTGCGCGTTCTTGCCGCCCAGCTCCAGCGACACCCGTTTCAAATTCTGCCCGCACAGCGAAGCAATCTCACGCCCCACCGCGGCCGAGCCGGTAAATGACACCAATTGCACGTCCTGATGGCGCACCAGCGCCGCGCCGACTTCTTCACCGCGGCCGTGCACCAAGTTTACTACTCCCGGAGGGACGCCTGCCTCACTTAGAATCTCGACAAATCGACCGGCTGTGTGCGGCGTATCCTCGGCTGGTTTAAGAATCACCGTGTTGCCGCAGATGAGCGCGGGAAAGAGTTTCCAGGTGGGAATCGCCAAGGGAAAATTCCACGGCGTGATCAGCGCGCAAACGCCGACCGGCGCGCGCACCGACATGGCGAACTTGTTGGGTAGCTCCGCCGGCGTGGTCTCGCCGAACAGCCGGCGCCCTTCGCCGGCGTTGAGAAAAGCGCAGTCGATCCCTTCCTGGACATCGCCGCGGGTTTCTTTCAACACCTTGCCCATCTCGCGGGTCTCGATGCGCGCCAACTCTTCTTTGGATTTTTTCAACAGCTCGCCGACCCGATAGAGAATCTCGCCGCGTTTGGGCGCCGGCACCAAACGCCAACTGGCGAAGGCTTTCTTCGCTGCCTGTACTGCCGCGTCGACATCGGCAATATCCGATAGAGGAAATAACCCGATCAGATCGTTGTGGTTGGCTGGATTGCGGTTGTCGAAAGTCTTTTCTGATTTGGCGGCTAACCATTTGCCGTCGATATGATTGAAAAATTGCTGTGCCATAAGCATTCTCCCGGCCGATTTCCCCGCCGACCAGCCAACCTCAGCTGCTACGGCAATTGTAAGTGTCTCGCGGCCTGAACACAACGTAAATTCGCCGCTAACCGACGCTAGAGATCGGCTCAACCGCAGGCCTTTTTACAGCAATTACGTTGATTTTTCAGAGTCAATTGGTTAGCTTCGGGCCACCTGCGCGGTCCGCACCGCGGCGCGGAAAAAAAGGAGTTAAAATGAAGAGATTACTATTCTGCACTCTGTTCCTATTCGCGGCAATCCTTTCGGCCGGCAACGCCGGCGCCGCCGAAGAGTTTTACAAAGGCAAATCGATTCGCATCGTCGTCGGATTTTCCGCCGGCGGCGGCTTCGATACCTACGCCCGCGCGATCTCGCGCCACATGAGCAAGCACATCCCGGGCAACCCAGGCATCGTCGTCGAAAACATGACCGGCGCCGGCAGCTTGATCGCGGCGAATCATGTCTACAAAGTAGCCAAACCGGACGGCTTGACGATCGGCCACTTCATCGGCGGCTTCTTCCTCGGCCAAGTGCTCGGCCAACCGGGCGTTGAGTTCGACGCCCGCAAGTTCGAGTTCATCGGCGCGCCGGTCAGCGATCACGTCGTCTGCGCCCTCACCAAAGCCAGTGGAATCACCAGCGTCGAAAAATGGCTGGCGGCGAAAACTCCCGTCAAGCTGGGCGGCCTCGCGCCCGGCACTTCGACGCCGGACAACGCCACGCGTATCTTGAAAGCCGCCGTAGGCCTGCCGATTCAACTGGTCACCGGCTACAAAGGCACCGCCGACGTGCGCTTGGCAGCCGACGGCGGCGAGATCGCCGGTGGCTGCTGGGGTTGGGATTCCATCAGCGTCACTTGGCGCAGAGCGCTTGACAGCGGGGACGCGGTCGTCGTGCTCCAGGCTAACCGTCGGAATCACCCCGACCTGCCCAACGTGCCGCAGGCGATCAAGCTCGCGAAATCGGAGGACGCGCGCAAGATGATCGATGTCGGCATCCACGGCGACAGCGATATCGTGCGGACGTACACGCTGCCGCCGGGCACGCCGAAGGATCGCGTGCAGATTCTGCGCAAAGCTTTCGAAGCCACGCTCAAAGATCCGGAGTTCGTTGCCGATGCGAAGAAAGCTCACCTCAATATCGAGCCGGTTGCGCCGGAGGAAATCGAGAAGGACATCAGTGGACTCTTCAAGCTCGATCCCGCGCTGCTCGCTAGGCTCAAAGATGTTCTTTACAATTAGCCGTGACATTGATATTGAGCGTCGATTATTCGGCGGGGAACCCCTGGGAGGCAGTTAATCTTCATGGATATCATGCAGGCTATGGTATCTGGTTTCGTCCAGTGTTTCAGCTGGTCGACCTTTTCTCTAATGCTGATCGGCATCGCGATCGGCTTTGTCGTAGGGATTCTACCGGGGCTCGGCGGTCCCACGGCTATGGCTTTAATGCTGCCGTTCGTTTTCAAAATGTCGGCCGTTGAAGCCTTCGCATTTCTTCTCGGCATGACCGCGGTGACCGCGACCACCGGTGATATCACCTCAGTGTTGTTTGGCGTGCCGGGCGAACCGACGACGGCGTCGACTATCGTCGACGGCCATTCCATGGCGCGCAATGGCGAGGCGGGCAGAGCTCTAGGCGCGGTTCTGATGAGTTCGCTGGTGGGAGCCATATTCGGCGCTGTTGCCATCGCCGTCGCCATCCCGATCGTACGGCCGCTGGTGCTTTCATTCGGTTCACCCGAATTCTTCATGCTCTCGCTTTTGGGGATATCGTTCGTGGCCGCCCTTAGTGGTGAGGATGTGCTTAAAGGCATGGTCTCAGGGGGTATCGGATTGATGTTCGCGACCATCGGTCTCGATCCGATCTCGGGTATTCAGCGTTACACCTTCGGTCAACTTTTTCTTTGGGACGGCATCGGACTCGTTCCGATTACGATCGGCTTCTACGCCATTCCCGAAACCATTGAACTGGCAGTGCTAGGAACCAGCATTTCTACTCAGAAGGTCGGCAAACTCGGCGGCGTCATGGAAGGCGTGAAG
>CAYZJE010000244.1:0-5634 GCA_964478485.1 uncultured Syntrophobacter sp. | reverse complement strand
TTCCCTGCCCTCCAAAGCACAGCTCAGCTTGCTCAAATACGACGCGATCAACGACCGCGTGGTCTATTCGCGCCAAGAACTCCAGCGCATCTGGAGCGAAAGTATCAGCAACTTGCGGCAGTTCAAATTATGGGCGATTCGTCCGTTGCGCTTGAGCCGAGCCATGGCGCGCGATTTTTTTCTGACCACGTCCTTCGCCAACACCTTCCGCGAGTTTTCCAAACTTGGCACGCATTGAACGCTTTCGGCTCACACCCGTCCGCGTTCTGGTTGGCTCGACTACTCCGATCCATCATTCCCGTGCAAACAGGAATCCAACATGATTTCTAATTCTGTGCTGATTCGCTCAGTGAATCAGCACGACTTGTTTGTCGAGTTCAACCAACTGTTCGCGATTAGCCGCGGCATCATCTTCACGAATCAGTGGAACCGGTCACCACGCCGGCCGCGATTATCAGTAAACGAAACTTGACTTTCGAGTCGCAAGTGAGCGATACGGTTCAACAAGTAATCTTGCAAATCGGTAGAGGGTTCGGGATTAGGGGCCACCAACGCCGCGGCTTAAACGGCTCACTTAATAGTTAGGCAATGAAGTCCACTTGCAGATGGAGTTTCTCTCCGGTCTCTGCGATAATTAGCCATATTCTATGGCACAGGGTCCGCTTACGTCTCCCATTCCACCAATTGGCGCGAACGGCTACTTGCCGGAAGGTGTGCATGTATGCTCAGAAGCAGATATGATTTTTCGGTTTGGCTCTTCGAATCGTCGCCGTCGTCGATTGGCGCTACGGCTTCGGCGCTGGATTGAGTTGGGACGGCAAGTGGGAGCCAAGCGCTTGCTCGTGGATGGCAGCTTCGTTTCGGCGAATGAAGCGCCGCACGATGTTGACACAGTTATCCTGCTCCCACAGGATTTTTCGCGGCAGCTTGAGCAAGAACATCCGCCCGCGCTGGAATTGGAAGAAATGTTGTTGACGCGTCGCCCAGAAGAAATCTTTGCTGCGGAAGATGAGACTGATCGGGAAGAGTGGATATCGTTTTTTAGCCTAACGCGTGAACCAGATAGACGCCGTAAGGGACTCGTGGAGATATCATTATGATCACCAACGCCGAAGAGTATCAAAAGGCCCAGGAGGAGTTGCAGCTTTTAGAGGACAGACTCCACCGCTTACAGCAGAGCCATCCGCTGGGCGCGAAAGGTTTCACCAAAGCGGGAATTCGGAAGATGATTGCTCGCCTGCATGAAGAACTGGCGCTCTACGAGGGCAGCCAAGAGATTCACCAAACCGATCCCGCATAGCTGACGATCGGGTGTTGGCTGCGAGCGGGGAGTAGATCGCTGCCTAGCCAACTCGCTGCACCGTATTGCCGCCCGCTTGCGGTTCTGGGTGAACCGAAAAGTCTCAGTTTCGGCGGCAAGCGGTGAGCGACGACGGTTGAAGCGACCGGAGAGCACCCGCTCCAAATTGCATGACAACACAATTCCCAGCATGTGAATCGCTCGATCAGATGGTTGATACGACAGCCTCTGGTTTGGTGCAGGCTGCTGCGGGTTCGGCATTCCAACTGTTTCGCGACAAACAATTCCGTCGTTTGGCAGGCATAGAGCAGTTGAGCCAGACTGAGCAGGACCGGATCTTCAATGAGCTGGTCGTTGCGTTGGTTGCGCTGATCATGCTTCTGCTCGAGGCACCTGATCTTCGTGGAGCCGGAGAGTTCCGGGGCTATCTCGCCACTCTGAACAAAACAATCCCCAAGGCGCACGTGGACCAATTGAGGACCTTGGGTGTCGAAACCAACCATCTTCAAGACTGGGAAAAGTTCATCGCCATGCGCTACCAGGAATATGCCCGGGACAGGCACAACGTACGCAAGGCTGCGATGCAGATTGAGTCGGCGGAGAAGCGCTTGGATTTGGACGATCTTTCGAAGATCCAAATGCTCGTGCCGGTTCAAGCCGTTGCCATCGGCTGCCACCACCATATCTGTCGCGGCGACACGGAGGGGCGGGATGACCTGCTCACATTGATGCTGAGATCACTATTCCAGTTCTATGTCGAACTCAGAGTTCGGCTCGAAGGCGGCAGGATCACTCCTCTGACACGGGCGCGAGTGGCCTTGATGCGATTGCTGCGCCGCATGGGTAAAAAACAACGAGGTGCGTAGTAACAGGGCGGCACGGTGCCGCCTCTTCCGCTTTCCAAGCCGGGACTAAACCCATCCAGTTAGAGGTGAGGGAATATCTCATCTTCCTGCCGACAGAAAAAGCAAAAGCGGCGTGCAAGCCGGGCTTTGAACTAAACCTCTGCGCGGTGGGAGCGGCTATCTAAGGCCGGTGCGACTGACTCGCCTTTTTTGTTTCATCGATTTTTCTTCTTGTCTGATTCTCATCATCTGAAATAGCGCAGCTCCAAAACTTTTTTCACGCACGCTCAGTGAATCAGCATAACCTGTTTGGCGAGATCGATGATATGTTCGCGAACCGCCGCGGCATCGTCGGCATCGGGCGCCAGTTGTAAGTAGCGCTCGAAATCTTCCTTGGCCTGACCGTAACATTCAAGCCGCGTATATATTACGCCGCGGTCGCGGGTGTCTGCCGCCGAGGCTGGATCGAGGATCAGCAAGCGGTCCAACGTTCCCAAGGTTTTTACCATGTCATTGGCCTCGGCGTAGATCGCTTTGAGGTTGGTCAGCATGCGCGTCAAAATTTGCTTCTTCGAAACCGGTGCGAGAAATTCTCTACGGAAGCCGAGCTTGCCGCCGTACATCTGCTGGAGCATGGCGGCAAGATCTTCCTCTGTTTTGATGTCGCCCGAGTTGAACGGGTCGATGACGATCTCGTTGCCATCGGCTTGAGCCTTCACCATAAAGTGACCGGGAAATCCGATACCATCGACGGTTAGCCCGACGCGCGCGGCGACTTCCATATAGAGCACCGAGAGCGTGATCGGTATGCCGGACTTGCGTTCCATGACTTCGTTAAGAAAGCTATTCTTGGGATCGTAGTAGGCGTCGCGGTTGCCGCGAAAGCCGTGGCGCCCAAACAACACGAAGTTGAGCGCGGCAATCGTTCGAAATGCATCGGCATCCGTACCGGCGCGCTCGGCAACTTCCAGCGCCAAATCGCTGATCCGGCCGAGGTAAGCGGAAACATCTAACGCGGGATATTCGGGCAGCGCGATGGTCAGCGCCGCGCGACCGAGGTCAATTTGCTCTTCCGGTCGGTCGGCGGCCTGACAAAATTCGCGATAAGGATCGGTAGCCAATGTGCGGGCTGTTTGGGGTTATGCTGAAGCAATCTCACCGCAGAGGCGCAGAGAACACAGAGAAGGAAAAATATTTAAACTCTGCGAACTCAGCGCCTCTGCGGTGAATCGTTTTTTGTTCTTTGTCCCCGCCAACTATTAGCGCGGTTCGGCGATGACATCGACCAAGTACGGCAACTGTTTTTCTTTGACGTATTTGACGCCGCGCTCGATCGCCGGGCGAAGATCGGCTGGATTGCGCACCGGCCCTTCGCCGTTGACGCCGAACGATTTCGCCATCACGGCGAAATCGATCGCCGGGTCGTCGACATGGGTGCCGATGCCGGCGTTGCCCACTTCGCGTTTGCGGAACTTGGCGACTTCGATGCCGTGTTCTTCCGAATTGTAGTACGACTGGTTGTTGTGCATGACCATGAGTAAGGGAATGCGATGCTTCGCCGCCGTCCACAGCGCGCTCGAAGTCATCAGCATGTCGCCGTCGGACTGAATCGCCACGGCGAGCTTGCCGCTGCCCTTGAGCGCTAACGCCGCGCCGATCGCCGCGCCGGGGCCGTAGCCTAAGCCGGCGCCGCCGCTGCCGCCGAGCGACTGATTCACTTTGGTGAAGTCCCATAACCGGCGCGTCCAACCGTTAGACGTGCCGTTGACGCAAACCCAATCTTCGCGTTTAATCGCTTCGCCCACTTCGAGCGCCAACCAAGCGGTGGAAATATCTTTCTGCGAGCCTTTGGCCTGGGCGTCGGCGAGCCACTTGCCGCGCCGAGCCTTGTGTTTCTCGGCCAATTCTTTTTGCCGCGCTTCGATAACCGATTTTTTCTTGCTGTCGTTGCCGATTAGCTCGCGGCAGAGCCGGGTCAGTTCCGGCACCGCAATCGAAGTATCGGCAGACATCGGAATGTCGATCGCTTGGAGCGCTTGGAAATCGTTGGCCCAAGAATGCACCAACATGTCGTTCATCGAGATGGCGGCGATTTTCACACCGGCGGAGGTGATGTATTCGCTCTCGCGCGTCTGTTTACTGACGGTGGTCAGCGCCCCGAATATATCGCCAACATCGAGCGCCAAGATAAAATCGGCCCTTTGGAGAATCTCGCGGGCGCCATCGGTGACGTCCAATGGATGAACCGATGGGAAATTAAAACGCGCGCCTTTGTCGACCACCGGCACCGCGAGCAACTCTGCCAATTCGATTAGCGACGCCACCGCTTTGGGATTGCGCCCGAGCATATCGGCGACGATCAGCGGGGTTTGCGCGCCCACCAACGCCTCGGCCGCGCGGCGCAGCGCTTCCGGGTTCGCCTGCGCCGGCGCCGGTTTGGCGTGACGGCTCACATCCGGCATATCGACCATCGTCTTGACCGCGTCTTCCTGAAGATCGGCGTCATAATTAATATAGACCGGCGCGGTCGGATCGGTGGTGGCAATCCGGTAGCCGCGGATGAACGAATCCGGCACGTCGGCAAGCGAGTAGGGCTGATCGTCCCACTTGGTGTAATCGCGCACCTGATTGCCTTGCACCAACGCCGTGTGTATCCAATCGATGCGCGGGCGGCGCCGTTTGGTGTTCATCGGCCCAGTGCCGCCGAGCACCATCATCGGCACGCGGTCGATGTAGGCGTTGAAGATCGCCATGCTGGCGTGCTGCAAACCGACCATGTTGTGGCAGATAGCGATCATCGGCTTGTTCTTCGCCTTGGCGTAGCCATGGGCGATAGCCACGGAGATTTCTTCGTGATGGCAGAAAATCACTTCCGGTTTGTAGTTGCCGCCATAGTTGACGATGGAATCGTGGATGCCGCGGAACGTCGCGCCTGGGTTGAACGCGGTGTACTCGATGTCATGCGCCTTCATCAAATCGACGACCACATCCGAGCCGTATTCCGGTTGTTTCTTTTCTACTCTGGACATTGCGTAAGTCCTCCCTCAAATTCTTGTTTTGAACTCAATACCAGGAAACCCGTCCTGTGGCTAGGGCTGCTCTAAGAATTCTTCGCCGCTGAATCCAGCTGCAACAAACCCTGTTGGTAGAACAATTCCAAGGTCTCCGAAAGGTCCCCTTGGCGCCCGCCGTTCGCCGATGCTTGGCCGACGTTAAGCGCGGCGATCGCCTCCAATACCTTCTGCGCCCCGGGCGCCATGAAAGATTTAAGACCGTGAGTATTGAACGTGCGCCGAAGCTCGTCCATTTCCTCGGCGCGCCGCCCGGCGTGAATGCGCAGGCCAACGATGCTGCCGGAGACTTTGTCCAACAGGCCTGGAAAGCTCTCTTCGTACTGGGCGCGCAGCTCGTTGAGCAAGCCGAACTTGCGCGCGCCCATCAATAATTCACAAAACAGTCCTTGCAAGCCTTTCGTGAGCCCGGCGTAGA
>CAYZJE010000243.1:0-3765 GCA_964478485.1 uncultured Syntrophobacter sp. | reverse complement strand
AACGTCGGCGCGTCCGGCTTCATCGCCTCTTCCTGGTCGATCACCACCGGCAGCGGCTCGTAGACGACTTTGATTTTCTTGAGCGCCTGCTTGGCGATCGCCAGCGAGTCGGCGGCGACGGCGGCGACCGGGTCGCCCATGAAACGAACTTTGCCACGGGCGAGAATGTAGCGGTCGAGATAACTGCGGCCGTAACGGACATCCGGCGCGTCCGCCGCCGTCACCACGACGTGGACGCCGGGGATTTTTTTTGCCTCACTGGTGTCGATGCTGACGATTTTGGCGTGGGCGTATTGGCTGCGCAGTATCGCGCCATGCAGTTGGTCTTTGAGCATCAGATCGATGCCGTAAACGCCCTTGCCGACGACGCGCTCGACGCCGCCCATTCTGGCCGGGCTGGTGCCGACGACTTTGAATTCAGATTTTGCCATGACGATTTTCTCCTTAGATTGTCAGGGTCGAATTGTTGGAAAGAATCGGATTCGGAAATTTTCTCGCAAAGGCGCAAAGGCGCTAAGTGACAGGCCAGGGGCCTGTCATCCCGAGCGAAGGCGAGGGATCTAAGAAGGATTTCTCTCTTCGTTCGAAATGACAATACTCTTCCTTTTGCGCCTTTGCGCCTTTGCGGGAGATAATCTTTTTCTCGATTCATCTCAACTAGAGTTTCGAAGCCGCGAGATGAATCGCGTCGACGATTTTGTTGTAGCCGGTGCAGCGGCAGATGTTGCCGGAGACTGCGTCGTCGATGTCCTCTGCCGTCGGTTTCTTGGTGCGGTCGAGCAAGGCTTTCACCGACATGATGAAACCTGGCGTGCAGTAGCCGCACTGCACCGCGCCGGTGTCGATGAAGGCTTGCTGTACGGGATGAAGTTTATCGCCGTCGGCCAAGCCTTCGATAGTGGTGATCTCGGCGCCGTTGGCGTCGGCGGCCATGGTTACGCAGGAGTTGATCGGCTTGCCGTTGTAAATGACGGTACAGGCGCCGCACTCGCCGGTGTTGCAGCAGAGCTTGCTGCCTTTCATTTCCAATGTGTCGCGGAGAAATTCCAACAGCGAAGTCGACGCTTCCGCGCTGGCCCTGACCGCCTTGCCATTAATTGTAGTATTGATCGTGAGACTCATTATGCTACCTCCTTGCCGGTGGCGGCTTGCCAAGTTTGTTCCAGACCGCGGCGGGTCAACGCTTCGACGATCCAGCGGCGATTCTCGGCGCTGCTGCGCTGATCGCTGATCGGACTCGCTTCGCTCGCCGCCAGGGCGCCGGCTTCCTTAATGAGCGCCGCAGTGAGCGGTTTGCCACGCAGCAACGCTTCGGTTTTCGGCGCGCGCACCGGCGTCGGCGCCACCGCGCCCAGGCCGATGCGCACATCTTGCACATTGTTCTTACCGCCATCCGGCGTGAGCATCACCGCGACGCCGACCATGGCGATATCCATAGCGCCGCGCACGGCGTGTTTTAAGTAAACTCCTTTACTGCCCGCCGCTGGAAAAGGAATCTCGATTTCGGTCAACAGACCTTTGGCGCCGACACTGCTCTTTCCGGGACCTTGAAAAAATGCGCTGAACGGTTCGGTCTTCTCGCCTTCGGAGAATGCGAGTCTGCCTTTCGCTTCGAGCACCAGCAGCGGCGCCAAGGTTTCGCCCGACGGCGAGGCCCGGCAGATGTTGCCGCCGATGGTCGCCGTATTGCGCACTTGCAATGAAGCGAACTGATGCGCCGCTTGCCAGAGCACCGGCAACTTTTCACGCACAAGCGCGCTGGTCTCAAGCTCGCGGATCGTCGTGAGCGCACCGATGCGCAGGCTGCCGCCGTTCTCCTTGATCCCACTCAGGCCGGGAATCTTTTTGATATTCACCAGCGAGCCCGGCTCCTCTTTAAATTTTATGTCGACCATCACGTCGGTGCCGCCGGCGATCACCTTGGCCTCCGCGCCATGCTTTGCCAGCAGCGACAACGCGTCGCCGAGCGTTTTCGGTTCAAAGTATTCCATAATCTGTAGCCCCCGTTCCCGGAAAGTTCGATCTACGTCAGACAGCTGTCATAGCCCAAGTCGAAGTTGTCTGGCAAGGGGTGGCTTGTCGAAATCGACGGATGCAATCCCATCCCTTGACAGTTTTGTATGGGTGGGTGGGCGCAATTTATTGCGCCCACCCACGCAGCACAGCCAGCAGGGCGCGATAAATCGCGCCCCTACGACCAATATCGGTTTGCAGTTTCTCTGCGTCGAGAATATAGAATTCAGTGAATTCACGCACCGGCGTTTGGACTTTTTACACCGACTAAAGGAAGCTTGATTCATGCGATTGCCACACCGTGACCCGATTCGTTTGGGGCCGACCGCTTATGAAGTGTTTCAGGAGAAAGAAGGGATTCCTTCGGTCACGGGATTTTTTATTGAAGATTTGATGGACGTGGAAGTGAAATCTTGGGCGCGCATGGGTGCGCTAGGTTCTTACCTGAACATGGGCGAGCAACAAGAGAACGATGCTTATATCTGCGAGATTCCGCCGGGCAAACAGACTGAGCCGCAGCATCATATGTTCGAGACCCTGGTCTACATTCACAAAGGGCGGGGCGCGACCACGGTTTGGTTCGAGGGCGATGCCAAGCAGACTTTTGAGTGGGCGGCCGGCGCGATCTTCGCGATTCCATTGAATGTTTCGTACCAGCACTTCAATGCTTCCAATGAGCCGGTGCGGTTTCTCGCCGGCACCAACGCGCCCCATGTGATCAATCTGTTTCACAACGAAGAGTTTATTTTTCGCAATCCGTTTCAGTTCCGCGACCGCTTCCGTCCCGACCGGGACTATTTTAATGAGAATAAGCAGCTGACGGTGCGCTCATGGGAGTCGAATTTGGTTCCGAACGTGAACGAATTTCCGCTCGACGATTATCCGATGAAGGGCAAAGGCGTGAAGATCATGCGCTTTGGCCTGGCGGGCACGACTTACGGTTGCCACGTGCAGGAATTTCCCACCGGGAGCCGCAGCCTGTTTCACCGCCACGGTCCGGGCGCTATCGTTTGCGTGACCCAGGGCGAAGGCTTCGCCATGGTGTGGCGTGAGGGCGAGGAGCGCACCCGCTTCGAGATTAAGTCCGGTTCGATCTATTCGCCTGGCGATCTGATGTACCACGGTCACTTCAACACCGGTCAATCAACTCTGCGCCACTTCGCCATGCGCGGACGTAGTCCGAAGTTTAGCCAAGACCGGTTTCGCACCAAGCTGCATGAGATGATTCCGTTGGACGAGGAGCCGCCGGATATTCACTCGATGTACTTGGAAGAGTTGAAAAGGAAGGGTGTGAAGTCGGAGATTTCAGTCGTGGAAGAATAGGGGATTTCACCACAGAGGGCACAGAGAACACAGAGTAGGGGCGCGATTTATCGCGCCCTCGGATGGAAAACGGGATTCATTTAACCGCAGAGAGCGCAAAGGGCGCAAAAAGGAATTTGAATTTCGTAGGGGCGGGTTTGAAACCCGCCCGCTTCGCTTCGGTCGAAATGACACAAGACAGCAGAAGGCATTAAGGAGAAAAATATGGGTGAACTTGCTTACCATGATTTTCGCAGCTTCATCGAGGAAGCGAAGAAGATTAGCGATTTTCGGATTATTGAAAATGCCGACTGGGATGCTGAGATCGGCGCGCTGGTCGAGTCGACGGCGGAGTTGGTGCCACAGCCGCCAATGTTGATCTTTGACAAGGTGAAAGGTTATCCGGCAGGTTTTCGTGTTTGCAGTTTACCCTACGCCGCTTATCGGCGC
>CAYZJE010000242.1:0-7551 GCA_964478485.1 uncultured Syntrophobacter sp. | reverse complement strand
TTTCTTGGATGCCAAGTATAGGCTGGGCGTAAAGCTCGGCGGTTTTGATCATGCTGGTCTGCACATGAACGACTCCCTTGGGCGTGCCCGTCGAGCCGGAGGAGTAGAGCCAGAAACAAGCATCGTCAGGGCGCGTCGGCGCGGCGGTGAATTCGTCTGAAGCCTCGGCCAGCAATTTCGACAATTGCGGATGGGCCGATTCTTTCGCGCCGGAAACGACGACATGTTTGAGGAATGGCTGGTGAGCGAGAATCGGATTGAAAACGGGCAGCAGCGAATCGGCTACGATCAGCGCTTGGGCCCGGCTGTCGCGCAACATGAAATCGAAATCGTTCTCCGTCAGCAGCGTGTTGACCGCGATGGGAACCAGGCCGGCTTTGACGGCACCCAGAAAGACCGCCGGGAAATCGATGGTGTCGAGCAGACCAACCATCACGCGGCTTTCCAGCGGCAAGCCGAGATTGGTAAGCGCGTTGGCGGCGCGATTCACCCGCCCGGCGAGCTCGGCGAAGCTGTAGCTACCGCGCTCGTCGATGTAGGCGATTTTTTCCGGCCGCGCGGCGAGATTGCGCTCGATCAAATCGACCGCGGCGTTGTAGCGCTGAAGCGTCGTCGGTTGCCCATCCATATTTAGTCTCGGTTTCGGTCCCTGTCCGTGGGTTCGAATCACTGTGCAAAAGCACTGTTAGGTGCGGTTGTTTACTATAGTTTGATGGCCTGCGGCAAGTTGGCTGATGCTTGCGGCTGACAAACGGAAAAGAGTGTTCACCACAGAGGACCTAGCGCAGCAGACCCGCAACCAAATGGGAAAGAGTTTTCACCACGAAGGACACGAAGAGCACGAAGTTCGGAGTTCAAATTATCCGGAACCTTCGTGTCCTTCGTGCCTTCGTGGTGAGATAGTATTTCACATTGAGCACGGTTAGCCTAAAAAGCCGCGCTCGCGGTAGAAGCGCCTGGCGCCCGGATGAAGCGGTACATCGTAGGGCGCTTCGTCGTCATTCGCACAGAGCTGGGCCATGCTGAGCGGCTTAAAATTGTCCGTGGGAATGGCTGTCTTGCGTAGCTCGATCGCCTCGCAGAGCGCGTAGGCGACTTCATTGGGCATATCTGCGCGCACGATCATCGGCCAGCCGCTAAAATCGACGGTATGAATTTCTCCGCCCAGGCCGCGAAAGCCGCAGCGCGACATGACGCTCGGCCGGTAGCCGAGGGACTTTAGTTCTTTCAACACGACGCCGTCGATGGGCAGGTAGCGAAAGCCATTGTCGAGTGCGGTTTGGCCCCAGCTCTTGATTCCTTCATCGAAGACCGCGTCGACCGTGCCGTTCTCGATTGCGGCGCGCCGCCCGGGATAGCTCGGCCGTGGCACCGAATGAATTTTGCCGCCCCACTTGCGAATATCCGCGAGCGAAAAACCGGCAGCGCGCAGGGTCGCCGATATCGTAAACATGGTAGCGCTGCCGGTGAGATCGGTTTTGGGCAGATAACCGGTCGACACTCGCAGAGGAATGCGTTGTTGCTTGATTTGCGCCAGCGAGGTGATGCCAGTGGAATCACGAACGGCGAAGCCCATGACATCGAATGAAGGGAAGGTGGCGATGGTTCTCAGCGGCAAGCGTTTTTTGAACGGCCCCTTGCCGCGGTAGGCCATGGTCAGCATCGCCGATGGATTGACCCAGGCCAGCGAGTATTTTCCTTCGGCGACGGCGATGATCTCGGCAAAACTGCCGGTGGTGAACGAGACCGCAACGCCAGTGGCGCGTTCGCTTGATTTCATACCCAGCGAAAGTCTGAGTACGCGGCCGACGCGCGAATCGGTTTGCAACACGCCTTCGGCGGCGCGGCGAGTTTCGTGCGATAACGAGCTGTCGTAGAGTGATGCCGCGATTTCCAAGAGTCCTTTGGCGCGCTGAATTCCGGCATTGTATCTTTTTGTCGCCATCGTCGATTGCCCTCCCGAAAGCCGCCACAGCTTAATCGCTAACTTTCGAAGAAACAACAATGGCGTCGTCGATCGTGAGAAAACCCAACGGTGAAACGGAAGACGGAAAGTGTTTGTCGTTGAAGAACGATGCGGCAAGGGCCTGACCGTCCGAGCTGGACGGTCAGGCGGGGAGCGGTCGAGTGACTAGCGCTTGCGCAGGTCGTTTTTTAACTCTTGGCGCGCGGCGTCTAGCCTGGCCTGGTCCTTACGCAGCTCAGTGCGGTCCTTGGTGATTTCCTTCATGTCATCGCGAATTTCCTTGCGGTCTGCGAGGATTTCGGCTTTGTTCGCGCCATTGCGGATATCCTTGCGCAGTTCTAAACGGTCTTTTCTCAGTTCAGTGTAATCTTTCCGCAGCTCACCTCGGTCCTGCTTGACTTCCTTGCGGGCATTGCGGACATCTTTGAAGTCCTGGCGAATCTCCGGCTTGTTGTGGTGGCCACGGTTGTCGATGCGGCCATCATGGCGGCGCTCCTTATGGACAACTCTCTGGTGATGGTCGCCGTCACGGCCGCGATGAAAGTCGCGCCGGTCGTGGGTGGAATGGTCAAATTTTTTGCCGTGGTGCTTCTCCGAGCCGTTGTGCTTTCCGTGCGGCTTGTCCGAGCCTTTGTGCTGGCCGTGTTGTCCCTGCTCGTCTTTGGCGTTGGCGATGACGGCCATGCTCGGTGTCATCAGGCTGCCTGCGAGTATTCCGGCTACGATCAATTGGTTCGTGCGTTTCATAATTTCCTCCTGTTTGGTTACGATACGTTCTTAGTATTCCGTGCGCTGTGGGCGCTGAATGTCCTGGCGATTGCGCTCGATGGTCCGTTGGTTTTGTTGAATGGTTTGATCATTGTACTGTTGCTGTTGCTGCCCTTGCATGTAGTCGCCGACCAAGGCGCCGCCCACCAATCCGGTGCCGGCGCCGATCGCCGCGCCCATGCCGGGACGACCGAATGCAGTGCCGATCAAGCCGCCGGCTGCCGCACCACCGACCGCGCCTATGCCCGCGCCTTGTTCCCTCGAGGTCATCGGACCGCCAGCGCAACCGGCCATAATGACGGACAATCCTAGAGCCGCGATGCCGATTGAAGATTTCTTGTTCATTTTGCCTCCCATTGGGTTTCAGCTTGCGTTAGTTTCACTGACCGAAGCTAAAGCAATGCCGATGCCAGTTTCATTGGCGCGGTTAACCGGTTGGATTTTCAGCGATTAGGCGTTCCGGCGCAGGTTCGCCGCCAGTAAAAATTACTGGGTGCGGTGAAATTGTTTTGCTGGCAGCGATTTGGATCACCCAAAGGTTGTTTTGGGTCGATGGAATTCTTTGGCACTTTTGACCGCGTCCCCGAGCCGGCCATCTGGCTTGAATTTTTCGCTGCGCTTGTTGTAAGGCTTGAGCGGTGGGGTGTCGAGTTTGGCATCGATGGTTCGGTTCTGTTCAAACCCGAGGAGGGCGCATGATTACCGGGCGATGGCTGGTGGTTGCTCTACTGCTGTACAATTGGCAGTTCACGTCTTCCGCGCGTGGGCAGGAAAAGCCAAAAATCTTTCTCGGCGCGTCGAGTAAGACGCTCGGTTACAGTCCACTCTGGGTCGCCAGCAGAAAGGGTTTTTTCGACCAGCAGGGGCTCGACGTTCAGTTGGTTTTGCTGCGCGGCGTGCCGATGACCGTGCAGGCGTTGGCCGCCGGCTCGCTGCATTTTGGCTCCGGCGGGCCTGAACCTTATATCGAGGCGTCCGAGCGCGGTCTCGACTTCATCGTTACCGGCGGGATCATCAACGGCATCGCGCAGTTCTTGATCGCCGGCAAGAACTACAAGACCTGGGAAGACTTGCGCGGTGCGACTTTCGGCACGGCGTCGCTAACCGGCGGCACGATCACGGCGCTGCGCGAAGCGCTAAAGCTAAAAGGCTTGGAATACCCGCGCGACTATAAATTGCTGATCATCGCCGGCGGCTCCTCGGCGAACTTGGCGGCACTGCAATCCGGTCAGATCGCCGCGACCACGGTGGCCGTGCCGCTCAATTATGCGGCTGAAGAATCCGGATTAAACGTGATCGGCAGATTGAGCGACGGCATCCCGCACTTTCAAACCAACGCGTTCGTCGCCCGGCGCTCATGGGCGGAGAAAAACCGACCGACGATGGTGCGTTTCATGAAGGCGATGGTGCTGGCGCTACGCTGGATGTTTGAAAGGAAAGACGCTGCGGTCGAATTCCTGTCGCAGGAGATGAAACTCAAACCGCTTCATGCGCGTCTCGGTTGGGAGTTCTACACGCAAAACCGTTTTTGGCCGCCGGACGGGGACATCACGATGGACGGGATGAAGAACAATATCCGCATCTACGCGGAACAAACCGGCGCCAAGGGGCCGCTACCGGATGCGAGCAAGTATGTCGATCGGAGTTATCTGCAGGAAGCGCTGAAAGAACTAGACAAGCGTTAATATAAAGAACTGACCGGTGCGCGAAGCGCACCCTACGCTGGCCTTCGTGCTCCCTTCGGCTTTGTTCAGGGCATGCTTCGTGTCCTTCGTGGTGAACACTATCTTTGCGCTTATCCTTTGTGCGCGCGGATGAGATTTTGCCCCAAGCGCCAGCGCAGCACTTCGTTGGCGCCTTCGGTGATGCGGGTGCTGCGGATTTGCCGGTACCACCACTCGAGAGGTAATTCCTTCATCAAGCCTAAGCCGCCGTGAACCTGAATCGCTCGGTCGACAACGCGGCTGGCCATCTCCGTCGCCATCACTTTGACCATGTAGGAGAGATCGCGCACGTCTTCGCCGCGGTCGACTCTCCAGGCGCATTCGTAGACCATGCTGCGCACGGCGTGAATTTCCATCGCCGAGTCGGCGATCATGAACTGGATCGCTTGGCGGTCGGCGAGCGGCCTGCCGAAAGTTACTCGTACTTTCGAGTATTCGATCATCATGTCGAGACAGCGCGAGGCGATGCCCACGGGGCGGGCGCCGTGGCCGCGGATGCGCCCCTCGCCGATCCATTTCTGGGCGATCGAAAAGCCGGCGCCGACCTCGCCGATGACATTCGCGGCAGGCACGCGCACGTTGTCGAAGACCAGTTGCCAGGGCGCTTCGCCCATCATCGTCGGCCACTGCCGTTCGAGCAAGACACCGGGGCTTTTTAAGTCGACGGCGAAGCAGGTGATGCCGCCGCGGGCTTTTTTCTCCGTGTCCGTGACGGCCATGAGCTGAGCGTAGTCGGCGCGGCCGGCGGCGGTGATAAATCGCTTGGTGCCGTTGATCACGAAGTCGTCGCCGTCGCGCACGGCGCGGGTGCGCATGTTCGCCGGGTCGCTGCCGGCGTCGGGCTCGGTTTGGGCGAAGCAGAATTTTAGCTCGCCGCGCAGCACCGGCTTCAAAAAGCGTTCCTTCTGCTCATCGTTGCAGTAAAACAGCACCGGGCGTACTTCCGGCCCAAACAATTCGAGGCTGCGAAATGGCAGGGAAGCGGCGCGGGCGATCTCTTCGTGTATGATGCAGCGCGGTAACAGACCAAGCCCGGCGCCGCCGTACTCCGATGGCACATCGAGCATCCATAGGCCCATCGATTTAGTTTTCTCCTGCAGCGGCTTAAGCAAATGGTCCGGCATCGGCCCTTCGCTGTCGTGGCGGTATTCGCGCTCCAGCGGGATTAGCTCTCTGTCGACAAAGCGCCGCACGGTGTCTCTGAGGATTTGAATTTCTTCTGGGAGATTGAAGTCCATGGTTGTCTCGTTTCCGTTTATGTCCAGTTCGGGGACAGTTGCTATCCTTCGCTCCTTCGACCGTGATCAGGGCACGCTTCCGGCGAAGTGTGTTTCGCCATGTATCCAAAGGAGACCAGCAATTTCACCCTCGCCCGCTTGCGGGAGAGGGCAGGGGTGAGGGTCCGGCGTGAACGCCTCCTTGGCTCGGAGCCCCCTCACCCTAGCCCTCTCCCCCACGAAGACGTGGTGGAGAGGGAAAATTTCTTATCGGCTTCGAGCCGACGATAATCGGGGCCCCCTCATCTTCCAGGCGACGGTTGTTCAGTCGCTCGCGACGATCTTATTCGACAGCGCGCCGATCTTGGGCGATGAGACTTCCACTGTGTCGCCGACTTTCAAGAACAGATCGAGGGGCCGCTTGCCGTCCGGACTGCGGCGCGATTTGTCGGCGGCGGTGCCCGCGGAGGTGCCGCCGGCAATCACATCACCCGGCACGAAGGTGAAATCTCGCGAAAGATATTCCAACACCTCGCCGAAATTCCAAATCATTTCACTGGTACTGTAGCTCTGGCGCAGCACGCCGTTCACGCGAGTCTCGACGGCAATATTATTTTGTTGTCCGGTTTCACCGACGACGATACAGGGTCCCATGGACGCCGAGCCGTCGAAATTTTTCTGCAAGTTGTAGCTTACCATTCGATCCGTGCCGCCGCCGTCGCGAATGCTCCAATCATGAAATAGTGTGACGCCCCAGACGTATTCGTTGATTTTGCTCGCCGGGATGTTCTTGCCGCGCTTGCCGATGACGATGGCGACTTCGCCTTCATAGTCGAAATAGGTCACGCGGCTCGGAAATGGGATGTCGCCGCCAGGCCCGGCGACTTCCGCCGGCACTTTCCAGAAACCCCACTGGCCGGCTTTCTTCGCTTCACTGGCGACTTCTTCGAGGGTGATATCGGTTTTGCCTAAGCGATTGGCCCACATGCCGAGCAGATGCTTGGCGTAATTGCCGCCGACGCAGGCGATGCGCCGCTCGGGCCATGGCGCGTGCAATTGAATGCTATTCAATGCTTGGACAACGCCGTCGTTACTCGGCGCGGTGTTGGCAAATTTTTCGATGACGCGCCGAGCTTCGTCTAGAGCGGTTGGTCCGGCTTCAATCAAATCCAATAGCCGAGCGGGCAACCGAACTGACGCCCGATTCAAATCGATCACCCTGTCGCCTAATAACGCCCCGACTCGCCGCTCATTTCCGAAGACAACGATTTTCATGTGTAGCCTCCGATGTTTTGTCGTGTGGATTGGCGTAGCATTGTGGCCAGCGTGAGGTCAAGCGGTTAACCGCTTCTCGCAATTGCGCGCCTGTCCCCCCCGTGTCATTCCCGCGCACGCGGGAATCCAGGTTGGAGCCGATCGAACTTTACCACGAAGTGTGCATGAGCTTACGCTCGTCCGCTGAGGATGAAAATGGAGGCTTTGTAGGATGCGGTGAGTCTGCGAACCGCATCGAGCGAATGCGCGCCACAAACGATGCGGTTCCCGTTGGTCACCACATCCTACAAACTATAGTAGTACAAAGGTCACAAAGTAGGGGGCGGTCGCGACCGCCCCTAAATCAAGAATCGGATGGATTAGCCGCAAAGAGCGCAAACGGCGCAAAAAAGAATCGGGATTCGTAGGGGCGGGTTTGAAACCCGCCCTCTGGGATTCGGCGCATCGAAAAATTTGCGCGCGCCGCGCAAGTCTTCACAGATAGCAACGCAAAGGGCGCGAAGTAATTGCGAAGCCGGCAACTTTGCCCTGGCCGGGCGTGGCGCTATTTGTTAATCTCGCGCTGTTTTCACGACAGCGGCTCGTAGTTTTTTCAGGAGGT
>CAYZJE010000241.1:0-3870 GCA_964478485.1 uncultured Syntrophobacter sp. | reverse complement strand
CATGAGCATCTTTGATGCGGCGGTGGATGTCTGTAAATTTCTCGAAGACCACCATGCCCCATACGCAGTGCTCGGCGGACTCGCGCTCCAACATTGGGGCGAGCCACGGACGACTCAGGATGTCGACATTGTGGTCCTGCTTCCTTCCGGCCAAGAAGATGATGTTTTGCAAGCAATTTTACAGCGCTTCCAGCCGCGCATGGCGGACGCACTGTCGTTTGCCAAACAGTATCGAGTGCTTTTGGTCAGAACATCCTCGGACGTGCCGGTCGATATAGCTCTCGGCATTCCGGGCTACGAGGAACAGGCATTACAGCGGGCTACAAAAGTTTCCTTTAACGGCCTTCCTCCGATCAGTATCCTGAGTGCGGAAGATCTGATCATTCACAAATGTGTCGCCGGCCGTCCAAGAGATATTGAGGATGTGGAAAGAGTCTTACTGCGGCAACGGGTCAATCTGGATCTTCGTTACATTCGGAATTGGTTGCGAGAGTTCGCCGATATTATCGAAGCCCATGACCCACGCGCGATTTTTGCCGACGCTCTAAAAAAGGTGCGCGGCTTACTTCGTCGGAATTGACAGACACCGTCGTCAATTCCAAGCCAATTCGTACCGTGCTCGTGTCGGCGCAGAGCCTCCACCCACCCTACGGTTCTGATTCTTTTGTAGGATGGGTGGAGCCCTTCGGCGGGGCTCAGGACTGGCTCCGCGATACCCATCGCTCGCTGTATTCTCTCTACACTGTTGAGCATCACCGTGGATTTCTGATACTGATAATCGCTGAAATAACTCAATCGCACGCGGGAGAAATCACAATGCGCATTATCGACGCTGACGGACATGTTTTAGAACGGGATATCCCCTGGGCGGATTTGCTTGAAGAGCCTTACCGCGCCCGCGCGCCGAAAACGGTGAAAGACAATCGCGGCTTTTCCTTCGTCATGATGGAGGGGAAACTCACGCCCAAACCCGTCGGCAAAGCGTGCAGCTTTGTTGGCGCTCCGCGCAGCCACCATCCACAAGCGACGACCGGCATGACCGATCCTGTACAGCGCTTGAAAGACATGGACCTCGAAGGCATCGACACCGCGGTGCTCTTCGGCACCTCGCCATTTTTAAGCTTGCCCTTCGTCGAAGACAAAGATCTGGCTTGCGCCGTGGCGCGGGTTTACAACAACTGGCTCGCCGGTTATTGCAAAGCCGATGCGCGCCGGCTCAAGGGCGTTGCCGCCGTGGCGATCCAAGATCCCGTGGAGTCCGTCAAGGAATTACGGCGCGTAGTTGAAGAGCTAAAGTTCGTCGCAGTCGCGGCGCCGCCGGTTTCCGCTTCAAAGAAAAATCTCGACGATCCGGATCTCTACCCTTTCTTCGCGGAAGCGCAGCGGCTCAACGTGCCGGTCTGCATTCACGTCGGCGCCGGTGACGGAGTTCCTGCTGGAACCGAGAGATTCGATCATCCCTTTTTCACCCACGCGATGGCCCATCCCTTCGAGCAAATGATCGCCGCGCTCTGCGTCGTCTGCGGCGGCTTGCTTGAGCGCTTTCCCAAATTGAAATTCGCCTTCATGGAAGCCGGTTGCGGCTGGGTGCCCTACTGGATGGAGAGGTTGGACGCGCACTATGAAATCCTCCAGCCCACGGTACCGTGGCTGACCAAACCGCCGAGCGAATACATGAAGAGCGGGCAAATGTTTTACGCCTTTGAGATGGAAGAAAAGATGCTGCCCTACGTCGCCGAGTTCGTCGGCGCGGAGCGCCTAGTCTTCGCCACCGACTACAACCACAGCGATTCGAAATTTCCCCACACGGTTGAAGAAGTGATGGAGCGGAAAGATATTAGCGACGCATTGAAGACGAAGATCATGGGCGAGAACGCGGCGAAGCTTTACAACCTTTAAGAATTGGAGTGCTGGAGTGATGGGTTTTGGGATCTTTCCGGAACCAACACTCCAATACTCCATCACTCCATTACTCCATTCCCCTAAATCCCGTACAGTGCTTTGGCATTGTCGTACAAAATCTTCTCTATGACGCGCGGCGCGACTTCGCCCTTCTCCTTGATCGTCCGCAGCGCGGCGATTTCGGATGACGTGTCATTGTGACCATAGTCGGAACCGATGACGATATTATCCTCGCCGGCATACTTGAGCACGTAGGGCAAATCGTCATCGGTCTGGCAGGCGACGTAGACATGATTGTCGCGAATCAGGCTGCGCGCCACGGCGTTATCGGCGCGGTCGAAGCGGCGCGCGATTTCCACGGCCATATACGGCACCCACTGGGCGCGCACCTCGATGAAACCAAATCTAAGTTGCGGAAACTTCTTCGGCACGCCGTCATGAACGATGGCGTGAAACGCCGAGAGCACCGGCGCCTTGAAGCGCATGAAACCGCTCTCGCCATCGAACATCTGTACCCAATCGAAGTTTCCCGTCGATGCGTGAACGCAAATCGGCAGACCGGCTCTCTCCGCCGCCTCGTAAAGCGGAAAGAAATAGGGATGACTGAGCCGCTTATCGTCAATCAAGCCGCGCATGAAGATGCCGCAGGCGCCATTTGATTTCGCGAACTCCACTTCGGCGACCGTGCTGGCCATGTCGATCACCGGCACGACTGCAATCCACTCAAGCCGCCCTTCCCCATGAGCGCAGATCTCGACCAGCCACTGGTTGTAACTCCGACAGAGCGCATTTTCGACCTCCGCTTTCGCCGTCAAGGGACGGAGAAACAACGACGGATAAAGCACCTGGACGTCGATGTTGAGCTGATCCATGTGTTTAAGCCGGCCCTCGATGTCGCGCATCTCGCAGATATCGATCGGTAAATTACGATCGAAGTTGACACCACGGTGAAACACCCGGCCATCGATCAACCAATTTTGCGGCCGGCCGGCGCCGGGAGTAATCATAAAAGGTCTGAGCTTTTCGCTCGCAATATAACCCCAGGTCGCTTCGCTCTCGATCACATGGGCATCGGCATCGATGGTCGGCATGAACGTTCCTCCGTGGAAGTAACTTTGATGACTTAATAACGCTAATCGTGGTCAGGCGTCAAATAACTTAACGTGTTCGTGTTTCGTGCTGGTGATCGTGTGGGAGCGGATATTACCTAGGCGCGCAACATGCTGCGCCCGTCCCTGCTATGGCAGCCAAAGAAAGATTCAACCACGAAACACACAAAAGGCACGAAAGTCGGAAACCCTTTTGTGTGGTTCGTGCCTTTCGTGGTTAGTAATGAGCAACTCCTTGCTTTACAGACCCTGCCGACAAAATCCGTGTAAAACAGGCTGAATTATTTCGCCTATGCAGCCGTCCAATAGCAAGTTACAATTGGCGCTAGTCGATTTATTTTGGACTATTGGAAGGAGGCAGATGATGAAACTAACCAAGCAGGTTTTGGCCTTTCTAATGCTGGGATTGCTGGGGCTCACCGGCTGCCCGGCTCTCGATATCCCCGGCGGCTTGGGCGGGCTTGGCGGTACTAGCGTCAACAATGATGTGGTGGGCGAAGTGCAGTTCGTCGACAGCCGTGGCCGCATCATTGAGATCCGCACGGACTCGGGCCAGAAGAGCGTGATGCGCTACGATAACAACACCCAAGTGGCCTATCGGCAGAAAAACTACCCAGTGACTAGTTTGGAACGGGGCGACTATGTCGCGGCGCGGGTGCAACAAGAGCGCGACGGCAGTTACTCCACCACCGGCATCACGGTTCGCGAAACCGCGCAAGACCGCGGCGTGGGCGCCAGCACGGGGAATCGATTGGAGCGCACCGAAGGTCGCGTGGAGAACATCGATACACGCCGTGGCACGTTTGAAATTCGCGACCAACGCAACCGCGTCGTCGTGATTTCGGTCGCGTTCAATGCG
>CAYZJE010000240.1:0-3472 GCA_964478485.1 uncultured Syntrophobacter sp. | reverse complement strand
CATGAACTCATTGTAGTTCCAAGTGTTGATCATGCAGAGCTTGCCAAGCTCGCCGCTGTTGACGATCTCGCGGATCTTGCGAATCGGCGGATCGAAGCTATGGGTGTGGCCGCACAGAAGTTTGACGCCGTACTTATCGGCAGCCTGGTTCATCGCGTCGCATTCCGCCAGCGTCATCGCCATCGGCTTTTCGACGATGATATGCTTTTTGTGCTTCGCCGCTGTAATCGCATGCTCAGCGTGGAGCGAATTAGGCGTGGCGATATAAACCGCATCGACGTTGTCGCTGGCGCACAGCTCTTCAATGCTTGCGTAGCCCTCGGCCTGGTACTGCTCGCGAAACTTCGCCACCGCGTCCGCGCGAGTATCGGCGGCAGCGGTAATCTTGATGAACGGCAGCTTGGAAATCGGCGGCAGGATTTGCGTGCTGGCGACGCCGAGCCCGGCCATGCCTAATCGTAAGACTTCACTCACGGCAATCTCCTAAGACACGAATCGTAATCGAACTGGACTTAAAGCTCCCGATTCGAGCATTTACTTCCTCTCCCTCTGGGAGAGGATCGAGGTGAGGGCGCAATTTGCGCTACGGCGATTACCCTCACCCTTGCCCTCTCCCAAAGGGCGAGGGTTAAATCGGATCAAGTCGACGAACTTTGCTCCGCGATCCTCTGCTGCACGATCGCCCGAATGTCCGCCGCTTTCGGCGCCACTTCGGATATCACCGCGATATGCGAAAACTTATTGGCTTGGGGATCGCGCAGGACATGAAGCGGATCGCGCCCCTCTTTGACGTCTTGAATGGCTTTGAGCAAAAGCTTGCGTGCCGCGATGATCGCTTTATCCGATGTAACCAAATGCTCTTTGGTCCGATCTTGCACCGCGCCCGCGCCTTCGATCACGCAAGCATCCTGCGCCTGGAAGTTGTAACCGATGCCGCTGAAGGATTTATTCTTCATCGACGCGCGGTCCTGCAAGTAGCGGTTCGCCTTGGTGCGGATCATATGATAGTCGGGCTGCAACTCGTCGCGTCCGCGCAGCATCAGCGCGCGCTCGAGCGCCCGCTTGCGGCTAAACACGATGACAAACTTCCAGTGGCGCTGATCGTCGATCGGCACATGCCAATTGACCGAGTAGCCTTCCGCCGCCGTCTGGCCAGGGAATGTGCTGAAGTTGGGCATGATAAAATTCGACGTGCGGAAGTAGATCTTGTCGTCTTCGATATTGCGCACGGTAAAAATGCGCACGCCGAAGTCGGTGATCTCGAGCTCAATTCGGGGGGCCAGGTCCGCGCCGAAGAGCGAATTGGGCGAACTCTCACTGCCGGTTACGCGGCGCTTTTTGTCCGACTCCGTCAACTCAAGATTGCGATGGAGAAAAGACAGATGCACCGGATCGATGTTGCCTTCGTTGGATTGCAGATAGTTGCACGAGTGATGGATCTTGGATACGAAGCGCTGGTCGTCGGGCACGTTGAGAAACTCGTAATTGGGCAAGAGCGGCGGTTCGCCCGGACCAATGTAAGCGAAGATCACACCGCCGGCTTCCTGGCAGGGAAATGACGGCTGACAATAGTCATCACGGTGTTCGCCGCCATTGGGTTCGCCGGGCTGTTCGAGAATCTTTCCGTTTACGTCGAACAACCAACCGTGATAGATGCAGCGCACCCCGCCGTCTTCTAGCCGGCCGTAGCTCAAGTCCGCACCGCGATGACAACAATGTGCATCGAGCACGCCGACGCCTCCCTGCTCGTCGCGAAAGAGCACAAACTCCTCGCCCATCAATTTGACTGCCACCGGCGCACCGTCGGCTTTCAATTCCTCGGACAATGCCACCGGCTGCCAGTAGCGCCGCAACAGTTCACCGCACGGTGTTCCGGCATTGGTTTGAGTTAGAAGTTCGTTTTCCTCTCGCGATATCATAGCGCTGGTTCCTTGATTGACTTAGCAAACTTCGCACCATCCGAATCTTACCTCCTTCCCCTCGACGGGGAAGGACTGAGGAAGGGGTGCCCAACTATTTCAATAGTGGACGCAGCACCCCTATCCTAACCTTCCCCCGTCAAAGGGGGAAGGAACAAGATTTCGAACCCTGCCGCTACTCACGCCTCCGGAAACGGAATCACGCCTTTGAACTTCGCGATCGTCTTCTCGCGCAGCGCGCGGCTCGAACGGCTGACTTTCGGAAACTTATCTATCCACGGGAACGGCCGCACGGCGTAGAAGATCGCCCGGCCATTGGTGTGATCCTTGTTCTCTCTTTTCTCCGGCGGCATGCGCGGATCGAGCGGCGTGCTCCAGCAGCCGTCGATGATATCGATATTGGTCGGCGGATCGACCCGTGTCATCATCGCCCAGAGAACTTCTTTCATGTTAGTCGGGTCAATATCATCGTCGACCACAACCACATAGCGACCGTTGCGATTGGCCGCCGCGCAGCTGAGCGCCGCTTGACCCGCTTGCTTGGCATGGCCGGCATATTTTTGCTTGATCGATACCACCGTCATATAAGAAGTGTGGTTGTACACGCCGGCGATGTCTTGAATGCCCGCGCTTTCAAGTTGATCCCACAGCACGCCGGCCGAAATATGCAGATCCATTTTAACCGCGCCCGGCCACAGCGGCGCTTCGTCTTCGAGGATAGGATCGTTGCGATGATAGATCGCTTTGATGCGAATGATCGGCTGGTTCTCACCGGTTCCAGTGGTGCCGCCGGAATAGTAGCCAGGCCACTCACCGAAGGGCCCTTCGGCGCGCGACTCCTCCGACGGCGGCGGTATCTCGCCTTCGATGGCGATCTCGGAGGTCGCGGGAATCGGCAAGCCGGTAATCGGCCCGCGCAAAACTTCCAGCGGCCGGCCCATCAATCCGCCGGAGATTTCCATCTCGGAGCGGCCGTAAGGAAATTTCGTGTACGACGGCATGAACACCATCGGGTGCTGGCCGTAACTCGCAACCACAGGGCAGCTCTGGCCCTTCTCCCAATACTTCGCGCAAATCTGCCGGCCGTTCTGCCCGGGACTCATCCATAAACCAAGGGTCTTCTTGTCATGCAACTGCATGCGATAAGTCCCGGTGTTGACGTAGCCGTTGTCGGGATCTTGATTGATCAATCCACCGCCTGGGCCGAAGTAACGCCCGCCGTCGTTCTCATGAAAGCGTAGCGCGGGAAATTTGAGCAAGTTGACATCGGCGCCGGTGAGCTTGTTTTCAAATAACGGCGACGTGCTCACTTCTTTCGGCGCGATCGGTTGGACGCTTTTTATCTTGCGCGCGGCCAAGCGGAGAATTTCTAACTTGGGCTTATCCGTCGGCAACCCCAGAGCGAGAGCAACGCGCCGATAAGCGGCGTAGGGTAAACTGCAAACACGAAAACCTGCCGGATAACCTTTCACCTTGTCAAAGATCAACATTGGCGGCTGTGGCACCAACTCCGCCGTCGACTCGACCAGCGCGCCGATCTCAGCATCCCAGTC
>CAYZJE010000239.1:0-2217 GCA_964478485.1 uncultured Syntrophobacter sp. | reverse complement strand
GCCGACGCGAATTCAATCGGAATCAGCGCCCATGTCGCCGAGTCGAAGTCGGTGGTCGAAGCTGTGCGCCAGCAACATGGCAAGAACGGGGTCGTCGAGTTTCTGCAGCAATTCAGTATTCCCGGGAAGAATTCGATCTTCGCCCACTCGGTGCATGTGTCGAGGGACGAAATTCGCATTCTCAAAGAGACCGGTTCGTCGGTGTCGCACAATCCGGTGAGCAACATGATGCTCGGCGATGGCGTCGCGCCGGTGGTGGAGATGCTGGGCGAAGGCGTCAACGTCGCCCTCGGAACGGACGGCGCCGCGAGCAATCACTCGCAGGATCTATTCGACACCATGAAAGCGGCGTCACTCTTGCAGAAGGTTCATCATCAAGACGCCGGGATCATTAAGCCTTACGATGTTTTGAGGATGGCGACCATTGGCGGCGCCAAGGCTTTGGGGTTAGAGTCGCTCTGCGGCACCATCGAAGTCGGCAAGCGGGCGGATTTGATTCTAGTCGATCTCGAAACGGCGCACAGTCAGCCGGTCAACGACCTCTTCAGCCAAATCGTCCACTGTGCCAAGGCGAGCGATGTTCAGACCGTGATCGTCAATGGCGTGATCGTCATGCGCGACCGCCAGCTTGTGCGCCTCGATGACCAGAAAGTTTTGGCTGATGCCAAGATTGCCAACCGCGATTTGATGGAGCGAGTGGGCGGACTGTCGTTCTAAACTGTGCGTCTGGAGTTCCGCTATAGGCACCACAGTCATCAATGGCTAGGGATGATCGGAGCGGGAAAGATTTCTCAGTCGCTTCGCTTCTTCGAAATGACAGATAAAGCCTGCTTGTCATTTCGACCCCTGGGAGAAATCCTTCTCTAAGTGCTTCAAAGACAAAACACCAGCGCGAATGATCTACTTACTCCTCGCCATCCTCGGTTCCGGTGTCATCCCGGTCATCTTTCGCGCTTTTGAAGGTTGGCGCGTCAATCTTTTCTGGGCAATCCCAATCAACTACGTTACTTGTGTTGTGATCGGCAACTTCTTGGCGGGAGATTCGCTCGATATTCGTAGAATAGCCTCGCAGCCGTGGATATTATTGGCGGCGCTTCAAGGTATGCTGCTGGCCGTAAATTTCTTCTTGCTGGCGCACACGGCCCAGCGCGCCGGAGTAGCGATCGCCGCGCTGGCGAGCCGGTTGTCGGTGGCGATTCCTTCGCTGCTCGCGTTCTCGCTCTACGGCGATTCGTTGACGCTGGTCAAATTTGCCGGGCTGTCGGCAGCACTCCTCGCGCTCTATCTTTGCACGGCACCGGACGGACGCAACGGGGCTCCCACGTCCCGTTCACTTCAACTCTCGCCCATTACGCTTTTCCTGACCTTCGGCTGTTATTTCACGATTCTAAAATATCTTCAGACTTACTATCTCACCGAGTCGTCGTATCATTCCTACGTGATGTCGGGGTTTGTCTTCGCCTTTATGTCGAGCATCGCCATCGGCGTCACGAAAAAAGTTTTCGCGCTCGCCGAATTTCGCCTGCGCCAACTGGTCGCAGGAATATTTCTCGGCGTGATCAACTACGTCGCCATCTATGCGTTGTTGAAGGTCCTCGCTCTGGAAGGTTGGCAAAGTTCTCAACTTTTTCCGATCTACAGCGTCGGCGTGGTCGCGGTGAGCGCGCTGCTGGCGGCGCTATGCTTTCGCGAGCGGTTGTCTAAGCAAAAAACGTTGGGGTTAGCGGTTGGCTTAGTGGCGGTGGCATTACTGAATCGTTGATTCTGCTGAAAAACCTCCGTTCATCCTTCGAGAGCCTCAGGACGAACGGGGAGGGGATTGATAACGTTAAGAATTTTCCGTTCATGCTGAGCCCGTCGAAGCATTCCTAGGAGTTTTTCAGCAGAATCAATCGCTAAGATTGGTTCGCGAGACCAGGTGTCATCGCGTGGGGTAATCGTGCTATTCTGCGCAAGAAGAGATTGCGGGAGGTTAGACCGTGTCAAAACTAGAAAGGCCGACTTTAACAGTGTCCGATTATTTAGAGATGGAACGCAGCTCGAGCGAGAAGCACGAATTCGCTTTCGGTGAGATTTTCGCGATGACCGGGGCATCGCTAAATCATAACGGTATCGTTGGTAACATCGCCGGGGAATTGCGCAGCCAACTCCGAGAAGGCTCCCGTCGGGTTTTCTCGATGGACATGCGCGTTTGTGTCCATCCGGATTATCGCTACA
>CAYZJE010000238.1:0-3585 GCA_964478485.1 uncultured Syntrophobacter sp. | reverse complement strand
GTCGCCGAAGATATCGTCCCCATCGATGATGATGTCGCCGACATTGATGCCGATGCGAAAGATGACGCGCTTGTCCTCGGCCTCCTCGGCGTTGCGGCTCAACATGCCGCGCTGGACGGTGACGGCGCAGGCGACCGCGTCAACCACACTGGCGAACTCGACGAGCATGCCGTCGCCAGTGGTCTTGACGATGCGGCCATGATAGCCGGCGATGGCCGGATCGATAAGCTCGCGACGATGAGCTTTCAGCGACTTTAAGGTGCCGACCTCGTCTACCCCCATGAGACGGCTATAGCCGACGACATCCGCCGCCATGATCGCTGCGAGTCTGCGCTCGACCGCTTGTTTGTTCATGGCTGTTATCCGGGGTCAGTTAACGGTATCAGAGTCGACAGTCAGGAAAGATGAAAAACGAGTCTACCTTCCTCCAGTCGAGTTTCCCATATCACGCCGTGCCTGCTCGGCGAAACTCCAGTTGCGCACTTTGTCGAGGGGGACGGGGTCTTTGCTTTTCAGTTCCAGCATCGACTGATCCACTAGGGATTGCACGGCGGCGTCGGAGACGACTCCGCCGTCGGACCAACTGCGCTTGCCGAGATCGTAACTTCGGGCGGCGACTTCGCGGTCGAGCCGAAGCCAGTTCACGAGTATCTGGGTGGTCTCCTCGCGGTTAGCGGCGGCGAAAGCCATGGCGCGGAAGACTGCTCTGATCACGCCAAAGACTTGTTTCGGATTTTTATGAATCGTTTCGTCCCGGACGGCGAGACCGGCGAGCGGCAACTCCAAACGTTCGCCGAACCAGAGCAGGTCTTTGTAGCCGGCTTTTTCGGCTTGCAGGTTGTAAGGCAGAGTTAAAATCGTCGCGTCGACGCTGCCGGATATTAACGAAGCGAAGCGCGCGGCGGCGCCGCCCATTTGCAAACGAATGAGATCGCGGTCGGGGTCCAAGCCATCTTGCTTGGCGACCGTGCGTAGCGCGAGATCGGCGGCGGCGCCGAAGCTGCCGATGGCGATGCGTTTGCCTTTGAGATCTCTGACCGAGCTTACTTCTCGTTTTACGGTGAGAAAATAATCGGGGCGGCCCAACAACACCGCGATCGTTTTGACCGGCAACCCGGCGCTGGCGGCCTTTATCGCCGAAGTGCTGGGCGTGGCGTAGTCGACGTTGCGGGTGAGCAACGCATTGACGGCGATGTTGGTCCGCATCGTGATGGTTAGAACTTCCAATCCCTCATCACGGAAGAACCCTTTGCGCGCGGCGATCTCTAGCGGCAAGGTGCTGAGCCCGGCACCAGTGGAGGCAATCTTAATTTCTTCGGTGGCATTAACGAGGCATGGTGAAAGTGCCAGGACGGAGAATAGTAAGACGAACATTCGCAATGCGGTTGACTTCTGATACTGCTGAAAAACCCACCGTTCATCCTTCGAGAGCCTCAGGACGAACAGGGAGGGGATTGATAACGTTAAGAATTTTCCGTTCATGCTGAGCCCGTCGAAGCATTCCTAGGGGTTTTTCAGCAGAATCACTTCTTCATTCTGACACTTTGTCCACGCACTCGGCGGGGTGGGTTTTGCGATTATGATTAATCGTCTTTCGCGGTCACATGGGCGCCGCCGAACGCTTCGGAGCGGTTGCCGACGAGCACCAGCGGTTCGCTGCCGACGTTCTCGATCTGGTAATAATCCTTGGCGCCGAAAAATACGATCTCGTTTTTCTCAATCACGCGCTCCTCGCCTTTGAGCCCTTTGACCGATGCTTTGCCCTGCAGGACGAGAAAAGTCTCCGGCGACATGTGGAAATGCATGTCGGTGTGCTCGCCGGGGCGGAAGTAGAGAATCCATGAGCGAAAGGTCTCTGAACCGAAAAGCGGCATGAAGCGTTTGTCCTGATCCTTGGCTGTCCGCATGGTGTCGTTGATGTTGGCAAACTCCATAAGATCTCCGAAACTTTCTATCTTTGGTGCTTCAGGCTTTTGTGTGGATAATGTATCAAGTTCAGTTTGTTTTGTTCACCACGAAGAGACTAGCGCGGCACAGCCGCAACCAAATGGGAAAGAGTTTTCACCACGAAGGTCACGAAGGACACGAAGGGTTTGGATAATTAGGACGGGCGGGTTTCAAACCCGCCCCTACGAAATCTTCGTGCTCTTCGTGCCCTTCGTGGTGATGACATCTTCACAGTAAACCCGGAAGAACACTATCTATAGGCCAAGTCGCGCGCTTCCACCGCAGTTGGTGACTCCATGATCGTTCAATCCGTCAAATCCAGCAGCACGCCGTCCGGATCGGCGAGGCTTTGCTTGCACAGCTTGCAGCCTTCGAGATTTTTCTGGCGCACTTCGCCTTCGCGGCCGATGGCGATTTTTCTCGGCGCGGAGGCAGGGGAGGAGGCGGCCAGGGCGTCTAGATCCTTTTTCGTTTGTTCCAGGTCGTCGACCTTGAAACCGAAATGATCCAGGCCCGCCGTGTGACCGCGGTATTTGACCATGTCCCAGGGACGGATCGCGATATTCACTTTTCCATCGCTAAGATAATAGCTGTTGTCGCCGGACATTCCCTCGACGGGCTGGAGATCGAAAACTTTCTGGTAGAACTCGGCGAGATAGGCCGGGCGGCCGCTACGGATACAGACGTGATTGATCCAGCGCGGTTGTTCCCAGCCGAATTCGACGTAACCTTCGCGCACGTTGGCCATGCCTTTTTGCGAAAGATCGAAATGGTTGCCGTCCGGGTCATGGCTGCGCAAGCCGGCAAACGGCACATGGCTTGGGCTCTCGGCAATGAAGACATCGGGGTAGGACTCTTTGAGGCGATCGCGGACAGTCTGGACATTTTCCACGGCAAAGCCGAAATGATCCAGGCCCGATCTCGAACCGGGTTGGCGCTGCAAGAGGGCCAAGCCGATGACGCCGTCGCTCAAATGGCCGCGGTCTTTGTTGTAGTCGCCTTTTTCATCGGTCATGCCGTTGGTGATTTTCTTCATGCCGAAAATGGTTTGATAAAACTTCGCTTCACGATCCCAATTCTCGGTCAACACGGCGATATGTCGAATGCTGGTAAACATATTCGTTACCCTCCTATTGGATTGATTCTTCTCAAACTTGGTCGTTGCTGTCAACTGCGTTTTGATCGTGGGAGTGACGATGATTCTAAAATTGCGGACGAATTGAAACGAAACTACTTTTTCCAGATGACTGGTCTTCCGCGTTTCCCGTAGGTCGGGTTAGCAAAGCGTAACCCGACGATTTCAGTTTTGGTCGTGGGAGCGGGAAACCGCATGCGGTTACGGTGTCGGGTTACGCTGCGCTAACCCGACCTACAGAACTGCGTCCTTGATTCTGAAATAGCGGAAGGATAGAAACGAAACGATCTTAGGAACACCGATGACGATCCGCTCCTTTGAATTGCTCCAACCCCACTCCTTGGCGGAAGCCGTGGAGTTATTGCAAAAGCATGGCGACGACGCGCGCGCTATCGGCGGCGGTACGACGCTGGTGATTTTGATGAAGCAGCGTGCGCTTTACTATCCGTATTTGGTCGATCTCCAGACGATTCCGGGACTAAGTGGAATTAATAAAGAACGTG
>CAYZJE010000237.1:0-3031 GCA_964478485.1 uncultured Syntrophobacter sp. | reverse complement strand
GGGCAACATCAAGCCGACCAGTTTCAATTCCTTTACCGCCCGGCGCAGTTCTTTCACCGCTTCGGGCACGTCTTGAAACGACACCAAAGCCACGCATTTAAGGCGCGGACTGACTTTTTGAAATTCTTCCGAACAGAAATTATTCCAAGCTTGGGCGTACTGCACGGCCACGTCCGGTTCGCGAATCCAACCGACGCTCAGCCCATTGGTCGGGTAAAGCACCGCAGTGGACACCCCGCCGCGATCCATCGCATCGAGCCAGCTCTTGGCGTCCCCTGCTCGAGTGCCAAGCTTGCCGCTTAACGACCGATCCCAGCTATCGCCGGGCGTCAAGGTCGCCACCCGTTTGACATATTTCTCCGGCATGTATTTTTTGAGTTGCGCGTCGGATTCGGTGATGTGACCGTCGGCATCGATGACTTCGAATGGATTGGCCATGACTGTCTCCCTTTTTGAAACTTCTATGTTCCTCGTGTACGCCTCATCGGAGTACCCTGTCAAGAGAGCTTCGTGACCGATTTACGTCAATCATTTTGCTGCCAATGGAACTCTAGAGAATGCGCGGATTTGGCTGCGAATCCAAGACGTTTAACAATTCGAAAGCTTTGTCCGGCACAATCGTCTATAATAGGAATGCAAGGAGTGGCCTATGAAGAAAGCCTGTTGCTTAGGACTGCTGCTTACCTGGACATTGTGGACCCGCACCCAGACTCCGACCTCCGACAGCTGGATCGCCGCGCCCGGCCTCGCTAACCAGGAAAAGTGTCAGGCCAGCATAAATGACAAGCTCGAGGTGTGGAAACAGTTCAAAGATTCCAAGTTCGGCAAAAACTCAGTCACCTTCACCAATAACAATTCGACGATGACCTATGTTTGTTTGCCCGAAGCGGAAGATCCACGCAAAGCGAAGCCGGTCAAGGGAAAATCTAACCAGTGATTTTGCTCCACTGGCAAATCAGGCAGTGAAATTTCACCGAGGAAAAGTATCCACCAGCTCGCGCAACCGATCTTTAGCCGATTGGAGAATTGGCACGCCGTCGCCAACCAATAATATATCGAAGTCGAGCGCCAGCAGTTGACGCGCGCTATCGCGGAGGCGCGGCGGATCGTCCACCACCCTGTCCGGCAACAGCTTGCACTTCCCAGGCGGATCGCCGACCACAGCGTCCCCAACGAGCAGGATTCTTCGTTCCGGCCAGTGAAGCACGACTTCTCCCTGGGATTTTCCCGGCGAGTCGATCACCACGAACGGACCGACCTTGTCGCCTGCGCTCAATTCGTCATCCAGCTCCGCGCCCTCGCTGTGTGCATGCCGCGCGTCCGCTGGATGGATCGCTGTCCGCGCCCCAGTGCGCGCACGAATCTTGTTCGCCGCCCGCGAGTGATTGCGATTGGTGATGAGAATCCGCGCTACCCCCTGCCGCGCTAATTCCGCCAAATCTTCGTCACTCGGTTCCACCGGATCGACGCAAAGATTCCCATCCGCGTGCCGAATGAAGTGACCGTTAAAATTGTACCCGTGCGGTTCCGAAAACCACGGCCAGGTGAAGATGCCGGTCAGGATTTCGCGCATATTCTCTCCTTTGGGTCGCCTTCAGTTCTTCGCCCCAATCGATGGTTTACGGCGACCGATTTAGACTTCTACAACTCGACTATTTTTTATGACTTGTCAAAGTCTGTGACTACTGAATGCCGTACTCGTCAAATTGTTTAGATATCCGTGACTGACGCGATCACGCCGGCTATCGCCTCCAATCGAACTGGCCGGAAGCTAGACCTTTCATAATGCCATCGTAGTTTAGCGAGGAAACAATTTTCCTGCTTGTTCAAGTGACGCCAACACAGTAAACATCCGCGTCATCATAAGTTCAGCGCACCGGCTGCTTACACGTGCCCGAACTCTAGACGTTGGCGGAAGTTTTGGGATATAAGCTTCCAATTGATATTGTTATAAGCCATCGCCGTTAGAGGAGACGCCATGAGTCAGGCCACCGCAGCAACAATCACAGCAAAGCGCGAAGGAAGCCAATTGGCGCAAACGTTACTGCGCGTCGCCTGGCTATCGATTCTTCTCGGTTTAGCACTGGAGGTCATCATGCTGGTGATCGCCGCCAACGCTAATAAGCTTCCTGGTATCGCGCCGATCATCGCCGACGTGGTGCAAAAGATTTCCTGGTCGGGACTTGTTTGTACGGGCTTGGCCTTTGGCAAGGCGGCATCGAGCTCTAACCCCACATGGATGGCGTTTGCCGGGCTACTTTCCGCGCCGACTGCGCTTGCCGCCGCGCGCGTCTTACACAAGAGCACGGCCCAGGCGCTAAAGGTGGCCGAGGCGGGAGCCGCAGCGGCCTTTCCTTTTTTTATTGCGGGCTTAAAAGGAGTTGAATATGCGGCGCTCGGCCTTCTACTAGGGTGGATCGGCAAGCGCGCTAGTTCAGGCCTCGTCGCTTACAGCTGTAGCGGGTTACTAATCGGAGTCGTCTTCGGTACGACGATCGCTGCCGCGTCCACCTCGGGAGGTTTTGAAACGATGAAAATAATTCCTCCCTTGGTCAACGAAGTGCTTTTCCCCGTCGGCTGTTCTCTGGCCATTTACGCCGCAGATGCGATTGGCAGACACAACAGAGCTAGACCCGAGGACTCAGCCGATGGATAAGACTGAGCGTCTCTCGACCCTTC
Source organism: uncultured Syntrophobacter sp. (assembly GCA_964478485.1). Lineage (GTDB taxonomy): Bacteria > Desulfobacterota > Binatia > UBA9968 > UBA9968 > DP-20. The sequence continues at coordinate 352 of CAYZJE010000237.1, read as the reverse complement.
ACGTCGGAATCGGGGTCAGTCGTGGAAACATTGCGACTTCGATTGAGTGGTTTTCAACGCAAGGCATGGCCCCAATCACACCGACGATTCTGCGCAGCCGTGCAAAGTCATTGCACGGGCGTTGATTCGACTCACGACTCAACTTGTGGAAACACTTCTTTCGCCATCCACTCCATACGCTCTAATGTTTCAGCCACGCTCGGGCGGCGCACGTCGAAGATCATGGTATCGACGCCGACGCTGCGATAATCGCGAATATCGGCGGCGATCTCTTCGGCGCTGCCGATGAAGCGGCGCCGTTTGCCCGGCGTGATTTGTTTTTCGCGGTCGAACAGCGAGCCCTTCAAAGCGA
>CAYZJE010000236.1:0-3725 GCA_964478485.1 uncultured Syntrophobacter sp. | reverse complement strand
CTGCGCGGCAAGCGGGTCAACATTCTCAATTATGGCGGTTCCAACGACCTCGCTTTGCAACTGGCGCTCAAAGAGTGGGGTTTGAAGCTAGCCGATATTCAGATTGTCATCGGCGGCGACGCGCCGACACGCATGGCTTCGCTGATGGCGGGGCGCATGGATGCGACGATCCTCTCGCCGCCCCATCTGACGATCGCGGTTAAAGCAGGTTATCGCGTGCTTGCGGACATGGGCGACATGAGCAGCAATTTCACCCAGTCTTCTCTATACGTGAAGGGCAGCTCGCTCAGAGAAAACCGTGACCGCGTGAAACGCTTCGTGCGCGCTTACGCCGAGGCGATTCACGTGATCAAGACCGATCGGGAGCGGACCATGAAGATCTTTGCAACTCGGATGCGGGTGGACGATCCGGAGACGGTGCGATCGACATACGATTATTTCGCGCCGCGCTTTTCCTTCCCGCCGCGGGTGAATCTAGCCGGCGTGCGCGACACGCTGAATTTCTACGCCGAGCAAAACCCCGACTTCAAAAACCGCAAAGCCGAAGAGTTCGTCGATCACTCGCTGATGGATGAGTTGGAGAAGGAAGGGTTCTTTAAGAAACTGGGCGGATGAAAGCGTCTAGCGTCTGGGGTTTGGCGTCTGGCGTTCAAATTCTCCGGGAACGCTAGATGCTAGACTGCAAACGCTAAACGCTCATTGCGCTTTTCGTGCAAAACTCCAATCGGCCACGTCGGCGATGCCGACCTCCGGCGCGTTCTTGCGAGTCTCGCGCACGAGCTTGATCACGTTGCGCATCGCTTCGTCGCTACCGATGCCGGTGCGGCTGAACAGACCGATCATTTCTTTGTACATATTTTCGCGAATATCCGCTTCCTTGATGCCCCATTGCTTGTCGATCAGAGCGAGGACGTCGGCTTTGCGCGTGCGGATGTATTCGAGGCTTTTGATGAGAGCGCGGATCATCTTGACGATCTCGTCGGGCTTCTCTTTCATTTTTTGAGTGTGCACGGCGAGGCCGCCGACGGGCAGGCTCATGATGTCGTTGAAGCCGAGCAGCTCGTTAAAGCCGCGTTTTTTGGCGAGGTGGTTGAACGGCGGCACTATCATCGCCGCCTGGATGGAGCCGCTTTCCAGCGCCACGTAGCGCGCCGAACTGCCGCCGACTTGCAAGAACGTCACGTCTTTCTCCGGGTTTAGGTTGTACTTGCGCAAGATCGCGATCGCTTCGCTGTGCGGTGTGCCGCCGAAGCTGCTGATGCCGAAGGTTTTGCCTCTGAGATCTTCGACGCGTTTGATATTTGGGCTGGTGATTAAGAAATGATCAGCGCCGTCCATCACCGACATGACGATTTTCACCGGTGCGCCGGACATCGCTGCGCCGACGAAATTCGAGAAGGTCCCGCCGTAGTCGACGTGGCGGCTTAACACGCCGTTGACAACGACTTGGTTCTGCATGATGACGATGAGAGCGTTCAGTCCTTCGGCTTTGAAGAAACCTTTTTCTTCGGCGATCACGTAGGGCAGCGAGGTGCTGCCGTTGCGCGTAGTGAGGCCGAGGGTGATGCGCTCTTGGGCTGAGGAGAATGGGACCGATAGGGCCAATAGGACAAATAGCAAACTCGCTAGGATCGTTACTTTACTCACCGTGGCTATCATGCAGGCTCTCCGTGCGGCTACGTTAGCGGGCCGCTTTGGCGATCTCGTCGAGCAAGCTCGTGTCGACGAAGTCTTTCGGCTGCGCTAGCTTCGCCTTCGGATCTTTGTCGCTCAGGAAATCCAGCGCCGCTTGTATCCCTTCCATGGTCGGGTAGGGCAGCGGGCGAAACAGCGGTAAGCCGGTGTTGTAGCTATAGTCCAACACGACATTGTCTTGGGTGTTCATGTATTTCGCGAGAGTTTTTACGGTGAACGCCTTGTCGGCTTTGATCCGCTCGATGGCCGAACGGTAAGCGCGCATGACTTTCAGCGCCGTGGCGCGGTTGCGTTCTAAATACTTTCGGCTCGTCGCCAGGCTGGTATGCTGAAACGAGACACCGATCTGCGGTAAGTAAGCGAGCTCTTTGAAGCCGGCGCGGATCGCTATCATATTGGTCGGCGGCGACATGACGCCGCCATGGAGCGCGCCGGCCGCCATCGCCGGGAGAATTTCCGGCACGCCGCGCATCTGCAAGATGCTCACTTCGCTGTCCGCCTTGAGATTCCATTTCTTCAGCGCCAGACGCAACGCGAAATCGGTCGCGGAGCCAAAGGTGCTGATGCCGATCTTCTTGCCGCGCAGATCCTCCGGCTTATCGATTCCCTTGGTCGTCACGATGGAGAAAAATGGCTCGTTGATAATCCCGGCGACTATCACGACATCGGCTCCGGTCAAAGCCGCGGCGACGAGCGCGCCACCGTAAATCTGCGCGAAAGGGACTTCACCGCTGATGAGCGCTGCCATAGTTTGCGGCCCGCCGCGGATGTAAATTAACTCGGCGGGCACGCCTTCACGGGCGAAGTAGCCACCGTCCTGGGCGACCCAAGTCGGCAATGAGGCAACACTGGCAGCGCCGACGGCAATGCGCACGGGCTGGGCGAAAGCCGAAGCCCCGCCCAGGATGACGAATGCTGTGATCGCGCAATAAAAAAATAACGAACGGCAGAGATGCTTAAGCAATGGCAAACCTCCCCGGCGAGATTGGAGTGATGGAGTATTGGAGTGGTGGAGTGATGGGTTCGGATTCCGAACACTCCAGTACTCCATTACTCCAACACTCCAGTTCTTCCCCGGCTTAATGCAGTCTCGGCATGATCTCTTTCTTGAAGAGATCGAGCGAGTTGACCACTTTGTCGTGGTGCAAGTTGCCGATGTGGAACATGCCCATGAAGTGGTCGGCGCCGACTTGGCTCATCTGGCTTTGAATTTGTTTGGCGACGCTGTCGGGATTGCCAGCGATCAGGTAACCGGATTTGATCAGACCATCATAATCCATTTTCGAAAAGTCGAAGCGTTCGCGGTTGCCTTCGCGAAAATAGCTGAATGATCGCTCGCTCGTCAATGCCGCCGTCAGCTGCTTGGCTACAGCGTCTTTATTGATCGCCTCGTTGAAGCCGCGATTGAAGACCGTGAAAAAATAAGCCATCGCCGCCTCGATGTTTGCCTGCGCCTTTTGGTCTGTATCGTCAATGTAGATGTGGCGGCAGAGAATGAATTTATCCGGATTGGCGTCCCATCCTTCTTCTTTCGCGTTGGTCCGATAATAGCTGAAGGTGTCCTCGATCTGGCCGGTGGTCTGGTAGACCTGGGCGCAGGGCAGATGGCGCCGGACGCACCACTCCACCGATTCGGCGCTGCGCGCGGCGATCCAGATCGGCGGATGGGGCTGCTGCACCGGTCGCGGCCAGATCGCGCAGTCATGGAGCTTGAAAAACTTACCTTCATGGCTCCACACCGGCTTGGTCCAGGCGGTCATGATCAAGTCGTAGGCCTCTTCGAAACGGCCGCGCGATTCTTCCGGGTTTACTCCGTACCAAATATATTCTGGCGGGATGCCGCGCACGAAACCGGCGATCAACCGGCCGTTGCTCAGGCAATCGATCATCGCGTATTCTTCCGCCACGCGCACCGGATGATTGCGCAACGGCAAGATGTTGCCGAGTACGCCGATTTTTATTTTCTTGGTGCGCTGGCTGAGCGCTGACGCGATCAGGTTGGGCGAAGGCATGGTGCCATAGGCGCTGTA
>CAYZJE010000235.1:0-16860 GCA_964478485.1 uncultured Syntrophobacter sp. | reverse complement strand
AGCCGGATTGTTCAAGGCAAGCAGTTCTGTGAAGGCGTAGTCCGATGGCAGCGAGGCGGCAGCAGAAAACAAGACTAACAAGCCGCTCTTTGAGGAATTGTAATCGACCGCTTGAAGCCTCGGCGACGGATCGACGGATTGTAATTCCGCTAGCGTTTAGGATGGTTTTCCCAATGTGCTTTGCGGATAAAAACCAACGGCCGTTGGCGGGTGTGTTCAGCAGCGCGCTTTCGCTTGTCGGCAACACGCCACTCATCCGAATTAAAAAGATCACGGCAAATCTCTCGGCGCGGGTTGAAGTCTATGCCAAGGCAGAGTGGCTGAATCCCGGCGGCAGCATCAAGGACCGCCCGGCTCTCCGCATGATCGAGGCAGGCGAGCTCTCAGGCACGCTGACCCGTGACAAGACAATTCTCGAAGCCACCAGCGGCAATACCGGCATCGCACTGGCAATGATTGGCGCCATTAAGGGTTATCGCGTAGAGCTTGTAATTCCCGAAAACATAAGCAACGAGCGCAAACTCATCCTGCTGGGCTATGGCGCAAAACTTCACTGGTCGGACCCGATGGAGAGCTCGGATGGTGCGATTCGTCTTGCCAATAAAATCCAGGCTGCGTCACCGGAGAAGTACTTCCGCCCGGATCAATATGGAAACCCCGAGTGCTGGAGAGCTCACTACCTCACTACCGGGCCAGAAATCTGGCAGCAGACAAAGGGGCGAGTCACTCACTTCGTCGCCGCCCTGGGCACAAGCGGTACGGTGATGGGGACCGGACGATTTCTCAGGGAGAAAAACAAGGAAATTCAGATCATCGCCATGGAGCCCCCGGCGTTCCACGGGATTGAAGGGCTGAAGAACATGGCGACTTCTATCGTGCCGTCGATCTATGACCCCACGGTCCATGACCGCAAGCTGACGGTGGAAACGGAGCAAGCCTACGACATGGAGCGCCGCATCGCCGCCGAGGAAGGGATGTTTGTCGGGCAATCTGCGGGAGCCAACCTGTGGGGTGCGATGAAGATCGCCATGGACATCACCGAAGGCGTTATCGTCTGTATATTCTGCGACTCCGGCGACAAGTACTTGAGCACCAAGGTATGGGCGGATGCTTAGATGAGAATTCTTTCCCTCATGGGAAATGGTCGGCCGGAGAAATTTATAATGCAGAGACGCGGGCAATGTAAGCCTTGCTGTTGAACTTACGCGATGTGCTGGCGAAGGACATATAGCGTACCTTGCCGTAAATCGGCCGCTCCGGCCCCCATGCCCGGTCGTGCTTGCCGACAATCGCCCAGGCGATTCCAGCGTAGCCATTGGGATCGCGACCGTCCAATTCATAGCGATCGTTGAGCCGAACTGCAATTTGATAAGCGACTTGCGGCGATTCGGTCCACTCAAGAATTTTTTTCGCCCAATACATCCGCAGGTAACCGTGCATCCAACCCGTCAGCGCCATTTGCTTTTGCGCGGCGTTCCATAGCGGATCATGGGTTTCGGCGTTCTCCAACTGCTTCTCGCAATAAGAATACTGCCTAGGGTCTCGTGCATGTTTGCGTTGCGTGACATCGGCCCAAGGTTCGCACGAATCAAAGTTTTCATAATTCGGGTTGAAGCGAACGAAATTGACCGCCAGTTCGCGGCGCACGATCAACTCCTCTAAGAATGCCTTGCGGTCTTGGGCTGGAGCCTCCGCCCGTTGCACCGCGAGCGCCACGGTTTGCACGCCGATATGGCCGAAGTGAAGATAGGGCGACAACTGGCTCGTGCCATCGAGATCGGGTTTGTTGCGCTGGGTGGCGTAACCTTTTAGCCGGGAACGAAGAAACCTATCGAGGCTGCGCTGCGCTGCGCCGGTGCCACCATGGAAGTTTTCCGACGTTGCAACGCTGCAGTCTATAGGGAAATTATCGAGCAGCGACAGATTCGGTACTAAAGATTGGACGTACGATGGCTTGCGCCAGAGAAACTTCGCCGCCGGATTTTTTACTTCTCGCAAGAATTGCGGCAACAGAGCATGAATCTTCGGGCGAATCGTCCGCGCCGCATAGTGTTCCCGGCCCAATAATCGGGACGGCACAATCACGTCCGCGTCCACCGTCCAGAAAGGCAGGACGATTTTCTGCGCGATTCTAGATTTCGTGCGCTCCGCTTCCATCAACGGATTTTCGTCTGCGATGACTAAACATGGCCGCACCTCAGCACAGAATCGCAATAGCCCGTGGTCCGGGTAGCGACGCAAAACAAAGCCGACTTTTCTCTTTTGCAGGTCCGCGGCAATATCCCCGAGCCCTTCGACAAGAAATTGATAGTGGCGGAGATTGGCGTGATGAGAGTGCGGAACGAGTTGAAAAAACACCACCACCGGCTTGCCAAGCAAATTACCGGCCTTGATGGCGGCCGTGAGCGCCGGATTGTCAACTGCTCTTTGGGCGCGCTGCATCCAGTAAACCACGCATCTTCCGTCCGGGTCCGGCTCTACGGAGCGGCGAACGGTTATCCTTGGATCGGTGAGCAAAGAATCCAGGTTTTTCATTTGGCTATGGCCTTTTCGTCGTGGCATGCCGCGGCAATGGCGCGTAACATTTTCCCGAACATCAACTTGTGCGCGGGAAATAAGACGTACCAATACACCAATCCGGCAACACCGATGGGATCGAAGATCGCGGTTTGGCGAATCAACGAGGTCGCGCCTCGAGCTTCAACTTCGAATCCCAGCCAGGCTCTTCCCGGCAGCTTCATTTCGGCGGCGAGGAAAAGTTTTTTATTGTTCTCGAAAGCCTCCACACGCCAGAAGTCGACGGTATCCCCGACCTGGAGCATTTCGGGGTCCCGCCGCCCACGGCGAACCCCGACACCGCCGCATAATAAATCCAGAAAACCGCGCACCTGCCACAACCAGTCGCCGTAATACCAACCGGTTTCCCCACCAATGCGTCGGATTGGGCCAAACGCAATGTCCGGTGGCGCATTGACTGCTACCTCGCGTGAATCAACGAAGCGATTGCCAAATCGTACCCCGCCCCAACTCGGCCCATCCCCTCTCGATGATAAAGCGTCCGACCATTTCGTGGTGGCAAATTCGCGATCTTCATTTACGATGGCGCGTGCGATCATTTCGCGAACGCCTTTCGGCCGGACGGAGAATAATTTGAGAGCGACGGGATCTCGCACCACCGTTGGGTTGCGGATGCTGTCGATCAATTTGCGACCGACACGAGCGTAGACAGGAGTTACCAGACCGAGCCAAAGACTCGACAAGCGCGGCGTCAATACCGGCACCGAAATCATAAACCTGCGAAGCTCTCGCTGCCGTGCATATTCGCGCATGATATCCTCGTAGGAAACCTGCTCCGCGCCGCCAATCTCGATGATCCGACGGCCGCTTTTGGGAAGATCCAAAGCTTCGAGCAGATAACTAACCAGGTCTTCGATGCCAATCGGTTGCGCATCGATAGATACCCAAGCCGGGCAAATCATCACCGGCAGACGCTCAACCAGAGCCCGGATTATCTCAAAAGAAAGACTTCCTGAGCCGATGACAATCGAAGCGCGGAACTCAATCACCTCAACGCCCGCTGTATGGAGAGCTTCGCCAACTTCCTGGCGGCTGCGTAAATGCGGCGACAGCGCGCCTTCGCCCAAGCCGCCCAGGTAAATGATGCGCTCAACTTTCGCGTCGCGTGCGGCTTTGGCAAAATTGATCGCGGCTTGACGATCTTTTTCTTCGAATGATTCGGCGGAGCCCATGGAATGAACCAAATAATACGCCGTGTGCACCCCCGCCAACGCGGCACTGAGAGATTCGGGCTGGAAGCAGTCGCCAAAAACAACTTCTGTATTTGCGCCGACCCGTCCTTGTAACACTTGCGGTCGGCGGGCAATGCAACGCACAGGATAGCCGTGATTTTCTAGGGATTGCAGCAATCTGCCGCCAACGTAGCCGGTGGCGCCTGTTAATAGGATAAGATTTCGAAGATCCATTGTTGAGCTAATAGGTTTGCGTCAATTCTTCTAACTGCAAGTTGTTAGCATCTTGCCAAGTCCGTTATAGAACCAAAACATCTCAAAACCCAGTCGCGCGCGAAAACTCTGCTAATTCCCCTTGCCCTCAATTTCCTGTAAGTACAACATGAGCACTCGTACCTCGGTTCTCATGTCATGACCGAACTTACTCTGCCAAAGCCATTTGACGGCGCTGAACATAGATCCTTTCTGTGGCAAGGGGGCGATCACGCCGCCCTTCTCGTTCACGGCTTTCCCGGAACGCCGGCGGAAATGCGCCCGCTCGGAACGGTTCTTAGAGACGCCGGCTGGACCGTGCACGGGTTGATGCTCCCCGGCTTCGGCGCGGATTTCGCTAGCTTAGAGGAACGTAAATTTCAGGAGTGGTCAGACGCCGCAAATCAAGCCATGGCAGAATTGAAACGGCAGCACTCCGTGGTCATCTTGGTGGGCTACTCCATGGGAGGCGCCTTGGCATTGCAAACGGCGATCGAACAGCGACCCGCTGGCCTTGTTCTTCTCGCGCCGTTTTGGAGTTTCGGCGAGAGCTGGATAAGGCTCTTGTGGCCGCTGGTTAAACTATTTTTTCGCCGCGTCAAGCCGCTGAAACATGCCGATTTCTCCGCTACGGACGTTCGCCTCGGACTACAAAGAATGTTTAAAAACATCGATCTCGAAGACCCGCAGATTCAGCAAGCGCTGCGCCAGATTACCGTATCGCTGAAGCCGATCACACAAGTCCGTCAACTGGGACTCAGCGCATTTGACCGGGCTTCGCAGCTCGATATCCCGACCTTGGTGATTCAGGGCAGCCAAGACAAAGTCGTTAGCCCTTTATGCACGGCTCGCCTGATTCACCGATTCCCGAACCGAGTCCAATGCCGGGATGTTAATGCGGGACATGACCTCGTCAACCCAGACGGCAGCGCTTGGAACGAAGTCAAAGACTGTCTATTAGAGTTTGCCGAGTCGATTCGAGAGCAAACCCGAACGGCGCCATCGGCTGATTCCCATCGGATGGTGCAGTCAATGGAAAAACCTGCTAAACGTTAGATTGACGACGAGCTAAGAAAGCACTTTTCGTCGGCAATAATTTCAAAAGCGACGTAACCAGAAGCCACCTTCCATTTAGGTGCATACAAATGCAAAAATCCAATTTTGAGATCGTCAATCATCGACTAATCAAGCGCGCTCGTTTTCTTCCACTGCACATCTGGGCGCTTGTCATTTTGTGCGGGTTCTTTGCAAAAGTTTCTAGCGCCCAGGAAGATCAGATGATTTCTCCCGGTATCTACCGCCTGGAAATGATCATGGCATCGACCACCCGGGTGCCGTTCTTCGGTAGCTCGAAGTCCGCATCGAAATCAGTTTCTCTCGTCGAAATCAAACGCGAAGGCGCAGCGCTGATTCAGACCCACAAGGCCTGCGATTTTCGCGTTCTCGAAGACTCCAAGTTTATCAAAATGATCTTTCCTGAGAAATTTGTCGCGGCGCTGGCGAAACACACTTATCCGCTGCAGATAGACAAAGACGCGCAAGGCTGGCTTTACCGCGCCGACCTCGGCATTGAAAGGATCGGTTATAAATCGAACGGCGACGAGACGTCGCTGCCGACCAAGATCGATGACCCGGCGGTTTATGACTGGGACGGCGACGGCAAGCCGGCCGCCACACTGAAGATATCCATCCCGCTTTTTCCCGACGGAGAATTCTATGTCGTCCAACGCGGCCACTCGATCCTCAACGGCCGCATCGTCCAACCGGGGAGAATTGAAGGAGCAATCGAAACGTTATTATTCGAACAGCGGGTGCTCGGCGCCTGGCCGAGTTTTTTGAATCAATCGGCGGAGATCGAACCGGACCCCAAAGAAAGCCGCTTCACGCTCACTCAAATCGCCAACGGCAGTAGCTGCGAAAGTTTACGCGGTTCAGCCGCCAAATCGTAAACCGACCTGAACGCTGTCGCTCCGACTGAAACTGGATATTTTCCTTGCTTGGCTTAGGACAACCAAAACGGCGCGTTGAGATTTCCGATCGGCCATGCTCAGAGCGCATCAGCGTCATCCTACCGGTATTGAACGAAGCGAAAAGAATCGAACGCTGTCTCGACAGTCTCATCAGACAGCCAGAAGAAGTGAGCGAGATTCTCGTCGTCGATGGCGGCTCCAGCGACGGCACGCAAAAGATCGTCGACCGTTATCATGCGCTTAATTCACGGGTGCGGCTGGTCGACGCGAGTCCGGTGGACATACGTTGGACGGGAAAAGCTTGGGGGCTCAATTACGGACTTCAGCAGTCTGATCCCCGATCGATCTGGATTCTCACTGTCGACGCCGATGTGTGGGTTTCACCCAAGCTGGTTCGTTCAATGCTCGCCCACGCGGAAAAGACCGGCGTGTCGACATTTTCCGTCGCCACCAGTCAACATCTTTCCGGCAAACTCGAAGCGCTCATTCATCCGGCGATGCTGACAACGCTCATTTATCGCTTCGGCTCCCCCGGGCGCGCCCGATACGACATCCATAAAGTCCAAGCCAATGGCCAATGCTTTCTGAGCCAGCGTAAACTCTTGCTCGAAACCGATGCATTTCGCGCCGCCCAGGCCTCGCTCTGCGAGGACATTACCATTGTCCGCCGGCTCGCCGAATGCGGCCAAGCCGTCGGATTTTACGAAAGCGACGGCCTAGTCGATGTCTCCATGTATGACCATTGGCGCGAATCATGGAACAACTGGCCGCGTTCGCTGCCGATGCGCGATCAATACTTTGGCTGGCGCGAGGTCGTCGGACTGATCGGCATCTTGCTAGTCCAAGCATTGCCGTTGCCAGCCTTTTTACTGGGAATTATTTTGCGCGCGCCGCTGTGGTTTCTGATTCTCTCGGCTTTTCTGCTCATGATGCGCATCGGCGTGCTCTTCGGCCTGGCGCGCGCCTATCCGACCAAACCGTGCTCCTACTGGCTTTCGCCTCTGGCCGATCTTCCGGTCATACTTCGGATCATTCAGTTCGCGCTTCGCAAACAGCACAGCTGGCGCGGCCGCACCTACGTTCGCCGCAGAGGTGGGACGTTCGAGCCGCTGATTCAATCCGACTAACAGTTTGCGCGGCGATCGAATTCCGCATGACAGGATTACCAGAATTCATTATCGACAAATCCATGCGGCTTATCGCCCGCTATTTGGCAGCGGGAAAATTACATACCGTCGCAAGCGGCACGGAAAATCTTCCCACCCAGGGCCCAGCCCTCATCGTCGCGCGCCACTACCATCATCTCTTTGATGGCCTGACATTTTTCGCCGCGGTCGAGCGCCGCTTCCATATCGTCGTAACAATGGACTGGGTGCCGAATCGCCGCACGAAGTTTTTCATGCAGTCGATCAACCGCATGGCGCGCTGGCCCATGCTGCTGCGGGGCGACGCGTTAGAAAGTCGTGAGAATGCGCCGCGCACTCTTTATTCCGCTAGCGATATCACGCGCTATCACCGCCGGGCATTGCGTGAGGCAGTCGAACTGCTTGTCGAAGGGAGAATTCTAGTGATCTTTCCCGAGGGGTATCCCAACATTGACCCGACCTACACACCCAAGACCGAACCCGATCAATTCCTACCGTTCAAACCTGGCTTTCTAAATATCCTGCGCGCCGCCGAAGCTCGTCTAGGCCGGAAGATCCCGATCGTTCCTGCGGGCATACGTTATGATCAAGGAAAACTTTGGCAGGGCTTTCTAACCTTTGGGGAGCCAATCTATCGCGATAAAGCCAACGGCCGAAATGAACTGACCGAAGGATTAGAATACGAGGTGAAAAGACTTAGCGGCATTGCAGTCGAAAATCGCTCGACCAGCCTGTCGATCAAAATCTAAATCCGCTAATCTTCCTCGTTGCCATCTTCGGAGGAATCCTCGAAAGCTTTGAGCTGCAGCTTGCCTTCTTTGTCTTTGATCAAGATCTCGACTTTCTTTTCCACCTCGTCGAGTTTCTGGTTGCAATACTTCACCAAGCCGACGCCCTTCTCGAAAGCTTCGAGGGAATCTTCGAGCGAGAGTTCGCCGGTTTCAAGCTGCTCGACCACGAGCTCTAAATCTTCCAGCGCCGCTTCGAATTTTTTGTTAGTGGGAGTTTTTTGCGCCATGTTACTTCTCCGGTTTGGTTGCACTCGCCTTCGGCCCAATCGCGCGGTCGCTACTGTTGGATATTTTTTTTAGCAACTCAAAGGGCTCGATGCGTGCGTTGGCCAAACGCGCGCCCCAGTGTAAGTGCGGCCCGGTGACCCGTCCGGTCGCACCCGACAAGCCGACGATATCGCCTTTTTTAACCATCGAACCCGCTTCGACTTTGAACTCCGACAAATGAAAATACATGGTAAACAGGCCGCCACCATGATCCACCACGACGCTGCCGCCGGCGAAGAAAAAACTGCCGACCAACACGACGCGACCGTGATTGGCCGCCGCGATTTCGGCGCCCGGCGGCGCGGAGAGATCGGTACCGCTATGGGGTGCGCGCGGCGTGCCATTGATAATGCGCCGTGAGCCGAAAGACGAAGCGGAGGCCTCATGGGGCACTGGCCGGACAAACGGCGGCTCCCATAATCGATCGGCAGCGGACACTGCAAAGGCGCGCTTAAAGGCCTCCTGTTCGCGGCCGATCTCTTCCAGCGTTTCGGCAGTCATCTGGTCGAAACTCGGCGCTACACTGAAGGATTCCGTGCGAAAGCTTTTGGCCTTGACCTTGACCGGCAATTCCGTCTGTTGCTCCTGGCCGGATTGGCGCACCACTTTGAGGGCAAGCTTCGACACCGTGGCCTTGGCTTCGACATCGGCGCCGACGAGCGCCGAGAACGACCCAATGCCGTCGGGATAAAAATAAATTGTCTCTTGGCCCCAACGTCCCTCGACCGCCACCAAGTCGGCGCCGCTAATTTTTACTTCAACCAGTTCACCTTGGGCGATTTCGATCGATTTGGGCCATTTGATTCTGCCAGCGTCTCCAGCGCTTGCCAGCCAAGCGCCAGGGACGAATGACCAGATCGCCGCGAGCAGCGCTAAAATTCTCACTCCTTTTCCTCCACGCGGCAGAGCGCCTTTCCCTGAGCGAAGGTGATCCGCACATGGTCGCCAATTTGTAACGACGCGGTGTCTTTGACGATGCGTTCTTCAGGAAGTTTATGCGTGAGGCTGTAGCCGCGCTCGAGCACGGCGAGCGGGCTGAGCGCGCCCAAGCGCCCTGCGCCCTGCGCGAGCCGGTCTTTGAATTGGCGGAGCTTCTCCTGAAATCGGCGCACCAGATCGACGGAAAGTTCGTCGAGCCGCTGCTGATTTTCTCTGAGCTTGCGCCCAGGATCGGCTAACCGTTTGGCCAAGCCAGCGACGGCGTCGCGCAGCATCGACAGATTGAACTGAATGTTTTTCACCAATTGCTCATCGAGGACAAGCAACTGCTCGGCTAAATCGGCTTTGCGCGGCAGCACCATTTGAGCCGCCGCGGTGGGCGTCGGCGCGCGCCGGTCGGCGACGAAGTCGGCGATGGTAAAATCGATCTCATGGCCCACCGCTGAGATCACCGGAACATTAGAATTAAAAATCGCGCGCGCGACGATCTCTTCGTTGAACGCCCATAGATCTTCCAGCGAGCCGCCGCCGCGCCCGACGATCATCACGTCGACCGCGCCGATACGGTTCAAATCCATGATGCCGTCGGCGATTTCCCGCGCCGCTCCGTCGCCTTGAACCTTGACCGGACGAATGACCACCCGGCGGTCGGGATAACGGTCACGGATGATTCTCAACATGTCATGCAGAGCCGCGCCCTTATCGGAAGTGACGATACCAATAGCCTGCGGCAGAAACGGCAACTCGCGCTTGCGCTCTTCAGCGAACAATCCTTCGGCCGCAAGCTTTTTCTTGAGCTGCTCGAAGGCGAGGGCCAGCGCACCTTGACCTTGTGGCTCCATGTCTTCGACGTAAAACTGCAAATCGCCGCGCACCGTGTAGACGCTCACCCGGCCGAAACACAACACCGCCATGCCGTTCTCCGGCGTAAAGCGCAGCAGCGATCCTTGACGGCGAAACATCACGGCGGAAAGTTGGCTCTTGTCGTCTTTGAGAGTGAAATAGCAATGACCCGACGGCGCGGCCTTAAAATTGGAAATCTCGCCCGCCACCCAGAGCGCGCCCAAGCGCTTTTCTAATGTGCCCTTGATCAATTCATTGAGTTCGCTGATGGTGAGAAACTTGCGGCTCTCGGCGGCAAACAGCGGCAGGTCGGCTTCTGTTACGGGATTACGCGCCATAGGATTGTAATGAGGGTTACTGTAACACAAAAAAAATAGCCCTCCGAGAGGAGGGCTATTTTTTTACTGACTCAATGGGCAGTGAAGCGAAAACAAAACTTTAGGCAGCCTTTTTCTGCACCACCTGTTTGAACACGTCCCAGCTTTTGAGCAGATCCAGCGCCCGTTTAAGCTGCTGATCGTTATCGATGGTCTCGTCGCCCGTGGGCCCTGATCTAGGAATCTGCTTTTCTTTTTCCCGATCGATCTGCTCCTGCGCCGGACTGGGATTTTGTTGCGGGTTCTGCAAGTGCCCCGGCAGATTTTCCTCGCGCACGCCCGGCCGTTTGCGCTCATCGGCCTTGCCTTCTTGCACGGGCAAGCTTTCGACGATGATGTCGGGCACGATCCCGGTCGCCTGTATCGAGCGCCCCAGCGGCGTAAAGTAACGCGCCGTGGTCAAGCGCAACGCCGAATTGTCGTCCAGCGGCAGGATCGTTTGCACCGAACCTTTGCCGAATGTTGTCGTGCCGAGCACCACCGCGCGCTTGTGATCCTGCAACGCGCCGGCGACGATTTCAGAAGCGCTGGCGCTGCCGCCATTCACCAGGACGACGATCGGGAAATCAGCCCAGGTGCCCTCTTTTTGCGCGAAATATTTTTGTTTTTGCGCTTCGATGCGCCCTTCGGTATAAACGATCAAACCGGAATCCAAGAACAAATCCGACACCCGCACCGCTTGGGTTAATAGCCCGCCGGGATTATTGCGGAGATCGAGCACCAAGCCTTTCATGCCGCCCTTTTCCGCCACCAGCTTCTCCAGTGCTCTCTGGAGATCGCGGTCGCTGCGCTCTTGAAACTGAGCCAGGCGAACGTAACCGTAACCCGGCTCAAGCGCGCGGCTTCTGACGCTCTGCACGCGAATGATGTCGCGCACCATGGAAAAATCCAAAAGGTCATTGGCGCCGTCGCGGCGAATCGTCAGATTGATCTTGGTTCCCCTCAGGCCGCGCATTTTTTTCACCGCGTCAACCAACGACATATCTTTCGTGAACTCATCTTCAATTTTAAAAATTTGATCACCCGGTTTGATGCCGGCCTTCGCCGCCGGTGTGTCCTCGATCGGCGAGACCACGGTCAAAATGCCGCCTTTGACGGTGATTTCGATGCCCAGGCCGCCAAATCTTCCCTGGGTATCACTCTGCAATTCTTTGTAGAGCTCGGGAGTCAGGTAGGCGCTGTGCGGGTCGAGGGAATGGAGCATGCCGTTGATCGCGCCGCTCACCAGGTTTTTGGTCTCGATATCCTCGACATAATTTTTCTTGACGATTGAGAGAATGTTGCTGAACACTTCCAGACTCTCGTAGTCCTGCCGCCCGATGGCGGCGACGTTAGGCACCCCATGGTTCGACAGAATGAACCCCAGTACCATACCGACGACCAAAACGAGCAACGGTGTCCCATGTTTCCGTACCAAGCGCATCTGTAATCTCCTCGCTGCAACTTGCCGATAAGTTCTGTGAGTCTATCCCAAGAGATTAACAAAAGCTATGGGGTTTTGAGCCAGGCCATGGGGTCCACGGAACGGCCATCTTTGCGCATCTCAAAGTAAAGTTTGGCGCCGGACCAAGAGTCGCTGTCGCCGACTCGGCCGAGAGCTTCGCCGCGGCGCACCTCCTCACCGTTTTTCTTTAACATTTCGGCGAGGTGGCCGTAAATCGTATAGTAACGCTCGCCATGATCGACGATCATCATGTTGCCGTAGCCGGAAAAATGGCCGGCGTATACGACGCGACCCCGTTCGACCGCTCGGATCGCATCACCCAACGGCGCGTCGATGTCGATGCCTTTGCGAACGATCTCGGCGGCGAACTCGGGGTGTTTAAACTTGCCGAAGGGCGCGCTAATTCGGCCTTTGACCGGCCAGTCCAATCGCCCGCGCATGGCATCGAGCCCGCTTCCCGTCGACGGTGGCGCCGGCGTTTCGCTCGGCCGGCTAACGGCGCGGCGAGACATTTCATCGAGCATGCGCGCCAGCCGCTGCGCCGCCATTTCCATCTCGCGCAAAGCTCGTGAGCGCGTCGCCTTTTCGCGCCGCAAACTAGCCAAGATGATTTTTTTCTTCTCCGCCTCCTGCCGCACCGCCTCCTTGGCCACGCCCAGCGCCTGCTTTTGACCATCGAGTTGCTCGAGCTTGTGCGCCAGCTCTTGTTGCAGCAGCGCCTGCCGCTGGCTCGCTTGGCGCAGTTGGGCGGCTAGCTCTCGGTCGTATGCCAGCGCGGCTTGGAGATAATGTTTACGCTGCATGAAACTCGCCAATGACTCAGTCCCGTTGAGGATCACCATCGGACTGCCGCTGCGTTGCCAGCGGTAAAGCGCAACCACACGTTGACGCAAAACGGCGTGCCGCTCAGCCATCGTGCGCTCGAGAGCTTCGGCTTCGGCCTTCTTGGCGGCTAATTCTTGGAAAATCGATGACAGCTTGGCGTTGGCAGCGCGCAGCTCGCGGTTGCGCTTGTCCAGATCGCTCTCGATTTTGCCCAAAGATTGCAGCACAGATCCTTCTTTGACCTTGAGCTCGGCAAGTCCTTTTTTTTCGCTGTCAATTTTCTTCTGAATGCCTTCCAGTTCGCGACTGGGCGTTGCCGCGCCCAGGGCCAATGGCGCGGCAAGCAGGAACGCGAATAGCTCGCTTAGACAGCGCGACCGGCGGCTTTCCACGTTCTGATAAATCTCCTAAGCGAAAACAGGCTTCCAGCCGCACCCAGAAGCCCACCGCTGGCGAGGACGAGGGTGATGCTTGCCGGATCCAAAAACTGCGGCCGCACGAGCGGCGCCATGAAACCGGCGAGGGTGGGAAACTCGCTGCGCGCCAGCACAAACAATCCCCAGAGCATCGCCACCGAGAGCGCGCTGCCCGCCAGTCCTTGAATCATCCCTTCGAGCACGAACGGCGCTTGAATCAACTCTTCCGAAGCGCCCACCAACTGCATGATCTCGATCTCATCCTGGCGCGCTAGGAGCGCGAGCTTGACCGCGCTGCCGACGATGAAGAACGTCGCCAAGAACAGTAGCCCTCCCAAGCTCCATTTAGCCCACTCTACCGCGAGCACGATCAATCCCAGCCGTTCGACCCACTGCTGCGGATACTCGACGCTGGCAAACTGCTTCTCTCCTCTTAGACGCGCCGCAATCTGTTCGACCATGGGGCTATCGCGATGCGCCGGCTTGAGGGAAATTTCGAGGGAGGCCGGCAAGACATCCCGTGGCAAACCATCGAGCATACCCGACTGTGCGCCCAAGGCCGTTTGAAAGTCGCGCCAGGCCTGTTCCTGGCTGATGAGTCGCACTCGTTCCACTTCCGGCCAAGCCTGCACGCGCGCGAGCGCCGCCGGGATTTCGCTGGTGCCCAGATTTTTGTTTAAATAGGCGGTAATCTGAATCTGCTCGCCCCAGCCTTTTAGCAATTGCTCTAGATTGATTTGCAGCAACATGAAGGCGCCGAAGACAAACAGCGTCACGGCCATGGTCGCGGCGGTCATTAGATGACTCCAACGCAACTGCCAAAGACTATTGCCCACCCGGCGCAGGACAAATCCCCAGAGCGCTGTCGTCACGCATCGACTCCGGCGGTTTCGGCGCAGCGCAAATCGCCGGCTAGCTCACCGCGCCGTAAAGAGATCACTCGATCGCCGTAGCGCTTGACCATGCCGACATCGTGGGTGGCGATCACGATGGTCGCGCCATGATCGCGCGCCTTTAGCAACAAGCTCATGGTTTCGTGCGCGGTTTCGGCATCGAGATTGCCGGTGGGTTCGTCCGCCAAGATTAATATTGGATCATTGATCAACGCGCGGGCGATGGCGACTCGTTGTTGCTCACCTGCGGATAGGGTCAAAGGCTTGGCGTCGTAGCGATCGTGCAAGCCCAACTCCCGGAGCAAATGGTAGGCTTTGGTCCGGCTGGCTTTTTTCGCCACGCCGATCACTTCAGCCGCCAGGGCGACGTTTTCCAGCGCGGTCAAATCCGCGAGCAGCTTGAACTGCTGAAACACCAAGCCAATTCGTCGGCGCAGCGCGGCCACGCCACGGCTCGCCAGCCGGGTAACGTTTTTGCCGTCGATCAGGATCTGCCCCGCGCTTGGCTCTTCGTCACGGAACATTAACTTCAGCAGCGTCGACTTGCCGGCACCGCTGGCGCCAGCGAGAAACACCAACTCACCTTTGCGAATTTCTAGAGTGATATCGTTGAGCGCCCGCAAAGCCGGCCCGTAGGTTTTCGAAACATGATGGAATTCAATCATCGAAACTGCAAATTCCGCAGTCAGATTGGTCACTTATTGGGAAAATTCACTTGACATGAGAAGACCCGGTTGTTAGATTTGCCGAGCTTTAGGGTTGTCCCATTTATAAAAGACGCGGCAGCAACTTACAAGCCTGGGGGAGGCTACGGGAGGCTAGGCACGTCATGCAGAGACCAATTGACAAGTTCCACATCGTCTTGATCAAACCCTCAAAGTACGACGATGACGGTTACCTTATTCGTTTCTGGAAAGGGGTGTTGCCGAGCAACACCCTCAATGTTCTGCACGGCCTAACCGAAGACGTAAGGGAACGTCGAGTGTTCGGCGCCCTGCCGATCGAAGTGACGACCTTCGACGAAACCGCCGAGAAAGTCCCCATCAATAAAATTATTCGCTGGAGCAAACAACCGGGAACCAACTTGTTAGTTTGCCTGGTCGGCGTGCAGACCAATCAGTTTCCCCGCGCCCTCGACATGGCGCGCGTTTTCAAGGCTGCGGGCATCACGGTCATCATCGGCGGCTTTCACACCAGCGGCACGATTAACATGCTCGGCGCCGAGGAGCCGGACATTCAGGAACTGTTTCACGAAGGCATCTCGGTGGTTTCCGGCGAAGTGGAAGGCAAGTGGGAAGGTATACTCGCCGATTATCTCCATGGCCAGTTGAAGCCGCTCTATAGCTTCGCTCAAGACTTGCAGAATCTGGTCGACATCAGCGCAGCGCCGCTGCCCAAGGCGAGCTCAAAAACCATGAAGCACTTCGCCTACCCGAGCTTCGCCACCGCGGACACTTCCCGTGGCTGTCCGTTTGCTTGCAGCTTCTGCACGATCATCAACGTTCAAGGGCGCAAGATGCGCGAGCGCAGCCCCGAGAGCATCGCCGCCATGATGCGGCGCAACTATTATGACAATGGCTTGTCCTTTTACTTCTTTACCGACGATAACTTCGCGCGCAAGAAACTCTGGCGTGAAACTTTTGAAGAAATCATCAAGCTGCGCGAAGCAGGCCTGGGCGTCACATTCATGATGCAGGTCGACCTGGCGCGCAAGCCCAAGGACTTTGTCGCCTTGGCGGCCAAAGCTGGCTGCACTCAGGTCTTCATCGGCATGGAGAGCGTCAACCCGCAAAACCTGGCGGCCGAAGACAAGAAGCAAAACAAGGTGGAAGAATACCGAGGCATCATCAAAGAGTGGCACGACGCCGGTGTGTTGGTGCACGCTGGCTACATCATCGGCCTGCCCTGGGACTCCAAGGAACAGGTCGCCAAAGACATGCGTTTTCTCAAAGACGAAGTCGGCCCCGATCAGGCGTCCTTTTTCATGCTCACGCCGCTACCCGGTTCGCACGATCACCGCGAGATGAAAAAGCGCGGCGACTGGATGGACCCTGATTTCAACAAGCGCGACTCTTTCCATGCGACGATCAAGCATCCGCTCATGACCGCGGCAGAATGGACCGAGGCGTACGAAGACGCCTGGAAAACTTTCTACAGCAAAGAGAACATGATCGAGTCGCTGTCCCGATGGACCGACAATCCGTACAATTACTGGAATCTGATGGCGATCTTTTTCTGGTACAAAAACGCCGCGCTGATCGAAAAACAGCACCCGATGGTCGCCGGCTTCTTCCGCTTGAAAGACCGCAAGACGCGCCGGCCCGGCTACGCCGTCGAATCGGTCCCGGTGCATTACTGGAAGCGCGCCAAGGAGATCACCGCGCTGCTGATTACCTGGGCGAAGTTCTTAAAGGAGATGGAAGAGGTCTGGCTGCAAACCCGCAAGAAAAGCGAGACCGAAGAGCGCTGGTTGGAGCAAATCCAAAAAACTCAATCCGGCATCTGGCAGGCTTTACGCATCGGCGAGATTCAGAACATCTATAATAACGCCAAAGATACCCTGCCCGAACGAGTCAAGAATTTGCTCGCGCCGCTCGATGACCTGTCGTCGCGGATTCTTTATAGCCGGAGCGATTTGAATCGCTTCTTGAAGCAATGGGAGCATCTGCGCCAGAGCATCCAAGAACTCCGTCTGGTTGAGTCCGAAACCGCGCGCAAATGGCTCGATGAAATGCACCAGATTCAGAACAATATCCGGCTCGGTGATCGGATTCACGAATGGCAAGACACCTATGCCAAACTACGAGATTCCCTGCCCTCCAAAGCACAGCTCAGCTTGCTCAAATACGACGCGATCAACGACCGCGTGGTCTATTCGCGCCAAGAACTCCAGCGCATCTGGAGCGAAAGTATCAGCAACTTGCGGCAGTTCAAATTATGGGCGATTCG
>CAYZJE010000234.1:0-10301 GCA_964478485.1 uncultured Syntrophobacter sp. | reverse complement strand
AAGGGACACGAGCCAGCGGCAGGACCCTACCGGGACACCGAGGGCCGGCAGGGCATGAAGGATAAATGAGCGGATTTTACTGAATCACGATGGGTGTGACGAATAAGCAAATTGGGATAATCGGGGTGGCCTGCTTGCTGTCGCTGTGGAGCGACCCAAGGCTGACCTTCGCCCAACAGGACAAGCTAGAGCGCATGGTGGTTTCCTACGCCGGCATCACCGGCGGCCGCGGACCTTTGTGGATCGCCAAGGAGCTTAAACTGTTTGAAAAGCATGGCCTTGACGCCCGGTTGGTGCAGATAACCGCCGGCACGACATCGATCAATGCCCTAATCGCCGGTGACGTCGACATGGCGATGACCACCTCGTCTGCTGTCGTGGCCGCCGCCTTGCGTGACGCGCCGCTATCGATCATCGCGACCTGTGGCGCGCCGCCTTATAAACTGGTCGCGCATCCCGCCGTCAGCTCCGCGGCGCAGCTAAAAGGAAAAATCGTCGGCAGCAGCCAGCTCGGTTCTGGCGCGGACTTTGCGCTACGCAAACTGCTGCCCAAATTGGGTCTGGTTCCGGGCAAAGACGTTACCGTCTTACCGACTGGGCTCAGTGAATCGAACAAGCGCATCTTGCTGATCTTCCAGGGCCGCATCGATGCCACCCTGGCGACCATTGAAAATGTCTTCCAACTCGAGCTGACCGGCCAGAAAATGAGCGTGCTCGCTGATCTCAAGGAAATGGGCGTGTACGTCAGCGGCACCGATATATCGACGACGCCGAGTTTCCTAAAAAACCATCCGAATAAGGCCAAGGCGTTTTTGCGCGCCTATATCGAAGCGATCTGGACGGGTATTCATAATCGAGAAATTGTCGACCGCGTCTATCGAAAATATCTCAAAATCGAAAATCCTAAATTATTGGAAGCTATGCACAAGAGTTATTTCTTGGCGGGCAATCTGCCGCTCAAGCCCTACCCGCAGCTGGAGTCGATCCAATCCGACATCGACTACTTGACTCTCGCCAATCCTGGGCTCAGAGCGAAGAAACCTACCGACGTGGTCGATACCACACTGCTGCGCGAAATTGAAAACGAAGGATTCTACACACAATTGCGGAAGTAAGCCGCGGGAGGAAACAACCATGCTAACTAGAGAAGAGAATCAACTGGTAACCCGTGTCGGTAGCGACACACCGATGGGTAAAGTGATGCGCCGTTATTGGATGCCGGCGCTGCTTGCCAACCAACTGCCGTCGCCCGATTGTCCGCCGGTCCGGGTGAAACTCTTGGGCGAAGAGCTGGTCGCTTTTCGCGATACACAGGGGCAGGTCGGGCTGTTGGAAGAATTTTGCCCGCACCGGCTCGCTTCGCTCTTCTTGGGCCGCAATGAGGAATACGGACTGCGCTGTGTTTATCATGGTTGGAAGTTCGACGTCCAAGGCCGCTGCGTCGACATGCCCAACGAACCGGCGGCGAGCAACTTTAGAGACAAAGTGACCATCCAATCTTACCCAACGATTGAAATGGGCGGCGTGATTTGGGCCTACATGGGACCGCCCGAAAAGATGCCCGAGCCGGTCGGCATGGAGTGGCTGCGCGCGCCGGAGAATCATCGCTTCGTTTCCCAGACCCATGAATTTTGCAATTACGTCCAATGCGTCGAAGGCGGCATCGATACCTGCCACGGCTCGTTCCTGCACAACAACGATCTCTCCGATCTCACCGCTTTTCACCGCATTGACCGGGCGCCGCGCCTGGAAGTGGAAAAGACCAATTACGGATTCCGCTACGTCGGCATTCGCGATGTCGGCGAGATCGGCACTTATCTGCGGCTCTATCAGTTCATCCTGCCATTTCATCAGTTCCGCTCCCAACAAATCATCCGGCGCAAAAGCAGCGACAAAGGCGGCCGCGCCGAGATTCCGATCATGAAGGGCCATATGTGGGTGCCGATGGACGATCACAACACGATGATCTACAACTGGATGCTCGCCGTCGATGAGGACAAGCCGATGACTCAGGAATTCATCGAGCAGCAGGAAAACGGCGGCGGGCGGGGTCCGAATGGTGAAACCACCGTGCGCCATCGCACGCGCGAAAACGACTGGCTGATCGACCGCGAAGTACAACGGACGAAAACCTACACCGGCGTCAAGGGCGTCAACACCCAGGACCTGGCGGTACAGGAAAGCATGGGCGCCATCGTCGATCGCAGCCGCGAGCACTTGGGCACCTCCGACAAAGCGATCATCACCTACCGGCGCATTCTGCTCGATGTGATTCAGGACTTTGCCAAAGGAGTCGAGCCCCTCGGCGTCGACCCGAAGAGTTATCGCAACGTCCGCTCAGCCGACATCGTCATCCCCAAGGACGCCCGCTGGCAGGATATAGCGGACCAAAGCGTAGCGCGCTGGTAGGGGGACGGGATTGGCCGCAAAGAACGCAAAGTTCGCAAAGGATTTAAGAAAAGAATTTCGTCTCCGAACTTGGCGCCTTTGCGTCTTGGCGAGAGAAATATCCGAGTCCGAAATGCTTTCTATCTTGGCTAAATTTGGCCAAGGCAGAACATTTTTAGTCGGGGGAGTTGCTCAAATGAAGTGCTGGCGCGTCATCAATCTGGTCGCTGCGACGGCGGTATTCGCCTTCGCACTCGAACTGCATGCCGATTGGAAAAGCGACTGGGAAAAGGTCAGCGCGGCGGCCAAGAAAGAAGGCCAGCTCAATCTCTACGTCGGCCGCTATGGCCAGGCAGCCCTGTTGGACGAATTCAGAAAAGAATTTCCCGAGATCAAGATCGTTTCGGTCAACGGCACCGGCGATCAATTGGTGACGCGCATCGCCGCCGAAGTGCGCGCCGGCAAAACCATCGCCGATATCTACAGCGGCGGCCCCAACTCCAACTATAACGTGCTCTATCGCGGCAAGATGCTCGACTCGATCAAGTCGGCGTTCATCCTGCCGGAAATCACCGACGAGTCGAAATGGTTGGGCGGCAAACATATCTTCACCGACCGCGAAGGCCAGTTCGTCTTCGTCTATGTCGCCCTGCCCGGCTCGCGCGGCTTATCGTTCAACGCCAACCTGGTGAACCCGAAGGAATTCAAATCCTACTGGGATCTGACTCTGCCCAGGTGGAAAGGGAAAATCACTTCACAGCGAGTTACCGAGACCGGACTCACCGCCCACTTACAATTCTATTACTACAATCCCGACCTCGGCCCGGAGTTTATCAAGCGCGCCTTCGGCGCCATGG
The DNA here is from genome assembly GCA_964478485.1 of uncultured Syntrophobacter sp. Taxonomy (GTDB): domain Bacteria; phylum Desulfobacterota; class Binatia; order UBA9968; family UBA9968; genus DP-20. Next base: position 7,056 of record CAYZJE010000234.1, on the reverse strand, counting down.
ACGTCGCCTTCGGCGACCGACGCACGATCACGGACTGGCTGGCGATCGGCAAATACGCCATCTGCCATGGCTGCCGGCAGGTCGACAAAGCGCAGAGCCAAGGGCTGGCGGTGGATGATTTCGACACCGGCGATTGGAAGGAAGGGCAGCAGTTGAGCACCGGCGGCGGCTCCATCGGTCTACTTAAAGGCGGGCCCAATCCGAACGCGGCGCGCGTGTTCATCAATTGGTTCCTGTCGCGTCGAGGACAAACCGCGATGCAAAAATCCGCCGATCTTTACGGCGAGCATCCGCCCAACTCGCGCCGCATCGATATCCCAAAAGACATGCTGCCCGCCGAAAGCCGGCTGATCGACGGGAGAAAATATTTGGACGTATCGCACCCGGAGTTTAATGACATCAAGCCAGTACAGCAGCTCGCCAGAGACATCATGCGGGCGCGGGAGCAGAAGTGAATAATGAGATTCGAGGATCGAGGATGGAAGATCGAGGATGGCGTGTTATTATTTCGGTGCTCGTGCGCACCGCCAGAGGTAATTTATGAATGTGATTCGGATTAGCGGAATTTTGTTGGCAGCTACTGTTTGGATTTTCGCCGGCACCAGCTTCGCTGCGGCGCCGAGCGCGGCGTTAGTCAAAGCCAAACAAGATGCCGAAACCAAAGGCTACATCTTCGAGACTGGCCACGACGACATCGTTGCCAAAGCCAAGAAGGAAGCAAAGCTGCGCGTCATGAGTACCCTCGAAACCGCGGTCGTCAAAGCGATGCGCGATGGCTTCAAGAAAAAATATCCGTTCATCGACGTGCAGTTCCAAGAGTTCGGCTCGGTCGATGAGAATCAGCGTTTTCTCTTAGAGCTTAAGGCCGGCGTGGTTAAGAATTATGACGTCAACCGGGCCTACACGGACTTTTACGATCAGTATTCTCCTTATCAAAAGAAATTCGACATCCTGGGCATGGCCGAACACAAAGTGCTGAACATCCCGCCCAAGCTCGTCGATCCGCAGCAGCGCAATCTGGTCGCCGTCGGCAGCAACATTACCGTGGTCGCCTATAACAAAAAACTCATCAGCGCCGAAAAAGTGCCGGATCACTGGGAAGACTTTCTCAAGCCGGAGTTCAAAGGCAGAAAATTCGTCCTCGACGTTCGGCCGCTGCCGGTCGGCATGATCGTGCCCGCATGGGGCCTGGAGAAAGCCGTCGACTTCGCCAAAAAGCTAAATGCGCAGCAGCCGGTGTGGGGGCGCGGCCATACCAGAGTCATGGCATCGCTCCAAGCCGGTGAGTATCCGCTCTTCCTCGGCCCAAACTACAGCGCGGTTAGAAGAGCGCAGATGAAGGACCCCACCGGCGTCATCGGCATGAAAACCCCGGAGCCTATCCCGGTGCGGTTGCACGAAGCCAACGGCGTTTTGGCCAACGCGCAGTATCCCTACGCGGGATTGCTCTGGCTGGAATATATGGCGTCATCCGAAGGGCAGAAAATCATGGACGACCAGTGGCCGTTCGGCGCCTCGCTGTTCGTCCCCGGCTCGGCCCAAGAAGAAGTCACCCGGGGCAAAAAACTGTCGCTCATCGATTGGGGCCACTACACCAAGCTCGATGACTATTTGAACAAAGCCGTCGAAGCGATGGGCTTCCCGACGGCCAGCGTGAAGTGAAGAAAACAATTGGCCGCAAAGAACGCAAAGGGCACAAAAAAATTCGGAATGTCTCCCGCAAAGACGCCAAGGCGCAAAGGAAAAGAACAATTGTCGTTTCGACCAACGGGAGAAATCTTTTTCAGATCCCTCGCCTCGGCTCGGGATGACGGGCACGGCCCGTCACTTAGCGCCTTAGCGCCTTTGCGGGAAAACATTTCCCTTTCCGAAACCTTCGTGTCCTTCGTGCCTTCGTGGTGAGTAAGTAATTGGGAATTGCCATGAATACACCGAACAAAGTCCACATCGGCCTGTTAAGTCCCGAAGGAACCAACTCGGGGCACTTTCGTAACTTCGAAAAGCTTTTCCCGCCCGAGGTCCAGCTTACGATGGAAGGCTTGGAGCTGGCGCGCACGTCGCGCTATGAGCTCGCCGATAAATCCGACGTCATCATCGAGCGCGCTCGGCGATTCGTTCAGAAACTATCTCTTGATGGCTTGATTGTCACCGGCGCGCCGGTGGCGATTCTCAATCCGGGACTGGAATCGCAAGTTTCTCAGGCGGTGGGCATTCCCGTCGTCACCGCGGTATCTTCCGCTATCGCCGCGCTCAAAGCACTTGGCGCGAAGAAACTCGTCGTGATGACGCCTTTCGATGTGCCGATGAATGAAAAACTCACCAATGAACTTGAGCGCGCCGGCTTGAATGTGCTCGCCTGTCCGCCGTTCAAAGACCCGACCTTCGGCGCCAGCTCGAAAGTCGGCCCGGATGAAGTTTTTGCAACGACAACAGCCGCGTTCAACTCGGCCAGCGGCGCCGATGCGATCTATTTTCAGGGCGCGCGGCTCGATCCCCTGCCGGTCATCGATCAGTTGGAAGAAAAACTCGGCGTGCCGGTGATCGCCAGCAATCCGGCGATGCTGTGGAATATCTTGTCGCGCTTGAATGTGAAATGCTCCATCAACGGCTACGGCAAGCTGCTCAAAAATTGGCCGGCGTTGGCACCAACGTGAACAAAGGCGGAACATGCTTCGACAAGCTCAGCATGAACGGAATTATTTGAATCAATTCAAGCCCCTCTCAGTTCGTCCTGAGCCTGTCGAAGGACTCCGAGAGAATTTTGAGCGACCTGCCGCCGAGCGAGGAATCCACGTATGACTATGAAAATAAGATTATGTGCACTTTGGTTAGCTTTAATCCTACTGTTGTTCGGCAGCGCCGCCAAGCTATTTGCCGCCGACCCATCGCTGGTCGAAAGAGCCAAGAAGGAAGGCACCTTCATGCTCTATTCGTCGATGAACCAGCCGGACGTCAATCACCTGTTTGACGGCTTCCGCAAAAAATATCCGTTCCTCGCTCCCAAAGCCTACACGACGAGAAGCGCGGCTTTGCTCGAACGGGTCATTACCGAGGCGCGGGCGGGAAAACAGTTCGCCGACGTCATCCAAGGCAACGCTTTTACGCTCTACTTGTTGGCGAAGCGGGGCCACACCGATGCGTATCTTTCGCCCGAAGCCAAAACTTATCCCGATTCCTTCCGCGACCCGGCCGGTGGCTGGATCGCGGTTTATCTGCAACTAAACGTCATCGGTTACAATACCAAGCTCGTCAACCGGTCCGAAGCGCCGAAAGGCTATGAGGATCTTTTGAATGCCAAATGGAAAGGCCGGATGGGGTTGGACGACAAACAATACATTTGGTACGACGGCATGCTCAAAGTGCTCGGTCGTGAAAAAGCGCTCGCGTACATGAAGCGGCTCGCCGGCCAAGCGATCAACTTTCGCAGCGGTAATTCATTGCTGGCCAACCTGCTCGCCGCCGGCGAGTTTGGCATTTTGATCAACACCAGGCCGGAGAGCATCGATGAGCTCAAACAGAAGGGCGCGCCGGTGGAGTGGGTCGCGCCGCGGCCGACGACGGCGAACGTATTGCCGATTGCGATTGCCAAGAACGCGCAACACCCCAACGCCGGCAAGCTTTTCATGGACTACATGCTCTCGGAAGAGGGACAGAAAGTTTTGATCGGCATGGGCCGCACGCCGGTTCGCCCAGGCACCCCGGCCACCAATCCGCGCCTGTCGCAGGGAATAGAATTAGCGGTAAACGATCCGGGAATGGCCGAGCGCTTCGATCAAGTCGTCGAGCAGTACAAGAGTGTTTTCGCGCTGCCGTAGCCGGAAGAGAAGAATGGAGTGATGGAGTATTGGAGTAATGGACTCCGGAATAACCCAACACTCCATCACTCCATTTCTCCAATCATACACGACGGGGCCTCATGTACTACGGGGTCGACACGACCGATCTGGCCCGCCGCGCCGCCACGTACATCGACAAAATCCTAAAGGGCGCCAAGGCGGGGGAGATCCCCGTCGAGCAGCCGATGAGGTTCGATTTCATCGTTAATTTAAAGACCGCCAAGCAGATCGGCGTGACGATCGAGCCCAACGTGCTGGTGCGGGCGACGAAGGTGATTCGATAAGGCAAAAGTAAAAGGTAAAAAAGCAAAAATGAAAATCCTGAAGCGAAAAGATTGGCCGAACGCCGCAGTTCAAGCGGCCTTTAGACCGCGACGCGACGGTATGAGAACGAGCTGAACTCGAACTCCGAGTCGAGCGAGAATGTCGATGAGCGCATCGGTGGTAAACAGATCGATCCGGCCCCGAAGCAAATCGTTTACCCGAGGCCGGGTGATGCGGAGAGTTCGTGCCAACTCCACTTGGGTAAGTCGCTTGGATTCGATCAGCTTCTGGACCTTGATCAATAAGTCCGCTCGGACCAGCAGATGCTCGGCCTCGCCCGGCGCAAAGCCGACATCGCGAAAAACATTGCCGCTCGATCGCGTCATCTTGAGTTTCATCTTTAACCTACCTTGCCGGAGATTTCTCGCCGCGTCGTTTCAGAATCAAGGCGCGAAACCGATCTCGTGCGAGCGCCGTGTCCCGCATGGGAGTTTTCCGGCTTCGTTTCTCGAAGGCGTGCAAAACATAAACGGCATCCGTGAGCTTCGCGACGTAGAAAACTCGATGTTCGAGCCTCGTGTGAATGCGGATTTCCTGAACGCCGGCGCCAACCGTGTTTATCGGTTTCCAATCATTTGGCTCAAGGCCCTGCTGAACACGGCGCAACTGGAACCCGGCAACGCGGCGCGCGTCCGGCGGAAAAGCCCTAAGGTCTTCATGCGACGATCCGAGCCAAATCAGCGGCTTATCCGCCATGCCATACTATGTGGACATTGCCGTACCTTGTCAATTCCTACTGGGACCAAACGGTGGATGATTCAAGCGAAGCGATATGGCAATATCCTTCGGTTTCTGACCAGCACTCCATAAAGTTCGTATCGTCGCGGTGAACGAGCCGCTGTGCCGCGGTCTCTTACTCACTGAGCGTTTCGGACTCTTCCTTGCGCCAGTTAGGGGTCTCTGGTAACTAGAAACATGCCTTTGACGCGCGAGTGGAGATGCCATGGCAAAACAAGAAATTCATAGCGCCCATCTCACCTACGACGACTACCTTCAGTTTCCTGATGATGGAAAGCGTCATGAAATCATCGAGGGGGATCACTATATGACTCCCGCGCCAAGAACTAAGCACCAGAGAATATCTGTCAACCTGGCAACTGCAATGGCGTCCGTCGCCAAACAAAATAAACTTGGTTTAGTTTTTACCGCCCCGTGTGACGTGATCCTCTCGGATGAGAACGTCGTCCAGCCTGATCTTTTGTTCGTCTCGGCTGCACGCGCCGCGATCGTGACGGAAGACAACATCCAGGGCGCTCCTGATCTCATCATCGAAATCCTCTCCGAGTCGAGCCGCAAAAAGGACGAAGTGACCAAGCGCAAGCTCTATGAGCGTTTCGGCGTCCAGGAGTACTGGCTGGTGGACCCGGAATTGGAAATCGTGAAGATTTTCAAACTAACGCAACAGAAATACGGCCGCGCCGTGGAGCTGTGCAAAGAAACTAACGACGTCCTTATTACGGAACTTCTTCCCGGTTTTAACTTTGCGGTAAGCGCAATCTTTGAATAGCTTTCTCTCGCCAATTTTTAACAATTTGATCGTAAGAATCTAATTCTCGATGGAGGTCACGTTATGGCTGAACTAGAAACACCGGCGCCGTTTAAGGTCGCCAAGATCAATCCGCAGATGGTGAGCCGGGGCAAGAAAGGGCAATCGCTGTTTAGGACCGATATTCTCGGCGCGACGGTTCAGGTGGTCACTGAGGGCGGCGAGACCAATTTGCACGCCCACGCCGGCAGCGACGCCACCTGGCTCGTGGTCGCCGGCCAGGCGACGTTTTACGGCGAGGGCGATAAGGTCGTCGCCAAACTGAACAAGAACGACATGCTGCTGATTCCGCGCGGCGTCCCCTATTGGTTTGAAAGCAGCAGCAAGGAAGCGCTGGTGATCATGCGCTTTAGCGCCCGCGCGCAAAACACTCCGGACAAACGGATCGATTATACCGAGCGCAAGCCAAAGCCGCGCGATGTGATCCCCGACACCTACTTCGCGGGATAGCACGGAGCGAGGGAATAAATGGCCGCTTGCTGAGAGGATCGAGGATGGAAGATGGCGATCCTCAATCCTCCATTCTCAATCCTCGACCCTTACGAATCTACTCGCCAAGCGCGACGCTGTCCTCACACGCCGCCGGGTTCGATTTCTCCTTGGGGCGCTGTCCGTAGCGTGTACGCCCAGGTCGGCATGCCGCTCTTCATGCCTTCTTGTGCCAAGGCTGCTTCGTAGTTCTTGCGGATATTGGGGTCTTCGTCGACGTAGGAGATCGCCCGCCCGCCGTCCTTGGTATCGATCGCGCCGCCGTCGGTGCTTTCTTCCCCGGCTACGCCGCCGCGGCGAAACGCTGGGCCATAAGGTCCGTCGAACACCAACAGCCTGAGTCCTTCGGGATGGGTGCCGAAGTGCTGGTGAAACCAGTCGCCGCGCATTGGCGCCGCGCTGATCATGCCGACCGGCTCGTAGGTTTGCTTCTTGACTTGATCGCCCTGCTTCGCCTCCCAGGGCTGCATGCCCAGATGGTCGGGCCAGGTGTAGCTATAGCCTTTGCCTTTGATGCACACGAGGATCGCGCCGGATGAGTGCTTATGTGCCTTGGAATACTGGCCGGTCTTGTACTGCGCGATCTTCATGTAGAAGTTCGACCCGGCCATATGCGGCTCGATGCGCCGATAGTCGAAAGCGCGCCGATTGTCCGGCGGCAGCTCGCAGGTGAGAATGTCCGGAATGATGTTGGTTTGACGCATGGCGAGACCGCGCACTGGATCGGCGAAGATATCCTCCACCGGCCGGAAGTAATCGTCGGAGGCGTCGAAGCGCGCGAGAAAATTGTGATTGCAGTTCATCACGAAATCGGTGTCGCGCACCAGATTGATGATGTTAGGCGCCGTGGTGGCGGCCAAC
>CAYZJE010000233.1:0-3177 GCA_964478485.1 uncultured Syntrophobacter sp. | reverse complement strand
GCCTGCGCCGTGTCGCGATCGAGCCGATGCTTCATGTCGTCTTTGGGCACGCCGCGGCCAAGACCGACATTGAGCCGGCCGCCGGTGAGAATATCCAACATGGCGCACTCTTCGGCGAGCCGCATCGGATCATAAAGCGGCAGGGCATTGACCAAGTTGCCGAGCCGCAGCCGTTTTGTCCGGCCTGCCAACGCGGCAGTAATGAGATTGGGCGAGGCGAGCATACCGTAATCGGAATGGTGATGCTCGGCGAACCAGGCTTCGTCGAAGCCCAAGCGCTCGGTGAGTTCGATCTGCTCGAGCAACTCTTCGAAAGCTTGCCGCTCCGTCACCCACGGACGTGCTTGGTTGTAACTAAAAGTGCCAAAACGCATGCGCTAGTCCTCCAATATCATTCAGCCCTAATTCGTCTGATCCGAACACGAGCACGAGCAGGTTGCTGAAAAGCCCTCTCGAAGTCCTTCGACACGGCTCAGGACGAACGGAGGGAGAATTGAATTCATTGAGGATTTTCCGTTCTGCTGAGCCTGTCGAAGCATGCGGCACTCGAAGCATTCCGAACCTTTTTTCAGCAACCTACGAGCGACGATCACGATCTTTTACAGCGGCGGCGCCTTGACGATTGTCGTTGCATCGATACTCGCGATCGTCGCCCGGCCGCACTTCGCCATGGTGATTTCAATTTCTTCGCGGAGAATGTTCAACACGCGAATCACGCCATTTTCACCGTCGACGGCCAATCCCCAGAAAAGCGGCCGGCCAATGAATACCGCTTTGGCGCCCAAGGCGATCGCTTTGACCACGTCGGCGCCGCGCCGGATGCCGCCATCGAGATAAATTTCCAGCTTGCCCTTCGCCGCCGCCACGGCTTCAGACAACACCTCCACCGTCGCCAAGGTGTTGTCGAGATGACGGCCACCGTGGTTAGAGACGATCACGCCGTCGGCGCCGGCTTCCGCGCAAAGCTCGACATCTTCGCCGGTCATAATCCCTTTGGCGACCACCGGCAGGCCGGCGATCGATTTGATCCATTCCAAATCTTTCCAGGTCGCCGCCGGATCGCCGCCGCCGGGATGGGCGCCGCGTTTCGGTCGTGGCCGGTCTGTGGAAAAATTGGCGCCGCGCCGATTCTCGTATTGGTTGCGCAGGTTGCGCTCACGCTTGGCCGGCCACTGAGAATCCAAGGTCACGCACACCGCCTCGTAACCGTCCTGCTTGGCGCGCGCGAGCCAGTCTTTGGTCATCTCGCGGTCACGAAACGGATAGAGTTGCAGCCACAACCGGCCCTTCGCCGCCTGGCTCAGCTCGGTGAAATCGGCGCTGGCATTGGCGCTCACGGCGAAGATCGAGCCGCACGCCGCCGCCGCGCGAAAAGTCGCGAACTCGCCTTCGGGATGAGCTTTCTTGTGGCCGCCGCAAGGCGCAATCAGAACCGGAAAGTCGACCTTAGCGCCCAATATCGTGGTCGATAGATCGAGCCCGCTCACGTTGCGCAACACGCGCGGCCTAAACGCCCATGACGCATAAGCGCGCCGGTTACGGTCAACGCTGATTTCGTCCGTCGCACCGCCCGCGATATAATCGTACTCCTCTTTCGGCAAACGCTCTTTCGCGATCGCCTCAAAATCGAAAAGATTGATCGGTTCGGCAATGCTGCTCATCGAGCCTCCTGATTTAACACCACGCGACTTCCCTGTCGCGTGCTCGACTATTCCATATCGCGTCTCGAACCATGGGTCCAGAGAACCGTCGAGTCGCGCAATCAATGCCGCGAGTTTGCCGGCGGAGTATTGACCCCGATACCCAAAAAAACGGGACTAGGAAATACTCCCTAGACCCGTTTATCGCGCGACAAAAATCCATCCAAAAACGTTATGCCGCTTTAGGCATAGAGCTTACGAATATAGCCGCTGTCGTCGATTTCTTTTACATAATGCAGATCCCAGAGCGCCAGCGGATTGTATTCCTTGATCTCCGGATCGCGCTTGACCGCGAGCGCGAAGACGTTTTGAATCGCTTCGAGGGAAGGATAGGGCGCGCTTTCGAGCGACTCCACTTGATTCTCGTAGAAACAATCCCACTCTTCGTCGCTGCGCATCTTGAGCAACTCGGAGCAGTGCTCCTTGACGATCTTGAGCGTGTCAGCTTTGTTGGTCTTGAAGAAATGGGTGCCGTCGATCATCGCCATGATCAGCGCGCGGCATTCCTCTTCATGATTTTTCACGTAGGTGGTGGTCGTCGTCAACGTCACCCCTTCGATCATCGCCATCGGCGTCACTTCGACGATCTTGGCGCCGAACTTGAGCGCGCGAAGTCTATCAACCGCGCGGATAAAAGTCGCGTCGTACTTGCCTTCCATCACCCCTTTCGCCCGTTCCGCGCCTTTGACCGGATCGGTCACCAATTCGACATCGCGCCCTTCCTCCAGGCCGTTGAGTCTCAAATAAAGCCAGACGTTCAATCCGGTGTGGCCGTCGTAGTCGTCCATTGCAACTTTTTTTGCAACTTTCTCGCCCTTGAGATCTTTCACGCCGTCGATGCCCTTGCCGCACACCAGAAAATTCTCCCGCCAAGAATTGTTGCTCTGGGCGATGTGAACGTAGGGGTCGCCGTGCAGCGCTTTGAACGCGTATAAATTGTGATGATTGCCTGAGACCACGTCGAGGGTGCCGGCTTTCAAGCCCTCGGTGGCTTGCTTGCGTTGCCCTTCGAGCGAACCCATGTCCATTTCCAGTCCGTGTTTCGCCAGAAAGCCGCCCGCCTCCATCACCTTCCACAGCGGCACATGACTCGGCGCCCGATAATGAATTTTAATTTTTTTTGCCATGCTGTTTCCTGCCTTTCTTAGGATTTGAATTCTCGGTTCAAAAAGTTCAATCCGTTCAAATCGTTCAAAACGTTGATACCTTCGGAGGTTCGGCTATACCATTGTTTGCACAAACGCTAAACTTAAAACTTCAGACCCGAAACGGCTTGAACGATTTGAACTTTTTGAACGGCTTGAACAGGCTAATTTACTTCGCTGCCCTTAAAATTTTCCAAACTTTCTCGCGGTTTTCAGCGCGCCCGCCGACGATCCATTTCCACTCGGTATCGTCGAAATACTTCACGCCCTTCTTCGGCAAATTGCCCGGGTTGAGATGCGATTCGTCGACGTCGGTGCGCAATGTCGCGGAG
>CAYZJE010000232.1:0-10952 GCA_964478485.1 uncultured Syntrophobacter sp. | reverse complement strand
GCCTGCTCGCCCTTCTAGTATCGCTGCCTGCAGGCAGCTGTGCGGCGGCAGAGCGGCGCTTGCAGATTGGCTTCGTTAGCATCACCTCTACTAATGCGCCGCTGTGGGTCGCGTCAGACCGAGGATTCTTGGCTCAGGAGGGTTTGGACCCCGAACTGATTTTCATCGGAAGTGGCCCAACGATGATAGCTTCCATGATGGCTCGGGAGGTCCCCCTAGTGACGACGGCCGGCACTGCCGTCGTGTCCGCCGTAGCGGGTGGAGCGCCAATTAAGATTCTCGCGACTTTCGGCAACCGGCTGGCGGCCGATTTCGTGGCGCGTCCAGGGATTACTCGGCCCGAAGACCTCCGGGATAAACGCGTCGGTGTTCAGAGCATGGGCGGTGGTATATGGATGCAGGCGCTTCTCGCCTTAGAGCACCTGGGTCTGGAACCCGTAAAGGACCGGCTTCACATCCAAGCGATCGGACCCCAGCCTCAGCTCGCCAAGGCGCTTGAAGCCGGGGCTATTGACGTTACGGTGCTACCGACCGCGTTTAGCCAACCTCTGAAGGCCCGCGGGTATCCGGTTTTGCTTAACTTCGTAAACGCCAATATTCCCCTTACTCTCAACAGCCTTATTGCTCTGAAAGAGACCGTTGAGAAATCCCCCCAACTTGTTGAGCGCGTGCTGAGAGGGCTTTTACGCGCGATCGCTTTTATCCATCACCCAAGCAATCGTGGGGCGGTTACCCAGATTCTGGCGCGGCGGCTGCGGGTGGAACAACGAGACGCCGAGGAGGCTTATCGGGGAGCATTGGAGACGCTTGAGCGCAAGCCGTACCCGTCAACTGAAGGGCTGGTAAACATCCGACGCATGCTTGCGCGATCTAATCCGAGGGTGGCGGCAATCCAAGTCGAAGATGTCACGGATACGCGTATCCTTCGCAGGCTTGACGACAGCGGCTTTATCGATGCGCTCTATAACGCATCCGGTGGCCGATAAGAGACGGAAAATTCTCTCGTCTGCGGGACGAATGGCTCAAGATCAATAAAATGATCGCGACAAGAATACAATAAACCGCCGACAAACCTTTAGCGCTGACAGCAGTCCATGCTATCAGCAAACACCGAGTGGCTGCGCAATAGTATTTCGGGAAACGGGGGAAAAATAACAACCAGTTTGTCGCTGCTTAAATAAAGTGTTTTCCTATTAACTGTGCCATTTTCGCTTTTAAGGTTTTTTTAGCGGTTGCAGATTTGTACCACAAGAGCGACTTATCAACAAATACAATCGCCGCAAGTTCGCTAGAATAAACATCCGGGATCGCGTGTCCGTATTCATCTAAACGTTGCTTTAATTCTTGAAGCGTAACAAGCAAACCGTGATCGGTGTTATAAAAGCCGATCATATAGTCCATGCTATTATTATTTTTGCTTGAAAATGGCTCCTCGCCCATTAATTCTCTGCCGGCGCTTTTCAAAAGCTTTTGGACATCAGAATTCATTGTTTTCGAAATGAATTCCCGTCGCTTATCTGCACGCAGACCAGGTGCCATCAGTGCAAATACCAATAGTTGTAAAGATAAAGCCGTAAAAAAGATTTTTTTCATGAACGACTACTCTATTTTTATTTCTTTTGTAAACTTAGCACGAACAAAATAAGAGTCAAACAAATTTTCAACCGTATCCAGCTCAAGTCTAGAGTTAAATAGATTCTATGTTAACCCCGCCTCTTGAGGCGGGCACAACTAAATGGGGTTTCCAAAGGGAGTGAGCATCCCCTTTGCGATATTGCAATTGGCGGCGGGGTCAAATCCCCGCCCGCGAAGTGGCTTCGTTTAATTGACGTTAGCGCAGTGGACACTGATGAAGGTGGATAAGGTGATCCTAATAACCACTGTGGCGATGCCAGGATTGAACTGTATTCTCATACAGTTTAATCCTGTAACGTTGTCCGTTGCGTCGCGCTAGTCAATCCCGCTAGTTCACCGATACCTCGGTGACTTGATTGCCTGCGGGCTTTGAGTGATAAAACGCGAGAGGCGAGACAAAGTGCCTAATGTTAGAAATTCAATATTAACCGATTAGGAAGGCATAACGAAAGGAGCAGACATGAAACGAGCATTGGGCTTCATCTACGGTGTCATCGCGTACGCGGGTTTCATGGGGTGGATGGTGTACATGATAGGATTCCTCGGCCACTTTGCTGTACCCAAATCGGTCGATTCCGGTTCCGTCGGTCCGGTTGGTGCTGCCATCCTGGTAAATTTTCTAATGATCCTCATCTTTGGCGTCCAGCACACCATCATGGCCCGTCCGGCTTTCAAGCAATGGTGGACGCAGTTCATTCCGAAGCCTCTTGAGCGCAGCACGTTTGTTTTCATCGCCGATATCATCATGTGGGCAATGATTTGGCAGTGGCGGCCGATTGAGGGCGTCATTTGGCAGGTGCAAAACACTACGGCGGCAAATATCTTGATTGGCATTTCGCTGCTCGGCTGGGTCGTAGTGTGCCTTTCAAGCTTCATGATCAATCACTTTGAGTTGCTCGGGCTTGAACAGGTTTGGCACTATCTCCGAGGAACTGAGCCGAAGAAGATTACATTTAAACTGAGGGGATTCTACAAACACGTACGGCACCCTCTCATGGTAGGCTTTCTGGTGTTCTTCTGGGCGACTCCTTATATGACGGCTAGCCATCTCTTTTTTGCGGCTATGTTTACGATTTATATCCTCATCGGCACCAGGTATGAGGAGCGCGATCTCATGAAGCACCATCCCGAGGAGTATGGGAAATATAAGGAACAGGTTCCGGGGTTGATTCCATTCACCAAAAGATAGTGGAAACAGGGGAGATTTGCCTGCCAAATCATCACACCGCACGGTCAAAACACGAGCACAGCTCTGTGGTCAAATCTTTATTTTGGACATTAAGATTAGGGCTAGGATTGTTCCCGGACGCAGAATCCCGTGGATGTCAAAAATAAAGATTTGCCCCCCCTTTTAGTTCCCTATAACCAAGGGCGCCAACAGAGCCGTGCGCGCAGTTCGTGGCGGCTCATAAACCCGGTATTAAATTATTATCATTCAGGAGGAGAGGAAAATGACAACCACAGACCAAAAACAAATCAACGGACTTAATACTCTTGCCTTCGTAAACACCATTGGGGAGATTAAAAAAAATCCTGAACTTGCCCAATGCAAGTTTCGTGTCCGCAACCAATGGGTGACCTGTGACGACAACCGCTCGGAAGCTCACGATTTTTATGCCGCAGGGGCCGAAAGAAAACATAAAAATGTTTTTAAATTCCATGCGGGTGAGCCCGAACTGCTGGCAGGCAAAGATGAAGGAGCGAATCCGGTGGAGTTTCTCTTAAGCGCTCTATCCGGCTGTATGACGACCACAATTGCTTATTATGCTGCGTTGAACGGAGAGAAGATCGAAAAGATGGAATCGACGTATGAAGGGGATTTGAATTTACAGGGACTTTTGGGCTTAGCTGAAAATGTCCGGCCTGGATTTCAAAATATTCGGGTTCATTTCAAGATCAACTCCAGCGCCCCGAAAGAGCATTTTGAAAAGTATTATACCTTTTCCCCGGTTTACGACGTGGTCTCGAAGTCTGTTCCGGTTGATGTGAAAATCGAGACCTACTAGTCGGATAACACTACTTGGTTTTCTCCGACTACGGATACATATTTTAAAAGACGGCGGTCCGCATCGGGCTGCCGTCTTTATTTCAGCTCATCAGCAGCGCCAGGATTGAACGGTTTTCTCATGCGAACAAATCCCGTGAGATTTGCCTGAGGTGTTCGGTTCAATGACGCACAGCCGGTAGGGTGCGCTTGCGCACCATCCGATCGGTCGGTGCGCAAGCGCACCCTACGAACTCTTGATTCGTAATCAAAGAGCTACCGGCGCTGGCATAATTTCACCGCATTGTTTACATGTCCGGAACGCCTCGCTGTCGAAGAAGCGTTGATAAGCTTTGGACACGGGATCCTCGGCGTAGTCACGCACGATGAAAGTTTCTTCGTGCAGCAGCGTGTCGCATTTCGGGCAGTACCAGTGAAACTTGTCGATCTCGCCGGGGCGGCGCTTGCGCTCGGAGATTAAGGCGAAGGCGTTGGGGGCGAAGCGGGGCGAATGTGGCGTGCCGGCGGGTGTGTAGATCATCGCGCCTTCGGCGATCACGGCGACTGCTTCTTTTTCTTCTGGCGTGCGGTAGTGCAAGCGCATCTCGCCTTCGATCATGTACATGGTCTCGTCGCTGGGATTGATGTGAAACTCGCTGCGGTATTCTCGGCCGCGGGCGATGAAGGCGAGAGTGTCGTCGTGTTGCCACAGGACGCTCACGCGCTTGCCGCTGGCGGCGAGTCGCTGCGCGTGCTCTAGCAGATTGACGATGGGCATGGTGAGCATTGGGGTTCCTGGGATTGGAGTGTTGGAGTAATGGAGTGGTGGAGTATTGGGTCAATTCAAAGTCCCGAGCAACACTCCATCACTCCAATACTCTACTACTCCATTTCATCACTCCGGCAAAGCCTGGCCGTGGGTTTCGCGCGCATAGGTGACGATCACCAGTCCCAGCAAATACACCAAGCCGACGATCGCGATTGCCGGCGCGAAGGAGCCGTAGGCGGAGACGATGGCGCCGGTTACGAGAGGCGCGACGGCGGAGAAAAAGCGCGCGAAGTTATAGCAAAAGCCTTGCGCCGTGGCGCGGATCGCGGTGGGGAACAGCTCGGGGAAATAAATCGCGAAGCCGGTAAAAACTCCGCCGGCAAAGAATCCCATGATCGGCGAGACGAGCACGGCTTGAGTAAATCCTTGCGCTAAGAAGAATGTCGTCGGTACCGATAACGACGCGCCGAGAAAATAAGCGAACAGCGCGCGTTTACGGCCGTAGCGATCGGCGATGAAGGGCAGAGCCAAGCAGCCGAACATGCCGCCAAAGTTGAGCACGCTGGTGATTAAACTGACTTGTGGAATCACGGCGCGCGGCCCTTGGGCTTGAAGCATGGCGCTGATCCAGGTCGGTACCCACTGAATGGCGCCTTGATAGCCGAAGGTGGCGACCACGGCCATGGCGGTGCAAAGCAAAATATCACGGCGCAGCATTGGCGTGCGGAAGAGAGCTGGATAGGGATTACCGCTGCTTTTAGCTTTGACCCAACGCTCGGGCTCATCTAGCGACCTGCGAATGTAGAAGGCCGCCACTGCCGGCAGCACACCGAGAGCAAATACCCAGCGCCAACCGTAGGGACCGATAAAAAGATAAAGCATCGAGGCGAGAAAAAAACCGATGCCGCCTGACGCCTGCATGATGCCGGCGGCTTTGGCGCGGGACTGCGCAGGCCAACTTTCGGCGATCAACGCCGCGCCGGCGGCCCACTCTCCGCCGATGCCCAAGCCGGTTAAAAACCGGAATATGGCGAGCTCCCACCAACTGCCGGCGATACCGCTCAGGCCGGTGAAAGTTGCATAGATTAGAATCGTGATCGCCATGGTCTTGGCGCGGCCATAACGATCCGCGATGGGCCCGAAGATGAGACCGCCGAGAGCCCAGCCGATCATGAAAATGCTCAGCACAATGCCGCCGTACCAGCCGATGGGCGCGCTCTCGGAAGTCCCGAGCAAGTCGCTCATCGCCGGGAATTGGATGATGGCGTAGAGATAACCGTCCATGATATCGAGCGCCCAGCCGAGGCAAGCGCACAGGAGCACGCGCCATTGGTACGGCGTTATCTCTTGATACCACTTGGGTTCCGGCATAGAATCGCTTAAGTGCCACAAGGGGGCGGGAAAGGCAATTAGAAAAGCGTGGGCGCTGCCGCCAAAACTAATAAAGTTAGCTTATTGACTCCCGCCGGGCCGGTGATTAGACTCTGGTTTCAAATGTTACTCTTTCGGAGGTTGACACTTATGCTTACGACTAAGAGATATGGGCTGTTTTTGGCGGCCGGACTTTTCGCGGTTGTCGGTCTCACGCAAATCGTCTTGGAGAGCTTGGCGGATGCCCGCGCTGGCGGTGGCCGATCGAGCGGCTTTCGCGGATCGAGAAGCACCCAGGCGCCGAGCCGGCCGGATCAGGCTTCGCAGCCTAGGCGCGATGCGATGCCGCAGCAGGCGCAGCAACCGTCACCGATGATGCCGCAAGCCGGCGGCTTTATGCGCGGAATCGGCACCGCGGTGCTCGGCGGTTTCTTGGGTTCGATGCTTTTTTCCGGCTTAGCCGGTGCGACCGGTTTGGGTGGAATGGGCGGCGGTTTAGGTGGCAGCGGCTTTGGCATGATGGAAATCCTGCTCTTCGGCGGCCTAGCTTACTTCCTCTATCGCAAATATGCCGCGTCGAGGGCGGCTGCCGCTCCGGGTCTCGGTTCGATGCAGTATCAAGACACGCAATATCAAGCGCCGGCTCCGTCGAGCTATTCGAATAACCCGCCAGTGCAGGAGTCGCTGCCGTTAAATGGTATCGATTACCGCTCCTTGACGACGATGGATCGAAGTTTTACCCCGGAGCAGTTTCTCAAGAGCGCGCAGGGCTTGTTTTTCAAGATTCAAGGCGCGTGGAACAAGCAGGACTTGCCGACATTGCACGGTCTGTGCGGTGGCGAGTTGATGAAGAGCTGGGACGATGAGATCGCGCAACTCAAAGCGCGCGGGCAGAAAAACCGCATGGACAACATCGCGCTGCGCGACAGCGAGATCACCGAAGTGTGGACCGAAAGCGGCGAGGACTTTATCACCGTCCGACTATTCGCGAATCTGCTCGATTACACAGTCGACGACAAAGGCGCGGTGGTCAGCGGCAGCGATTCAAATTCCGTCGAGTTTGAAGAATTTTGGACATTCACCCGCCCGGTCGGACCCAATGCGTGGAAGTTGACGGCGGTGCAGCAGGCGTAATTTAACGAAATTGGTGCAAGTCTAACCGGCAGCGCAGTTCAATCTGCACTGCCGGTTTTTTTTGACCAGCAGGTTGCTGAGAAACTACTCTCGGAGTCCTTCGACGGGGCTCAGGACGAACGGGGAATTTGATTTCACTGATGATTTTCCGTTCTGCTGAGCCTGTCGAAGCATGAGGCCCTCGAAGCATTCCGAAGCTTCTTTCCGCAACCAGCTCGATGGACAGCGGTCAGTTGGTGCGGGCTGCAACGCGATTACGCCACGACCGCTGGCTTAAATGGCGTGTGGCTCGGGATTTTCGGCACGCGGGTGCGCGGCTTGCCGTCGACTTGGCTGTTGCCGGCGCCGAGCAGGAGCATTCTGCCCGTGCCCGTGTTGCACAGCTGATAGGATTCTCCCGACTTAAGCAGCACGGTGTCGAATTGCTTCAAGACGAACGCCTTGTGCGGCGTGCGCACGGTGCACTCACCTTCGAGGCACATGAAGATGTGATCATCGTTGTCGTGATAGTGCATGTCATCCTGCAGGCCGGGCTCGCAGTTGATCACCCAATAGTACGCAAGATCGGTGCGCCACAAACTTAGATGGTTGATCTCGGGGTTCTTGTTCGCCTCTTCGATCAGATTTTTCATTTCAACCATAAATCACCTCCTTAAAATTGTTCAAAATGTTCAAACCCTTCGATACGGCCCTTCGGGCCTACTTCCTTCGCTACGCCCCTTCGGGTCTACTCAGGATGAACGGAGTGCTCGTCGTCCGATTCCCCGAGTAGGTTCCGTTAGGAACCGTAACGAGGGGCATTAACCATGCGCTCTTGGCGGGCGTTCTTTCGGTTTGACCAAACGACCGTGGGTGCCGTCGCAGTAAGGATGGTCTTTGGACTTCCAGCAGCGGCAAATGGCGATGGTTTCGGGTTGGGCGAATTCCAACAGCGCCGGCTGGATGTTGGTCGCCGCATGGGAGCCGTCGCAGAAGGGCAGATTCTTGCTGCGGGTGCAGCGGCAGTAGGCGACGCTTTTCGATTCTTGCCTGATGATCGTCGGCTCGATCAGGTCTTCGTAGGATAGGGGCATTATTCCTCCTTCAAACAAAAGCGTTCCAATCGTTCAAGCCGCTCAAATCGTTCCAACCGTTTCGGACGGTTCAACAGTTCGACGGTGCCATATCCAGTTCATTATCCGCGTTCTAATAGTCTTAACGCGTTTCGTGCGAAGATATCCGTGCGCTCGTCATCGGTCAATGGGAGTTCTTCAATGATTCGCTTCGCGCGCGGCAAGAGCGGCAAAAGCGGCGGCGCGTCGCTGCCGAAGAGCAATTGCTTTGAGCCCACGGTTTGGTAGGCGCACATGATCGCCGGCGGGTGATAGGCGACGGTGTCCATGTGCAGCTTCTTCAAATACTCGCTCGGTTTCTTGGTGATCAGCATCGGTTCGTAGGATCCCAGGCCGGAGGCTTGGTCGCCGAGCTCGTAGGCGTAGTCCATGCGGCCGATGACATCGCAGATGCCGCCGCCGAGATGGCAGCCGACAAATTTGAGCTTCGGATAACGTTCGAAGACGCCGCGGACGATTAGCCGAGCGATGCTCAGACATTCGTCGAACGGCCGGCCGACGCTCGAGGCCAAGCGGTAATCGCGCATGCGCTCTTCGCCGTAGCCGACCGACGGCGCGTGCATCATCAGCGGAATGCCGAGACTCGACACCAGTTCAAAGAAAGGCTTGGCTTCATCGTCGTCGGGATAAGCGTGCTGGTGACTCGAATTGATCAGCACGCCGTTCAGGCCGCACTGCGTGATCGCCCGTTCCAATTCTTTCAAAAAGGGCGCGCCGCCGCAGGGCAGGGTGCTGGTGAAGACAACAATGCGGTCTTGGTACCGCTGTTGAATCTCCGCGCCGTATTCGTTCCAGCGGCGCAGAAACGCCAGCGAATCCTCATTAGACTTGTCTTTAAGATAGTGGATCGTGTTGCTGACGACGCAGCGCTCGATGCCGGCTTTCTCGTGGGCTTCGAGCAGGTTTTCAATGGTCAGTGGCGAGGCGCCGCCCCAACGCCGCTCTTTCGCCATCTCCGGCGGATAAACATGGGCATGCCAATCGATAATCATGGTGACTCCTCTTCATCCATATTGAACGTCTTCGGATTCCAAGTCCGACCCCTTTCCCCTTGATGGGGAAAGGATGGGATAGGGGTGATGCGTCGGCGGTGCACGGTGCGTCACCCCCATCTTAATCTTCCCCCGTCGGAGACTGTGTCGCAATTCACTCGGAGCCCTTCGACACGCTCAGGGCGAACGGATAAGTAGTTGAATTCGCGATCGAGCAATACCGTTCGTGGTGAGGTTCTCGAACCATGAACGGTATTGCGACACAGTCTCTCGAGGGGGGAAGGGACCGGACTCGGACTCAATGACGAATACTATGAATCCATTTCTCTACTCTGCTTCACCAACTCCAAAACATAATCCGGCCGCAGCGGCAACCTGGTCACTTCGACTCCCAGCGCGTTCGACACCGCGTTCGCCAAAGCTGCGCCGGCGGCGGTGATGCCGCCTTCGCCGGCGC
Organism: uncultured Syntrophobacter sp.; assembly: GCA_964478485.1. Lineage (GTDB taxonomy): Bacteria > Desulfobacterota > Binatia > UBA9968 > UBA9968 > DP-20. The sequence goes on along the minus strand of CAYZJE010000232.1, from coordinate 1,498 downwards.
CTTTGACGCCGAGCGGATTATGCGGGCTGGGAAAATCTTCGGTGGAAATCAGCTGCGCATTGGGCATTTCCATCGCGGTCGGCAGCAAATAGTCCATGAAGTTGGTCGACAATGGCTGACCGTCTTCGCTGTAAACGAATTCCTCCAGCATCGCGCCACCGATTCCCTGCGCCAGGCCGCCGGCCATCTGGCCTTCGATGATCATCGGATTGATTTTTCGTCCGACATCTTCGGTGACTAAATAGTCGAGTATCTTGATCTTGCCGGTTTCCTTGTCGACTTCCACGGCGGCGACATGGACGCCGTAGGGGAAAGGCCGCTTATCTGTGGCAAAGAAATCCTCTTCGGAAATGCCTGGTGTAATGCCGATTTTCAAAGCCGGGCCGGGCAGCGCCAAACGCGCGAGATCGGCGAAACTGAGCGCGCGCTCCGGCGCGCCGCGGGCGATGACTCGGCCATCGTGAATTGTTAGATCAGCGGCATCGATTTCTAGTTTCGCCGACGCCAGGCGCAAGAGCTTATCTTTCACTTTGCGCGAGGCGCCGACGGCGGCGCTGCCGGCCATGACCGTCGAACGGCTGGCGTTGCTGCCGTTGCCGTAGGGAACCTGTGCGGTGTCGCCGTGCACCACGCGCACATCGTCGATGGCAACTTGCAGCTCGTCGGCGACGATTTGGCTGAGCGCCGTGGCGATGCCTTGGCCGACGGAATTGCAGCCGGAGTAGAGCACGACTTTGCCGGCATTGTCGATTTCGACGCGGGCGTATTCCCACGGGCCGATGCCGCTGGTTTCGACGAAGCAGCCGACGCCGACACCGACGGCTCGCCCTTGCCGCTTCGCCGCCGCTGAAGCGGCTTGATATTTTTCGTAACCGAAGCGCTCCAGGGCGCGGTCGAATTGACCGATGAAATCGCCGGTGTCGTAGACCATATAATGAAACGGATGCTTGCCCAGGTCGTAGGGCATCTCTTCATGGCGAATCAGGTTGCGCCTTCTCACGTCGGCGGGGTCTAATTTTAATCGGTGCGCGACCATGTCGACCAGGCGCTCGCGCACGAAGTTGGCTTCGTAGCGTCCCGGGCTTCGGTACGTGCCCACCGGCGTCTTGTTGGTGAGCACGCAAAATACGTCGGCGCGGAAATGTTTTACCCGGAACGGGCCGCGCAGCATGGCCGACGCCGCGATTGCCGGCACGCCGCCATGGGTGCGCGTGTAACCGCCCATGTCGAAAAGAATCTCGGCGTCCATCGCCATGATGGTGCCGTCATTTTTGACGCCGATCTTGACGCGGTGATTCTGCTGGCGCGATTGATTCATCGCCTTTAAATTTTCCGAGCGGTCTTCGATCCAGCAAATCGGTTTTCGGAAATGCCTCGCCGCAAACGGAATCAAGAAATCTTCCGGATAAAATTCGCCGCGGGCGCCGAAGCCGCCGCCGACTTCGGGCTCGATAAAATGGATGCAACTTTGCGGCAAGCCGATGAGCTCGGAGAGAAT
>CAYZJE010000231.1:0-22735 GCA_964478485.1 uncultured Syntrophobacter sp. | reverse complement strand
CCGGACGCTTATACGCCGGCGCTCGCCATCAAGATTACCGGCAAAGGCGAGATTAAAAAATTGGGCGGCGACGATTAAGTGCGGTAGCGCTCGGCGCGATCGCCGCCGACGACTTCCAAGTCAAACGACTGCTCGTCGCGTAGAATTCTGAACGAGATCCGTTCGCCTGGGCGCTTTTTCCACATTTCGTGGTAAAGCTCTTGGCGCGAACGGATCTCGTTTTTTTCCACTGACAAAATAATGTCTCCCTGTTTCAGTCCGAACTTGGCGGCGGGGCCGTGGGGCACGACGCCGCCGACGATCACGTGGCCTGCCATGGGTTGGGTATAAACTCCTAGCCAAGGCCGGCGCGGCCGGCTCCGTACTTGGCCAAGTTGTTTCAATTCCTGTTCGTAGGTTCGATAATAATCGATTGGGATGGCCAGGGTAAATTTGCCGACTTCGCCTAGATTCAAAGACACCACGCCGATCAGCTCGCCGCGAAAGTTGGCCAGCGTGCAGCCGCCGAATCCAGGATTGAAGGCGGTGACGCGGATGGTTTTCTCGATCATGTATTCCCATTCGCCGTCGTAAGCGTCCATCGACGATACGTAGCCGCCGCTGACGCGCCGGCTATTCTGCCCGCTGCTGCCGATCATCACCACCGGTTGGCCGAGGGTGACGGAATCGGGCGCGGCCAATTTGAGGTAGGGTAAACCCTGCCCGGCAATTTTTAACAGCGATAAACCCGTCTCCTGGTCTTGGGCGATGATTTGCGCCGGATGTTGTTCGCCGTCGGCAAGGGTTACGACGATCGACGAAGCGCCGACGGTAACGTAGTGCACGGTGAGTATGTAGCCATCGGGCTCGATGATCGTGCCCGAGCCGACCCGTTCCGATCCTAAGTTGCGCGCCGACGGATGGCTGTCCGGGATCTGTACGTTGAGGTTTACGGTGGTGGGTACTATTGAATGAATCAATCCGATGTGGCCGTTCACAGGGCTGCTCCTTGAGAACAGGTGAAACCTGTCTGCAATCTAAACATTCCCCGCCTCTTGAGGCGGGCACAATATTGATGGGGTTTCCAAAGGGGGCGAGCATCCCCTTTGGTCGCGTGCGGGGTCAATACCCCGTACGCGAAATGCCTCATTTATTGAGCTTGTCGCCTGGCCGGGTGAAAATAGCCGGCCTTGCCAGGTATCGCGTGCTTCCATCGCCTTAAAGATCGCGTTGTGCACGCCACGTTTGTCGATGGACCAGTGCGGAGCCACCGTGATCGCCCGGTAGGTTGCCCCGGAAAGCCGATGCGCGACGATATTTGGATCCAACAGTTCGAGAAAGTCGATAACCAGCCCGACGTATTGATCGCGGCTGAAAAGCGGCACTTGGCCCTGACGATAATATTTTTCCAACGGCGTGTTTTTGATGACGTGCAGATTGTGCAGCTTGATGCCGTCGATGCCGAGCCGGTTGAATAGCGCCGGGGTGGCGAGTATCTCGTCACGGCTTTCGCCGGGGAAACCTAAGACCAGATGAGTGCAGACGCGTAGCCGGCGCGCCTTGGCGCGCTCGACGGCATCCATATATTCACTTACGCCGTGGCCGCGATTGACCCAACTGAGCGTCCGGTCGTACATGGACTCGAGTCCGATCTCGAGCCAAAGATAAGTTTGCTCGGCAAGATCACTAATCAGATCGAGAACGTCATTGGCAAGACAATCCGGCCGGGTCGCGATAGCAATGCCGACGACGCCGGGAAAGTCGAGCGCCTCGCGGTACAGCCGTTCAAGCTTGGTGAGCGAATCGTAGGTGTTGGAGTAGCTCTGAAAGTAGGCGATAAACCGTTCCGCCTTATGACGCTTGGCTATTGCTTGGGCACCCTGTTCGAGTTGCGCCGTCACCGACAAGCGCGGCCGATAGTTTTCCGGCGTGTGGCTGGCGTTGTTGCAATATATGCAGCCACCGACGGCGACCTTGCCGTCGCGATTAGGACAGGTGAAGTCTAAGCGCAGGCCGATCTTGTAAACCCGCGCCTCGAACCGATCGCGCAGGACGCCGTTGAAAGAATTGAAGCGGTGACCGCGCCAGCGCTGTTGCAAAGAGATTGGCAAACTCATGGTTGGGACAACATGAGGGTTAACAAAAAGCCTGGTATTAGACAAGGACCGATGCCGCAAGTCGAGCCGGCGTCAATTTCATGCACGAGCTATCTGCCGTTCCACTCATGCGTTGGAAGTTACGGATAAACCTTAATGTTTTTACGTTTTTGCCAGCTTGCTTCAGCTTGACAACAGGGCGGAATTGTCTATATTCAAGCAACACTGAACGGCCCGCGCAAGCGCCGATGAAAATCTCCGTCGACGAGATTCCTCAAACCCCCAGAGAGATCGATTTCTCTGAAGGCGTTGAGGAACTAAACCATATTTACAGCCGAGAGAGCAACCGGGATTTCGGCTTTCCGCCATCTTTGGATGTGCATTTGGTCTATTACCGGTCGGGCGCCGAGCTTTTTTTTAGTGGCCGATTGCGCGGCCAATTGATCGGCCGATGTGGGCGTTGTTTGGAAGAATTCGGCTTAAAGCTCGACCAGCCCTTTGACTTCATGTTGACGCCCGAAGCGAAAAGAATCGGGCATGGAGCGGAACAGTTATACCGCGACGATTTGGGCCTGAGCTACTATTCATCGGATGAGATCGATTTGGCGCCGTTGATCGCGGAACAAGTGATTTTGGCTCTACCAACGCGGCCGCTGTGCGGCGATAGTTGCCGCGGTCTGTGCGGCAGTTGCGGCGCCAACCTCAACCATGATGGCTGCAATTGTTCTAGCGTTGGCGGGGATCCGCGCATGGCGCTGTTCCGGACCCTCAAAGTCGGACGTTAGAAAATAATTTTCGAAGTGAGTGGAGCGATAAAATAAACCAAAGAGGATGCTTGCCCCCTTTGGAAAACTCATGATAGTGTTCCCGCCTCAAGTGGCGCATTTAACACGGAATCTCAGAGAAGGACAGGAATAGACTATGCCAGTACCGAAACGAAGAACCTCGAAGCGAGTGAAAAATCAACGGCGCTCGCACGATCATCTGACCAAGCCGCAGTGGAGCAGCTGCTCTAACTGTGGCGAGACGGTGTTGCCCCATCATGCCTGCGCGAAGTGCGGATATTACCGTGGCCGCGCGGTGATCGAAACCGAGGAAAGTTAAACCCCTTCTATCCCATGCCGAAAATCGCCATCGATGCGATGGGCGGAGACCACGCCCCGGGAGTCGTGGTCGAGGGCGCAATACTTGCCGCTCGAGAGCTTGGCATTGAACTCGTGCTCATAGGCCAAAAAGAAGCCGTCGAGCAGGAACTCGCCAAACATCCGGACGCGCCCAAGCTTCACATTGTTGGCGCATCCCAGGTGGTGCCGATGCATGAGTCGCCGAGCATCGCGCTGCGCAAAAAAGACTCGTCAATGAGAGTCGGGTTCGAAATGATGAAGCGCGGCGAGGTTGACGCAGTGGTGAGCGCGGGCAATTCCGGTGCGATGATGGCGAGCGGCATGTTCGTTATGGGCACGCTGTCGGAGGTGGCGCGGCCGGCGATTCTGGTCGTGGTGCCGAGTAGGGATAAGGGCACGGTGATCGTCGACGCCGGCGCCAATGTCGATTGCAAGCCGTTTCATCTGGTGCAGTTCGCACTCATGGGCTCCATTTATGCCGAACGAGTGTTGGGCGTGACCAACCCCCGGGTCGGTGTCTTGAGCAACGGCGAAGAGGAAACCAAAGGCAATGAATTAACCCGCGCGGCGAGCGAACAGCTGGCCTCAGTACCGATCAATCACATCGGCTACGTCGAAGGCCGAGATATCTTCAACGGCAAAGTGGACGTGGTTGTTTGCGACGGCTTCACCGGCAATATCGCGCTCAAAACCATGGAAGGGGTGGCGAGCTTTGCCGGGGAAGTGTTGGAGGGCGCGTTCAAAAAAAATCTTTCGAGCAAACTGGGCTATTTGATTAGCCGGGATGCGCTCAAGCAAGCGTATCGGCGGCTGGATTACGCTGAGTACGGCGGCGCGCCGTTGATCGGCTTGGAAGGCGTGGCGATCATCGCCCACGGCGGCTCCACTCCTCTCGCCATCAAAAATGCCATTCGCCAGGCTTGCGGCGCGGTGGATCAGAATATGAATCGCCACATCGCCGACGCGTTGGCTGAATTGGCTCATGGCGCTGGGGAAAAGAAAGCCGGGTTGCCGCAAAAACTCTGGCACCAGTTGAAATCAAAGATCGAATCCATCGGCGACAAAGCCGAACCGGCGAGCGTCGCCGGAGAACGGAGGCGCGGTGGCGAGTCCTAACATCGCGTTCGTTTTTCCCGGCCAGGGATCGCAATACGTCGGCATGGGCAAGGAACTTTGCCAACAATTTTCTTGCGCAAGTAAAGTTTTTGCCGAGGCCGAGGACGCCCTCGGCTTTGCGCTCAGTCAGCTTTGCTTTGCCGGGCCCGAAGCGGAACTAAAGCTCACTGAAAACACCCAGCCGGCGATTCTCACGGCATCGATCGCTGCGCTGCGCGTGCTTGAAGCGGAAACCGCGCTGCGCCCAGCGTTGGTCGCCGGTCATAGTCTTGGCGAGTACAGCGCGCTGGTGGCGGTTGGTGCGCTGCGCTTTGCCGACGCTGTTAAGGTCGTGCGCGAGCGCGGCCGCTTGATGCAGCAGGCGGTGCCCGCCGGCAGCGGCGCGATGGCGGTCATTTTAGGTTTGACGATGGATGCGGTGCGAGCAATCTGTGCCGATGCCAGCCAAGGCGAAGTGGTCGCGCCGGCCAATGACAACGGCGGCGGTCAGATTGTTATCGCCGGAAGCAAAAATGCGGTGACACGAGCCATGTCGCTGGCCAAAGAGCGCGGCGCCAAGCGGGCCTTGGATTTACCGGTGAGCGCGCCGTTTCATTGCCAATTGATGCGGCCCGCGGCGGACGGCTTGAAAGAAATCTTGCGCGACGTGGCGGTCCAGCCTTTTGCCGTCGGTGTGGTGACTAACGTCGAGGCCGAGGTCAACCGCGACGCCAGCCGAGTCAAAACTCTTTTGATCGAACAGGCGGTGCAACCGGTGCGTTGGCAAGAATCGATCATGAAAATATCCCAGCTGGGTTGTGGACGCGCTTTGGAAATCGGCCCCGGCAAGGTTTTAAAGGGCTTGATCAAGCGCATCGCGCCGGCACTGGAAACCGATAATTTCGAGGCGCCGCCTGACCTCGCCAGAATGGTCTTTGCGTAACGCAAAAATGAATCTCCCAGGACAGGTCGCCTTAGTGACCGGGGCCAGCCGCGGCATCGGCAAAGCGATTGCTTTGTCGCTCAGCCGAGCCGGCGCCCATGTGGTCGTCAATTACCGTGGCAACCAAACCGCCGCCGAAGAATCATTGAGCGCGATCGCCGCGCAAGGTGGCCGCGGTGAGCTTTGCCCCTTCGACATTGCCGACGAGAGCCAGGTCGAAACCGCGGTCAAGAATATCGTTGACCGGCATCAGAAACTTGATATTCTCGTCAACAACGCCGGCGTGACCGCCGATAATCTATTAATGCGAGTGAAGCCGGCGGATTGGGATCAAGTCATTGGTATCAATTTGAAAGGCACGGTGCTGTGTACGAAAGCTGTTTCGCGCGTGATGATTCGCCAGCATCGCGGTCGGATCGTCAACCTATCGTCGGTGGTGGGACAAACGGGTAACGCCGGGCAATCTATTTACGCGGCCTCGAAAGCGGGAATCATCGGTTTCACCAAAGCGGTGGCGCGGGAAGTGGCATCGCGCGGCGTGACGGTCAACGCGGTGGCACCGGGATTTATCGAGAGCGATATGACCGCGCGCTTGCCGGACAAGCTGCGCGAGGAGTTTCTCCACTCGATTCCGCTCGGCCGATTCGGCACTTGCGAAGAGGTCGCTGAAATGGTCTTGTTTCTTGCCGGGCCGGGCGCGGCGTACGTGACCGGCCAGGTTTTGAGCATTAACGGCGGGCTTTACATGTAAACAATTCGTAGCAGGAGGTATGTGAAGATGGCGGCATCGGTACAAGCCAGAGTGAAAGAGATCGTCTGTGAGCAGTTGGGGGTGAGCGCGGAAGAAGTGACGCCGGAAGCGTCTTTCATCGAGGATCTGGGCGCCGATTCGCTCGACATTGTCGAGCTGGTCATGGCGTTGGAAGAGGAATACGAGATGGAAATCTCCGATGAGGACGCCGAGAAGATCAAGACCGTCCAGGATGTGATCACCTATATCGAGGCGCACCGCTAAACGCGCCCGATCTGTTGCGCGCCGTAGTCAGTCCGGGCGCAACCTTTCGGTTAAGCCAAAATCGTTATCGCAGGGGTGTGCTAGGCAGGCGCCCTGCTCCTGCGATTTTCTTTATTTCACGACGATAAGATTACTAACGAAACCGGAAAGTAGTGCGACGTGATGATCGCCATCGGTTGCGACCACGGCGGAGTGGAGCTTAAGGATTTCTTGGTCGGGTATTTGCGCGCCCAGGGCGCCGAAGTTCGCGATTGTGGCACTCAAGGGCCGGACTCGGTGGACTATCCGGACTACGGCCGCGAGGTGTCCGAGCGTGTATCCACCGGCGCAGCGGAGCGCGGCGTGTTGATCTGCACCAGCGGCATCGGCATGTCGATCGTCGCCAATAAATTCCCCGGTGTGCGCGCCGCTCTAGTTCTCGATCTCGATGCGGCGCGCACCAGCCGCGAGCATAATGACGCCAATATTCTGGTGCTGAGCGGCGCTAAAACCGAAAAGAGTCTGGCGCAGCAAATCGTCGCGACCTGGCTCGCGACGCCGTTCGCCGCCGGCCGGCATCAGCGGCGGGTCGATAAGATCGCCCGAGTGGAAGAGGATCTCGGCAGCCGGATCAACCGGCCAAACAAGGGCTAATAGGCTGCTGAAAAAAAGTGGAACATGCTTCGACAAGCTCAGCATGAACGGAATGATTTCAATTATTTCAAGCCCATCTCCGTTCGTCCTGAGCCTGTCGAAGGACTTCGAGAGGGTTTTTCAGTGGCCTGCTAACGGGCGAAGGAAAGAGCATGTCATTTCTCGAACAGACCGATATTGAAGTTTACGCGGCGATCCAAAAAGAAACCCAAAGGCTCGAAGGCAATCTTGAGCTGATCGCGTCGGAGAACGTGGTCAGCGAAGCGGTGCTCGAAGCGCAGGGCTCGGTGATGACCAACAAATACGCCGAAGGCTATCCGGGCAAGCGTTATTACGGCGGCTGCGAATTTGTCGACGAAGTCGAATCATTAGCGATCGCTCGCGCTAAACAGTTGTTCGGCGCCGATCACGCCAACGTGCAGCCCCATTCCGGATCGCAGGCGAACATGACCGTCTACCTGTCGGTACTCAAGCCGGGCAACACCTACCTCGGCATGAACCTCGCCCATGGCGGCCATTTGTCGATGGGCAGTCCGGTGAATTTTTCCGGTTTTATTTACAATGTGATTCCTTACGGTGTTTCGGAAAAGACCGAAACCATCGATTACGACGAAGTCGAGCGGTTGGCCAAAGAGCATCGGCCCAAATTGATCATCGCCGGGGCGAGCGCCTATCCGCGCATTATCGATTTTCCGCGCTTTCGCAAGATCGCCGATGACATCGGCGCATTTCTCATGGTCGATATGGCGCATATCGCCGGTTTGGTTGCCGCCGGGCTGCATCCGAGTCCGGTGCCGTACGCCGATTTCGTCACCACCACGACCCACAAGACGCTGCGCGGACCGCGCGGCGGCATGGTGCTGTGCAAGGCGGAGCACGCGAAATCTATCGACAGCCGAGTGTTTCCCGGCATGCAAGGCGGGCCGCTCATGCACGTGATCGCAGCCAAAGCGGTGGCGCTCAAGGAAGCGCTCAGCCCTGAGTTCAAAGTTTACCAACAACAGATCGTCAAGAATGCCCAGGCTCTGGCGCAAGGTCTAATGGGTAAAGGTTTCCGCTTGACTTCCGACGGCACGGATAACCATTTAATGCTCGTCGATCTGCGTAAATCGGAATTGACCGGCAAGGTCGCTCAGGAGACCCTCGACAAGGCACGCATCACGGTTAACAAGAACGGCATTCCCTTCGATACCCGCTCGCCGTTCGTCACCAGCGGCATTCGCATCGGCACGCCGGCGGTGACCACCCGCGGCATGAAAGAAACAGAAATGACGTCGATCGCCGGATTGATCGCCCGCGCGCTGAGTTGTGTTGGCGACGAAGCCAAGCTGCGCGCGGTGGCCGATGATGTCGGTGAACTCTGTAAAAAATTTCCGGTTTATCCGTATCGTTTAACGAAAGCTTAGCCGTAGGTTTTAGGTCGAGGATTGAAGATAGAAGGTCGAGGATGGAGGATCGAAGATTGAGGATGGCCAATTAAGACTTTCGATCTTCCATCCTCGATCCTCCATCATCGACTATTTAAACTATGAAATGTCCCTTCTGTCATGAAATAGAGAATCGCGTCATCGATTCACGCTTGAGCAAGGACAACAACATGATCCGGCGCCGGCGCGAATGTGAGCGCTGTACGCGGCGCTTTACGACCTACGAACGGGTCGAGGAGATGATGCCGCTGATCGTCAAAAAGGACGGGCGGCGCGAAGGCTATGACCGGGTGAAGATCATCAACGGTCTCAAGCGCGCTTGCGAGAAGCGGCCAGTCAGTATCGATACCATCGAAACCATCGCCGACAGCATCGAGCGAGCGCTGCAAGAGCGCGGTGAAAAAGAAATCAGCGCCTCGGTGATCGGCGAAGCGCTCATGCGCGAGCTGCACGATACCGATCCGGTGGCCTATGTGCGTTTTGCCTCCGTCTACCGCTCGTTCAAGGATATCAGCGAGTTCATGGTCGAGTTGGAAGAGTTGATCAAAGAGCGCAAAGCGCCGTTGGCAAAAGCCGCCAAGCCGCCCAATTCAACTGAGCCGCGCCACAGAAGGGACTAGCGCCTTGGCCGAGCCGATTTGGAGCGTGCAAGACCGGCGTTATCTGCGCCTGGCCTGCCGCTTGGCGCAAAAGGCCGCGGGCCGAACCAGTCCCAATCCCATGGTTGGCGCAGTGCTGGTGCGCGGCGGCAAAATCGTCGGCGCCGGTTACCATCGAGTCGCGGGCAGCGATCACGCCGAGATCGTCGCTCTCAAACAAGCCGGCGCCAAAGCCAAAGGCGCGACGCTCTACATCACGCTTGAGCCTTGCAGTCATTACGGGCGCACTCCGCCATGCACTGACGCGTTGATTCGCGCCGGGATCAAAGAAGTCGTGGCGGCCATGAGCGATCCCAATCCGCGGGTTGCCGGGCGGGGTTTTAAAAAACTCGGCCGTGCCGGCATCCGAGTGCGGACCGGTTTGTTGGAAGCGGAATGCCGGACGATGCTCGAAGCTTTTACCAAATTCATCACCCGACGCATTCCTTTCGTGACCCTCAAGCTGGCCGCGACATTGGACGGCAAGATCGCCACCGCCAGTGGCGATGCGCGGTGGATTAGCTGCGAAGAGTCGCGCGCGCTGGTGCATCGCTGGCGCAATGAAACGGATGCCGTCTTGGTGGGCGCGGCGACCGTCCGAGCCGATGACCCGCAACTGACCTGCCGCATCGCCGACGGGCGCAATCCCTATCGCGTGGTGCTCGATAGCCGCTTGCGGATTCCGTTGACGGCGCAACTGTTCAAGCACAAGGACGCTGCCCAAACTATTATCGCGACGACGACGGGAGCCTCGGCGGCAAGAGTCCGCGCCGTCGAAGCGCGCGGCGCGCAGGTCTGGCGATTGCCGGCGCAAAATAATCAAGTGGCCTGGCGGCCCTTGTTAAAAAAACTCGCTGCGCAAGGCATCGTCAGCGTGCTCATCGAAGGCGGCGCAGCGGTCGCCGCCTCCGCGCTAAAGCACAGGGTCGTCGACAAGGTGCAGTTTTTCTTTGCGCCAAAAATTATTGGCGGGGACGGCCGGGTGATGATCGACGGCTTGGCGATCGGCAAGATGGCTCATGCGGTTGCGCTAAAAAATACTTCGGTGCGGCGAGTGGGCGAGGATCTATTGGTGTCGGCCTATCTGTGCGCCCGGCGATATTAGGATTTGCCAGCATGTTCACCGGATTGATTGAAGATGTCGGAAAAATTGGCGGGCTGCAATTGAAGGACGGCTCGGCGGTTTTGACGGTGAAGACTAAATTGCCGGTGCGTTCGATGGCGCTCGGCGCCAGTGTCGCGGTGAATGGCGCTTGTTTGACAGTAGTCAAGAAGCTCACGGGTGCCTTCACGGTCGACGTTTCGCCGGAGACGCTGGCGCGCACTAACTTGGAAAAACTTGCGCTGGGAAGTTTGGTCAATTTGGAACAGCCGATGCGCTTGCATGAACGGCTGGGCGGTCATCTGGTCACCGGCCACGTCGACGGGGTCGGGACGGTGGCGTCGATTCGCACGCAGGGCGAGTTTACGATTTTCACTTTTCGGGTGCCGGCGCGGCTTAGCGCGCTGCTGGTGTCCAAAGGTTCGGTGGCGGTCGACGGTATTAGTCTTACGGTAAACGATTGCCGGCGCGACGGATTTTCCGTCGCGATCATCCCGTTCACCTTGCAGCACTCTAATTTGCAGGGCCGCCGGGTTGGTGATAAAGTCAATATCGAAACCGACCTGATCGGTAAATACGTGCATAGCTTCTTAGAAAAACGCCGCTAACTTTACGAAACACTTTACCGACACGCGGAAACTAGCCCATGCCCATTTCGACGATTGCACAAGGTATCGAAGATATCCGTAACGGCCGCATGGTGATCCTGGTCAACGAGGATGCGCCCGACAGCGACGGCTTTTTCTGCCTGGCGGCGGAGAAAGTGTCGGCTGAGATCATCAATCACATGATGCACCACGGCCGCGGCATTATTTACGTGACCTTGACTGACGAAAGAATCCGCGAATTGTGCATTCCGATGGTGTCGGCGGAGAATAGTCCGCTGTCGGGTTTGCTCTGCGGCGCGTCTTTTTCGGTTAATTTGCCGGGTGTTCACGGAGTCTCGGCCCAGGGCCGGGCGCACACCATCCGGGCGATTATTTCGGATGAGATTAAACATGGCGAGCTGATTGTTCCCGGTCACGTGCAGCCGCTTCAAGCGCGCACCGGCGGGGTGCTGGCGCGCTCGGGTCGGACCGATGCGTCGGTGGATTTGGCGCGTCTGGCCGGCTTCAAGCCGGCCGGCGTGATTTGCCAGATCCTCGAAGAGGACGGTTCGATTGCATTGCTGCCGTCGTTAGAGCGGCTCGCGGAGCGCCAAGGTTTGAATATTCTTTCGGTGGCGAGCTTGATCGCCTATCGCTTGCGCACCGAGAGTTTAGTGGCGCGGGTCGCCGAAGAAGAGTTTCCGACCCTGCACGGCGGCAAATACAAAGCGATCGTTTACCGTAATGCGGTCGACGGCTCGGAGCACATGGCGCTGGTCAAGGGCGAAATTGCTGCGAGCGATAACGTGTTGGTTCGGCTCCATTCCGAATGCCTCACCGGCGATGTGTTTGGCTCGGAACGGTGCGACTGCGGTGACCAGATCCGCCAAGCGCTGCGCCAAATCGACCAACAGGGCAGCGGTGTGCTGGTTTACATGCATCAGGAAGGGCGCGGCATCGGCCTCACCAACAAGATCAGAGCTTACGCCTTGCAGGATCAGGGCCGCGATACCGTCGAGGCCAATCTGGAGTTGGGCTTCAAAGAAGATCTCCGCGATTATGGCGTCGGCGCACAGATTCTCCGTGACCTACGTGTGGAAAAAGTTTCATTGCTGACCAACAATCCGCGTAAGATCTCCGGCCTGGAAAACTACGGCGTCAAAGTCGTCGAGAGAGTGCCGCTGGAGATTTCGCCGCGCGACTCCAACATTCACTATCTGAGGACTAAACAGCGCAAGCTCGGCCATATGCTGTCCAATCTCGAAGACAAGCCGGCGAAACATTAACGGCTGTAAGCTGAGATTCGTTCATGGTCAAAATACTCGAAGGAAAGCAGGATGCCGACGGGCTTAAGATCGGCATCGTCGTCAGCCGCTTTAATAAGGATATCACCGATAAGCTTCTTGAAGGCGCGTTGGACGCTCTAAAGAGCCACGGTGGTATAGAGGAGAACATCGTAGTTGCACGGGTGCCTGGCGCGTTTGAAATTTCCCTGGTTGCCGACAAGATGGCCGCCAGCGGAAAGTTCGACGCGCTGGTTTGCCTCGGTGCGGTCATCCGTGGCGACACTCCTCATTTCGAATATGTCTGCGACGCGGTAACCACGGGTATCGGAAATGCCGTCCGGAAGTATCAGTTGCCGATCGGATTCGGAATTTTGACGACCGATGACCGGCAACAGGCAATGGATCGGTCAGGCTACAAGGACGCCAACAAGGGCTACGAAGCGCTGTTGGTCGCTGTTGAGATGGTCAACGTCTTGCGCCAAGTTGCCTGACACACCGTTGCACTCAACACTAGATTCATCGAGCAACTCTTTGGCAGAAATACCATCCGATAATGTGCCTAACTCGCCGCGCAGCAATCGGCGCAAGGGGCGCGAACTGGCGCTCCAAGCGCTTTACCAGATCGAGATCACCGGCGATCCGTCGGTGACGGCTGTCGAATTGTTCCTGCAACACTTCGAGGGTAACGCCAAGGCCAAAGAATTCGCCCGCCGCTTGATTTCCGGCACGGTGAGCCAGCGCGCCGAGATCGACTGTCTGATCGATCAGGCGGTGGAGAACTGGAAAAACGAGCGCTTGGCTAAAGTTGATTTCGTGCTGCTGCGCATGGCTGCCTACGAATTGGTTTTCTGCGCCGATATCCCGACCGCGGTGACCTTGGATGAGGCGATCGAGATCGCCAAACGGTTCGGCAGCGAGGATTCCGCTGGTTTTATCAATGGGGTATTGGATCGGATTGCCCAATCCAGTTGCGTGAAATCCGGCTAAAAGATTGACAATGGACGAGCGTTATCAAGCCAAAGGCATTGAAGAGAAGTGGCAGAGGATTTGGGCCGAGAACCAAGCATTTCAAGTCACCGAGGACTCGGCCAAGCCCAAGTACTATGTTCTCGAGATGTTCCCCTATCCGTCGGGCCGGATTCACATGGGCCATGTGCGCAACTATTCCATTGGCGATGTGGTGGCGCGTTACAAGCGTATGCGCGGTTTTAACGTGCTCCATCCCATGGGTTGGGACGCTTTCGGTTTGCCGGCGGAGAACGCCGCCATCGAGCGCGGCGTTCATCCAGAAGCCTGGACCCAGGAAAATATCCTGTACATGGAAACCCAGCTCAAGCGCATGGGGCTGTCCTACGATTGGGAGCGCGAAATCGCCACTTGCGAGCCGGAGTACTACCGCTGGAATCAATGGATTTTTTTGCAGTTTTTCAAAAAAGGTTTGGCCTACAAAAAAAATTCCTTGGTCAATTGGTGTCCGTCCTGTGAAACCGTGTTGGCCAACGAGCAGGTGATCGACGGCGGTTGCTGGCGCTGCGACTCGGCGGTGGTGCAAAAGGAATTGGAACAGTGGTTCTTCCGCATCACCGACTACGCTGAGGAACTGCTCAGCGATTTGGCCAAGCTTAGCGGTTGGCCCGACAAAGTATTGACCATGCAGCGCAACTGGATCGGCAAATCGGTCGGCGCTGAGATCGATTTTCCATTAGTCGGTCACGAGGGAGCGCTGCGAATTTTCACGACCAGGCCTGACACGATTTTTGGCGCGACCTTCGTATCTCTCGCGGTGGAACATCCATTAGCGGAAGCACTCTCGCGCGGCACGGCGCAGGAATTGGCGGTCAAGACTTTCATCGATCGCGACAAAAAGATCAGCCAAGCCAAGCGGGGCGCCGACGGGGACGAGAAGGAGGGTGTCTTCACCGGCGCCCACTGCCGCAACCCTTTTACCGGCGAGAATATTCCCATCTACTTGGTCAATTTCGTGTTAATGGAATACGGCACCGGCGCGGTGATGGCGGTGCCGGCCCATGACCAGCGCGATTTCGAGTTCGCAAAAAAATATCACCTGCCCATTCGCCTAGTTATCCAGCCCGACCAGCCCAACCGGGGCAAACTCTCGGTGGCAGAGATGACCGAAGCCTACGTCGACGAAGGGGTGATGGCCGATAGTGGTAAATTTTCCGGGACACCCAATGCGGCCGGTAAAGAAAAAATTGCCGCCTTTGCCGAAGAAAAAGGCTTCGGCAAAAAAGCCATCCGTTTTCGCCTGCGCGATTGGGGTGTGTCGCGGCAGCGTTACTGGGGCACGCCGATCCCGATCATTTACTGCGCCCAATGCGGCACGGTGGCGGTACCGGAAGATCAATTGCCGGTGGCGCTGCCGAAAGACGTGCCGTTTACCGGTAAAGGCGGGTCGCCGCTGAGCGAGAGCCCATCCTTCGCGCGCGTGGCTTGTCCAAAATGTTGCGGCGCGGCGCGGCGCGAGACCGACACGATGGACACTTTCGTCGATTCGTCTTGGTACTTTCTCCGTTACGCTTCGGCGAAATTTGCCGATGCGCCCGTCGACGTCGACAAAGGCCGTTACTGGATGGCGGTGGACCAGTACATCGGCGGCGTCGAGCACGCGGTGCTGCATTTGCTCTATGCGCGTTTTTTTACCAAGGCCTTGCGTGATCTGGGTCTGGTAAAAGTCGACGAGCCGTTCACCAATCTGCTCACCCAAGGCATGGTGTCGAAAGAGACCTATCGCTGTAGCGAGCACAACTGGCTATTCCCTGGTGATCTGAATGGCTCTGATCAAGAGGGTTGGAAGTGTCCGCACTGTGATCGACCGGTAAGCAAGGGTCGGGTCGAGAAGATGTCAAAGTCGAAGAAGAACATCATTGACCCTGAAGATCTAATCGGTCAGTACGGCGCTGACACCGCACGGCTGTTTACCCTCTTCGCTGCGCCGCCGGAAAAGGATCTCGAATGGAGCGACCAGGGGGTGGAAGGCGCGTTTCGTTTTCTTAGCCGGCTCTGGCGTTTGGTTTA
Organism: uncultured Syntrophobacter sp.; assembly: GCA_964478485.1. Taxonomy (GTDB): domain Bacteria; phylum Desulfobacterota; class Binatia; order UBA9968; family UBA9968; genus DP-20. The sequence continues at coordinate 7,774 of CAYZJE010000231.1, read as the reverse complement.
TCAGCAGCGCGAACTTTGGCTCAACCCTTCGAGCAACGGCGCGCCAACGGAGCTGACGGCGGACCAACGCGACCTGCAGCGCATGATCCATCGAACCATCAAAAAAGTCACCGACGATATCGATGGCCGGTTCCACTTTAACACCGCCATCGCTGCGATCATGGAGCTCTCCAATGCGCTGAGTGCCACGGTGCAGGACAGCGCTAAACTCAAGAGCGCCGCGCCGATGGTCAAAGAAGGGCTGGAGACCATGATCATTCTGCTCGCGCCCTTTGTGCCCCACGTGGCGAGCGAACTGTGGCAACAGCTCGGCGATGGTTCACGCTTGGATCAAGTTCCTTGGCCGAGTTATTCGACTGCGGCTCTGGAGGAAGAGCAATTGCTGATCGTCGTCCAAGTAAACGGCAAGGTGCGCGGTAAACTTACCGTGCCGGCCGACGCGACCCGAGAGCACATCCAGACCCTCGCGTTGGCCGATCCCAAGCTTGTCGGTTTTCTCGAAGAAAAAAAGGTCCAGCGGTTTGTCTACGTGCCGCGCCGCTTGGTGAATATAGTCGTGGAGGGATAACATGGTGCGCCGCAAACCAGAATGGCCACTCGCCCTGAGACTGCTCGTCCTCGCCGGCTTGATGCTCGAAAGCGGCTGTGGTTACCGCTTCGTCGCGGACAGCTCAGTGCTGCCGAAAGATGCGCGAACGATATTCATCGAAGCGTTCGTCAACCGGGGCCGCGACGTTGGCCTGGAAAAAGAACTGGCGACGGCCATGCGCGGCGAATTTTATCGACGCGGACCGCTCAGAGTGGTCGATCAGTCCGAACGCGCGGACGTCATCGTCAGCGGTGTCATACGGCCATTGGAAAGCACCGTGGCGTCGGCCAATGGCTACGACGAAGTGTTGCAGTATTCGTCGGCGATGATCGTCGACATGTCGTTACGCCAGCGTGAAACCAATGCGACTCTGTGGCGCGGCGACGCGATACGCCTAAGCGAGTTCTATGCCGGTTCGCGGGCCGCGGTGGTGTCGACCTCATCGGGTTTTCGTACCGGGACGTTGAATAACTCGGACGTACAGCAGCTCACCGATATCCAGCTTACCGAAGCCCAGCGGAAAGATACGCGCAATCAGTTGATCGAGCGGTTCGCCAAGGAACTCTATCAACGGGTCATGGAAATGTTCTGAAGCGCCGCTCGCCGCGGCCAAGACCGGGCGAATTGAGACGTGGATTGTCGATGGTCAGCCTGCCGAGGATGTTTTTGCCGCGCCGCGGGACAGCCGAGAGAGCCAACGCGACGCGGTATTGTTCTTAATGATGCCCTTGCTTACCGCCTTGCCAAGCGCTTTGTTGACCTCGCGGATCTGCATTTGGGCATTGTCAAAATTTTTCGAGTCGATCGCTTGTCGGGCCTTTTTCACCAAGGTTCGAAGTCTCGACTTGGTTTCGATGTTTCGACTTCGCCGCGTCAGACTTTGCTGATGTCTTTTGATAACCGAAGGATGTGCAGCCAATGAATTCCTCCAAAATTTGTCTTTCCGCTTTGTACCATCCGCTCCCAGCGGAGTCAATGTCGTTTAGAGCGGCGCTGGGCAATCGCGGGCGCGACCAAACGGGCCAACCGTACGGCAACATCTAAGTTTGGTTCGCGCCTCCGTGTCGCGCCAATTGGCGCGCCCATGTCCGCTGTTCTGAAAGATCAAGTAACCTTGCCGTCGCTGTCATTGTGCCATGCGGAATTTTGACGAAGCGAGCCAAGTGATAGAAAAATTTCAATTTAGAACGCAAGGAATTTAGGCAATTCGCTCCGCGCCGCAATTTTTGGCCTTGCGAGTGAGATGAGCGGGTGGTTATCAACAGGTTATTAACAAAATCTTGTGGGTTGTGGTGAAATTCTCTCCTGTTCGCAGAGCCGCCGGTTGGAAATTGCATCGCACCAACTTCGCTTCCAATTGGCGTAGCGCTAAAATAATGCATCATCGTGGCGGCACGATAATTTTTGCCGCGGCCGAAGCTATGGCGGGGACGAACGCGCTCGGGGGCAGCGCTGAAGGCTAGTTTTTTTTGCCGGACTTATGCTTGAATCTGGGCCAGACTTGTGCGATAAAAATCGAACAATACAGAGTTGTTTAGATGTGTGACGGGAAAGGAGGTGAATCAAGGATGGGAAAGAGACTCGTTTCATTGTCGGCAATTACCCTCTTCGCTTTTACTCTAACGTTTATCGGATGTGGTAAAAAAGAAGAACCAGCTCCGCCTCCACCGCCGCCAGCGCCAGCAGCGCCAGCGCCGGAACCAGCGCCAGCGGGTGATCAGAAAGCAGCTGAGCCTATGAAGGATGCAGCGCCGGAAAAAGCCGCTGAGAAGAAAGAGGAGGCAAAAACCAAGTAGGGATTTTTTGCCTGACCGCGGTTAATGCTACCGAGAAAGGGGAAGGTTTTGAAACCTTCCCCTTTTTTGCAATTTCGCTGTGTGGTCGTGGACTGTGGCGCGCGATTCTAACATAACGCTCACGGAGCACCTCGAAGAGCTCCGCTGGGGTTTGCTGAAGTCGGTTTTGGCGATCGCGGTCGCCTCATGCGTTGGTTATTATTTCTCGGGCGCGGTTTTTGCGTTCGTCGTAGCGCCGCTCAAGCAAAACTTGCAGCCCGGCCAGAATCTCATCGGCACCAGCGTCACCGAAGCGTTTTTCTTCGAGATCAAAGTCGCCCTGGCGGCGGGCGCGGTTTTTTCTTGTCCGGTCATTTTTTATCAAATTTGGCGCTTTATCGCGCCGGGATTGTCAGGTCGGGAAAAGAAATGGGTTCTGCCGTTTGTGTCATGCGCGACGCTGTTTTTTATCGGCGGCGCGTATTTCTGTTACCGCTTCGTTTTGCCGATTGCGTTTAAGTATTTTATCGAGCAATACCAAACCATGGGCGTCAATCCGGCGATTCGGATCGGTGAGTATTTCACTTTCTTCTTTCGCATGGTTTTGGCTTTTGGGGCGACTTTCGAGCTGCCGGTTTTCACTTTTTTTCTTGTACAAATCGGTATTTGGGATCATCGTTTCATGCTGAAAAACTTTCGCTATGCGATCTTGGTGATATTTGTGGCTGCGGCGATGCTGACACCGACACCGGACGTGATCAACCAAAGTCTATTAGCGCTGCCGATGTTGGTCTTATACGTTCTCAGCATCGGCGTGGCTTATGTTTGGCGCCGCAAGGAATGAATCGAAATGTGGTTTCTTTTGGATGAGGAGGAGAAATGATCGCATTTGTAATTGTCATTAGCTGTTTGTCGCTGGCCTTTGCCGTGTACCTGGCGCGCCAGGTGCTGCAGAAGGACACCGGTACGCAAAAGATGCAGGACATCTCGAACGCCATCAAGGAAGGCGCGGAAGCTTTCATGTCGCGGCAAAACCGCACCATCATCAGTTTGTCCGTGGTCTTGGCGGTCTTGATCTTTGTCCTCTACGCCTTTGTGCGCACGCCGAGCAAGGTCGACCCGGTGCCGCCAATGGAAACGGCTTTTTGGACGACGCTGGCTTTTGTGCTCGGGGCGGCCTGTTCGCTGATCGCCGGTTATGTCGGCATGTGGGTTTCGATCCGCGCCAACATACGTACCGCCGCCGCGGTTCGTTCCAGTCTAAATGAAGCCTTGCAGATCGCCATGCGCGGCGGCGCGGTGTCCGGCTTGTTCGTCGTCGCCATGAGCCTCCTCGGCGTCGGTGGTCTGTACGCTTTGCTTGAAGCCCTCGGACATGATCCGCAGAAAATTCCGTTTACCATCGTCGGCTACGGATTCGGCGCATCTTTCGTCGCGCTTTTCGCCCAGCTCGGCGGCGGCATTTACACCAAGGCCGCCGATGTCGGCGCTGATCTGGTCGGCAAAATCGAAGCCGGTATTCCCGAAGACGATCCGCGCAATCCCGCGGTCATCGCCGACTTGGTCGGCGACAATGTCGGCGACTGCGCCGGCCGTGGCGCGGATCTGTTCGAGTCCACCGCGGCGGAAAATATCGGCGCGATGATTTTGGGCGTCGGCTTGTTTCCCTACTTCGGTTTGAAAGGAATTCTTTTCCCGCTGGTGGCGCGCGCCCTGGGCTTGGTCGCTTCGATCATCGGCATCATGGTGGTCAAGTGTAAAGAAGATGGCGATGCCATGGCGGCGCTCAACAGAGGCTACTACGTCACCAGCGCGTTGGCGATTGTCGCCTTCTTTTTTACCTCGAAAACTTTGCTCGCGGTCGACGTGTCGAAGTACCCTGAAGCCGAGTCGGCGTGGTTTTATTTTTTCCTTTGCGGCGTCGTCGGCATCTTGATGGCTCAGGCCTTCGTTTTTATCACGCAATATTATACCGAGTACAAATATCGGCCGGTCAGAGAAATCGCCGAGGCGTCCAAGACCGGGCCGGCGACCAACATCATTGCCGGCATCGCGGTCGGCCTCGAGTGCACGGCGATCCCCGTGTTGGTCATTTCCGTGGCAATTATCTCGTCCTACTATCTGGGACTCGCCAGCGGCGTGAAGCACGCCGGCCTGTTCGGCACCGCGGTGGCGACCATGGGTATGCTCGGCACTGCCGCTTATATTCTCGCCATGGATACTTTCGGTCCGATCACCGACAACGCCGGCGGCATCGTCGAGATGAGCGGCCAGCCCGAAGAAGTGCGCCGCAAGACTGACCGTCTTGACGCAGTCGGCAACACGACCAAGGCGTTGACTAAAGGCTACGCCATCGGCTCAGCGGCGCTGGCGGCGTTTTTACTGTTTTCCGCCTATCTCGATGAAGTGGCGCATTATGGTCATCCGTTGGAGGTCGTCAACATCGCCAAGCCGGAAGTGTTCGTCGGTGGCTTGCTCGGCGCGATGTTGGTTTTCCTGTTCTCGTCCTTCGCTATTAGAGCCGTCGGCAAAGCCGCCTATTACGTGATCAACGAAGTGCGCCGGCAGTTCAGAGAAAACCCCGGCATCCTGCTAGGCACGGTGAAACCGGACTACCGTCAATGTGTCGACATCGTTACCGTCGGCGCCCTCAAGCAGATGATCGTGCCCGGTCTACTCGCAGTGACCATGCCGGTGGCGGTCGGTTTGGTTTTCAAGATGTTCGGCATCGGTGCGGAGGCCGTGGCGGCTTTCTTGATGGTCGGCACGATCGCTGGAATCTTGATGGCGACTTTCTTCAATAACAGCGGCGGCGCTTGGGATAACGCCAAGAAGTACATCGAGAGCGGCCAGTTCGAGGGCGGCGGCAAAGGCTCCGACCCGCACAAGGCCGCGGTTGTCGGCGATACCTTGGGCGATCCGTTCAAAGACACCGCCGGCCCCAGCCTCCACGTGTTGATCAAGCTTTTGGCGACGATCACGCTCGTGCTGGCGCCGTTGTTTGTTTAGGATTTCAGCGTCCCTCGACCAAGGCCTCTCCCGCGAGAGGCCTTGGCATTTTCCGGCCAGAGATTTTGTGTTAGGAATTGGCCTGTTGAATGCGGTCCCAGCCCGGATGGTGGAATAGGTAGACACAAGGGACTTAAAATCTTAAGAAGCCGTTTTCACCAGAATTCAGCAGAGACGCCAACTTAGAGATAGGTTGGCGTTTTTGTTTGTGATTTTACTCGCTCGTATTTTTTCAGAGATTGCAGAGACCAGACGATTTTTGCAGGAATTGCACTAAAATCTGCAACGTATCTGTAACGGGGAAAAATCCACTTGGGGCATGAAAACATTTAGCTGTAGCGGCTCAAGGCAATTGCTGACCGCTTGGTGTGGGGTTCTACCGGGCAAAGGGCAATAGGGAAGCGACGTGCATGACTTCAGGCCGATCTGGGTTCTTGATCTTTTTAGCCTTCCACTTCCGTTTGAACTGCTCGCCAGTCATCTTGAGGTAGTGTTGTGCAGCATTCTCGAAGAGCATCTTTCCCTCTTCGGGATCAAGAAATTTAACTTTGTGTTTGCCGTTGGTTTTCATTTTGTCACGATGCAAGTTCCAGTGCTGCCGACCGTCCAGCCGGGGAAAGTGTTCTTGTTCAGATGATGGATTCGCTTGTCATCGCCGTAGCTGGCGAGACCGGCGGCTATTGAGTCGGTGTGCATCTGGTAAATTACCCCTCGACCTTCCTTCAGAACGTGAGCGTGAAAATGCGCAGTGGTTTGCGTGACATGCACAAACTGCTTGATCGTGATCTCGCCCGCCAGCGCGTTTAATATTTCTGGGCTCGGCGACGTGACGGAAAATCTAACGTTACAGTCAGTCGCCATTTGCGGGCCGTCGAACCTACCGCCAAAGGCGCTTTTGTAAATATCCGCGAGCGCTGAATTCATCGCGTAAGTACCTGAAACTCTCGAATTTCCGGTGCTAAAACCACCACATGCTAAAACTTAGCATATTCTCACAAGTCGCGCAATTTTCTCCGATGGGGTGATCGAATGAAAGAAAAGCGGTGTCGCAATCTGAACTTCAACGCAGAGAGCAAAGATCATGAGCGGCTAGAAGCGGCAAGCCTGAGGTTATCGCTCACACGCAGCGAGGTCGCCAGGCGAGCGCTGCGCGTCGGCTTGGATCAGTTAGAGCAGGTCTTTATCCCAGGCGGCGCTGGACGCAAAAATGAGGCGCGCACGGAGTAGAGCGCATGGTCATGCCGTTCGGGAAACATCGCGGCGGCGATACGAGACCGCGATTGGAGAACGAAGAGAAAAGTTTTATGCGCGGGTTACCTGCAAGCTCAAACACAAGCCGCGCTGCGAACCGTTGGGCGCTCATGGGAATACCGCAAGCGGCTATCATGGCGGCGGCTGGACATCATTCGGTACCGCAAAATTTGGCTTACACCAACCTGCAACCGAGTGACATCAGAAACGCCTTCAAAAACGCAACGCAGGTGGAACAAGGATCGGCGCTTGAAAATGCGAGCGCTGCAAGTTATTGAATTTACTTACGCCCGGATGGTGGAATAGGTAGACACAAGGGACTTAAAATCCGTGTCTTGCCAAAAATGAAAAGTAAGCCGCGGCAAAGGTTTGTGAGTAAGTTGTTGTTTTTGCAGGCTACGTCCGATTCTTCACATTCTTCACAATCCGCACATAGGTCATCATCCAGGCTCATTTCTTCAAAGAAATGCAGACATGGTGCAGACATGGTTTTGATCCCGCAAAAACCGGAACGGTTCCGGTTCCGAAGAACGGCAAGCGAGGGAGTCCATGTGGACGAACGGGCGCGAGGATGTCTGTCGAAGTGAAGCGAAGCGTGTTGCCGAGTCGAACGTCAAGACATCGAAGGGAGGCGACACGGTGAAGCTCGCGGAGACAGTCATCCGCGCATGGGCGGGTAGGAGATCAATAGCCAGTCGTGGCCCTGAAGTGGAGAGAAGCGAAGGCCGCAGAGTGGAATGTAACGCAAGGGCGCCGGCTCACCGCGGTTGCGTTGTGCGGTTGGGTGGGACCGGGATTCTTCGGCGCGAGCGTTCCGAGGGCGCGCAGCAACGTGACGGATACGGTAGAGACCTCATAGGAGCGGGCCTCCGAGCGAAGCGCCCTGAATTTGGCCCGCGCGCCCGCACGCGCGATTGCGGCGGGGCGGCGTTGGTGATGGCGGTGATGTGGCGGTCCTGAGCGAGCGCTCGGCGCGGCCTTAGCGAGCGGTCCGAATGGGGCGGGAGAACTAGCGACGCGGGTTGTTGGGTGTCCGTATAGGGGTGGTGGCGGTAACGAGCCCTCGTCTCGCCCTTGAGCGTCTCCAGTGTAATCACTTCGCAACCTTGTTGGCGCGAAGCGCACGGGGAAAGAGTGGGAGGCTAGAGGT
>CAYZJE010000230.1:0-3817 GCA_964478485.1 uncultured Syntrophobacter sp. | reverse complement strand
GAAAGCCCAACTCGACAACTAATCGGGTTAACGGCGCCTGCTGTTCTTCTTGGACTTTGATGACCCGCTCCAACTCCTCGCTGGAGATGAGCTGGCTTTCGACCAGTCGCTCGCAAAGCGTTATCTGTGTTTCCATATAATCTTTACTTTGGCCTTATTATTATACGACCACGCCGCTGGCAGGATGAAGCTAAATTTAATCACGAAAGATGAGAGGCGAGCATCTCCCTAGCGACGTTGATTCGCGGCAGCGTCAATACCTCGCCCGCCGGGCGGCTTCGTCTATTTGTCCGAGTCCGTGTCTACCCGGCCGTAGCGGTCTTCCAAACGCACCACGTCATCGAGCTCGGGGGTAGAAACTTCCAAGACGTCGCAATCTTCCACCGCGCTCATGCGATGCTTCATGCCGGGAACGATGTGCAGGCCCTCGCCAGGCGCCAAGCGCACTTTCTGCCGCTCACCGTTAGTCTCGATATCCATTTCGAGCACGCCGCTGAGCAGGCGGATCGTCTCATCTTTGACCCGGTGAAACTGGTAGCTGAGCGACTCGCCGCGATTGATGTGCAAAATCTTGCCGACGTAGCGATCGGTATGGGCCCAGATGATCTCGTAGCCCCAGGGTTTGTTAACCTTGTACTCTGGATTAGCCATTGGGTTGATAACTTACCATACCTATGATAGCAAAGTTAGAGTCGCGGGGGAACTAAAACCACTAGCCGCTAAAACTGGTGCCTGCAAACAAGTCTGGTCAGCGCCGAAAACTGAAATCTTTGCTGCATTGAATATCCTGAAACCGACCGGGATTCTTTCCTTTCTAACTAACCGGCAGAGGCGAGCGGTGCTATCGACGCGCAGATTCGCAAGTTAGCGCGCCAACTTGAGAAACAAGTGAAGTTATATTTAAGGCTCTTCCAATATCTCAAACCTTATATTTGGCCCTATTATGTGGTGGCCATGGGCTGCACGTTGGTCTACAGCGCAACCAACGGCGCGGTTTCATACCTTACCATGAAAATTTTCGATGATGTCTTCGCGAAAAAAGACGAAACGACTTTAACCTACTTGCCGTTCGCCATAATCGGTATGTTCGCCTTCCGGGGCGCGATGTCTTTTGTCGACTCTTATCTCACGTCCTACGTCGCGGGTCGAGTCGTCACTGACCTTCGCAATTGCCTCCACGATCATATTCAATCCCTGTCTCTCTCTTTTTTTCATCGGCAATCTACCGGACTGCTGGTCTCATCGTTAACTAACAATACCACCACCGCCGCTGGAGCCGTAACCGGTACTATAGTGTCGTTCGTCAGAGACTCGACATCGGTGCTGGTTCTGACGGTCACCGCGTTCGTCATGGACCCGCGCCTAGCCCTGATCGCCTTTATTGCCTTCCCGGCATCGGTCCTGCCGTTGATGAACGTGGGCAAGAAGATGCGGAAGTACGCCAAACGAGGCCAGAGCACACTCGGGGGAATTTTCAGTCTAATGCAAGAGTCGATTCAGGGAACGCGCATTGTCAAAGCGTTCGGCATGGAAGAATACGAAAAGCAGCGTTTTCGAAAGGAGAATGAAAAGCTCTTCAAATTCACCGTCCGAATGAGCCGGGTTCGCGCCATCATGCCGCCAACCATGGAGCTTCTCGCGGCACTTGGGATCGGCGGCGTTGTTTGGTACGGCGGCTACAGCGTCATCCACGGTGGTCGAACCCAGGGCCAGTTCATGGCCTTCCTGACTGCTATGTTCTTGATGTACCAGCCATTCAAGAAACTCGCTGGTTCTAACACCTCGATACAACAAGGGCTGATCGCGGCGGAACAGGTTTTTGAAATTTTGGACACGCAGTCTGATGTGCAAGAGCGTGTGGACGCGCGACCAGCGTCCGCATTCTCCAGGTCGATTGAGTTTCAGGACGTGAGTTTCGGTTATGATGACCGCCTAGTTTTGAAAAACATCAACCTCACGATCAAGGCTGGAGAGATGGTCGCCCTGGTCGGAGTGAGTGGCGTCGGCAAAAGTACTTTGGCGGACCTGGTGCCGCGCTTCTATGACGTGACGGCGGGAAAAATCACCATCGACGGCGTTGATATACGCGATGTTACGATCGCATCGCTTCGTTCCCAAATCGGCATCGTTACCCAGCAGACGTTTTTGTTTAACGATACGGTGAAAAACAACATCGCCTATGGAGACCGCGCCAAGGACATGGATCATATCATCGCCGCCGCCCAGGCGGCTCATGCCCATGACTTTATCATGGCGGCGCCCAATGGATATGAGACCACAACCGGTGAGCTGGGGGTTAAGCTCTCGGGAGGAGAGAGGCAGCGTTTGTCGATTGCCCGGGCGCTCCTGAAGGATGCGCCGATTCTCATCCTGGACGAAGCAACCTCATCTCTGGATTCCGAATCTGAAAAGCTGGTGCAGGACGCGCTGGAACGTCTCATGGTGGGGCGCACCACGCTAGTGATTGCCCACCGGCTTTCAACGATCCGCAAGGCCGACCGCATCGTTGTCCTAGTCGATGGCAGCATTGTCGAAGAGGGGAGTCACGAAGAACTGCTCGCGCGCAAGGCGGAGTACAATAAACTATGTACTGTGCAGTTCTTGGAAGACGGAGAAAAGAGTCAGGAAAACGTTCTACAGTAGATGCTTTGGCGATAACGCTCCTTGTCAGCCGCACGGCAGTAGAGATGGGCCAACGCGAAAAGGGTAAAGAAAAACACGCGCGGCTCATGATGATAAAAGGGAACGTCGCCAAGACCGGCGACCGCCGCCGCGATCCAAGCTGCCGCAAGAGTCAAGCCAATGAGGCGTTCGGGAGCGGCGCGGACAAGCGCACCGCGAAGGAGCCGGTATAGCGTGCCTGCGATGAGCCAGAGAAATGTTCCCAACCCCAACAGTCCAGTTTCGGCAAATAACTCGAGATAAACGTTGTGAGTGTGCCAAATCGGGCTCTTTTCACTGGCCGTTCCTTGGTAGCTACTCCTTAGCGCGTGCTTCAAACGACCGCGGCCATAACCAACGCCAAGAATCGGCTGGTCCAGGCCAAGTCGAAATGCGTCCTGTGCCAATCGCAACCGGTCACTGAGCGCCGCGTCGCTGTACGGCTCAATCACGCTCGACACCCGTTGGCGCAGCGACGGTAGCGCGGCCACGCTAGTCGCGGCAAGTGCCAGTGTCACGATCAAATATTTCCAGTGCCTGGTCGCGACGCCGAAAAAAAACATCGCCGCGATCCAGCCGAGCCACGCGCCGCGGGAATAGGTAAGCAGCAGAGCGAGTATTTGTCCGAGGCAAGAGAGCGCGGCGAGCCAACGCCGCCATCCCCGCTCGGCTTGGGCGACATACAAAGACAACGGAAAACTCATCGCGAGCAAATAACCCGCGGTGTTTGCGTGGTCTAACGGGTAGTCAAACCGGTAGCTTAGAGCGAAACTAAAAACTTCGGGGGCGTCGAGCAGACCACGCATCACGAATACCAGCGGCGAAACCGCCATGATGAGCAAGAGCCGTCGTTGCCGGCCGGGATCGGCGCAGACATCGACGACCATCACGGCATGGGCGACGGCGAGGACCAAGTAACGGTAATCGCCTGATGAATGAAAATCGGGAAGCAGCGATACTGTAACCATCGCAAAGAATGCTGCCAGCGGCGCCAAGGGTAACAGCGCAGCTCGGCTGACACTCGGCCAACCCTGGCGAAATAAGGAAGTAATTTTCAAAATGATCCAGAACCCCAACGTCGTGCGCGAGACGCTCCACGCGCTCATGCTCTGGCCGGCAAATCCAAACTCGACTCGGCCAACCCCGAGCAATAAGA
>CAYZJE010000229.1:0-11658 GCA_964478485.1 uncultured Syntrophobacter sp. | reverse complement strand
AGGCAGAATTGCTTTACCCAAGCCATGGTCAACGCCGATCCGGGGCGCGCCGGGGCATGCAACCGGTGAGCTTTGGGTTGGTCGGCGAGGTCGGCGTCGATGCGATTGCAGGCTGCGCGATCGCGGACCGTAATGACTGTGAAGCGCAATCATACTGGCGGGCGAGCGGACGTTAATCGCGACAAAGGATTTGCCTTTGACGGCTGCTAAAACCTTAAGCCGCGCGAAATAACTTTACAAATCTAAAATACTTTTCTGCCTGGCAGCGTTTACTTCATTCCTCTTCTCGGTATGCCTTTGGTTTTCGGGGCAAAAACAGGAGGGTGCTTTTGTCGGATTATGGGTTCCGTCAATTCTTACTCTCGGTGCGCTGCTGATTTCCGGTAGGGGGTCGAGATCGTGAGCGATATAGGAATTTTTGTTGTTGGAAGCCTGGTAACCGTGATCTGGGTTGTGGCTATCGCTTTCTTAATCTGGGGCGAGACAAAGGACCAATAAATTTTATCAGCATGTGCGCGTCCTCATGCGCAGTCCATGCATAAGATCAATTCACAATACTTTTAATTTTTCATTCTGCTGGTGTAGTCCCAGGCGAAGATTCGCAAGGGGCGTATCTCGATCGCGACTTCATCGTCGGCTCGCGATAACAGAGTCTTACATAGCGGCGTGTCGGATCTCTGGAGGTATCGACCTATCAACTGCTCAAGCATCTCACGGCCGCGGTCCGGCAGCAAAAAAGCCTCGCCTTGACCGCGAACGCCCCGGTAGGGCGGTTGATCACCGGCAACCTCGAATGCGCAACGCGGGTTGCGTTCCAAGTGGTACACCAGTTTCGATGATTTTTGTGTCGCGCAAAAAATTCGGCCCGTTTCATAGAGGTACCAGAGGGAAAGCACCAACGGCCAACCTTGACGGGTGATACACGCCAGTCTCAAAGGAACGAGGCTCTGCTCTAGAAATTCTTTGAAAGGTTCCAATGAGTTTTTTGTTTCCAATTGAGCCGCCGTCCTGAAACAATTTGTATTATTTATTTTTGAACACCACCGAATAATATTTTCGGACCAATTGCAACCCGGTCTTAACATTGTGCTTCCTCTGTGGCTCCGAACAAACCTTCTCTGTTGCGGAATAGTCTTAACCTAAGCATCCGCCCATACCTGGGTGCTCAAGTACTTGTCGCCGGAGTTGCAGGAGATGCAGACGATAACGCCGTTCGAGATCTCCATGGCGATCTTAATCGCGCCCCAGCGGTTGGCCCCCGCAGACTGCCCGACAAACATCCCTTCCTCGGCGGCAATGCGGCGCTCCATGCCGTAGGCAAGCTCCGTTTCCACCGTCAGCTTGCGGTCATGGGCCGTGGGGTCATAGATCGGCGGCACGAGAGGTCGCGCCGCCTTAGCGCGATTCCCGCCGGCGCGATCGAGGGTTTGCAAACTGAGCGAGTCGTTGGCGTCGCGGCAGCAGCACGATGCTAGCGATGCGGGTACAGAAACAGTTAGGGGAACTCTAAAAGGTCAGGCGTGATATTTGTCTTTGTTAGGCATACGCCTCAGGCGATACAGTAGAATATCAATATCACACCGGATCCCAATAGGTTTCCTAGCTGGAATGAAGCTCGCTAGACGTCGGCCTAAACAAGGGTTTGGTGAAAAGCATCTGAACATCACTTATGGACCGTTCGATGAATCCTCCTTCGCAGTAATGAAGATACAGCTCCCACATCCGTATAAACTCTTTAGAGTACCCCAAAGCTAAAATATCGTCGAAGTTGCCGATCAAACGCTCCCGCCACAAGCGCAAGGTTTTTGAATAGTGAAAACCGATGTCTTCTAACTGGAAAAACCGCATGTCGGTGGCGCGGGCGGCCGCGTTGCAGAGCGCTGTTACCGAGGGGATGCAGCTTCCGGGGAAAACGTAGCGCTTGATGAAATCCACCGACCGCTTCGAGCGCTCGTAGCGCTGATCTTCGATCGTAATGGTTTGCAACAGCATCATGCCGTCGGGTTTCAGCAACTCACTGCAACATTTGAAAAAGGTCTTGTAGAAAGTGTGACCGATGGCTTCGATCATCTCGATCGATACGATCTTGTCAAAGCGGTTGGGTAGCGCTCGAAGCTCGCGATAGTCCTTCAGTAGTACCGTGACACGGTCGTTGAGGCCTGCTTCATTGACCCGTTGCACCGTGTACTCATACTGCCGTTGGGAAATTGTGGTGGTGGTTACGCGAGACCCGAAATCGCGCGCGGCTTGGGTCGCAAAACCTCCCCATCCGGTGCCGATTTCAAGCAAGTGATCGTCAGGAGAAAGCCGGAGCTTGCGGCAAATGCGGTCGTTTTTGGCGATCGATGCTTCCCATAATGAACTGTACGGGTGCTCGAAAATAGCGCAAGAATACATCATTGTTGCATCGAGAACGAAGGAGAAAAACTCATTGCCCACATCATAGTGCGCGGCAATGTTGCGCCGGCTGCCGCCCAAGGTATTGCGGCACAGCGCATGACTCAGTCGGCAGAAAAGCGCGCGGCACCGTGCCAAACCTCGCTCCATGCCGTCGAGCAGCGCGCGGTTGAGGACAAAGATACGGACAAGAACTGTGAGATCGTCGCAGGACCAGAGACCTTGAATATAAGCATCCGCAGCGCCCACGCTGCCGCCGAAAACAATTTGTCTGTAAAAGCGTGGCGACAGCACCACCAGGGTCGCGTGCAGCGCGCAGTTCGCGCCGGTCTGTCCAAAACGTTCCTGGCGATCGACGTCAACAATCGTAATCGCCCCGCGCGTTAAGGCGCGCAGCCGGGAGTGAAAAGCGCGGCGCGCTAGGCGATCGAGAGTGGTTGGCCTGGGTGTCGCAACTACGGTTTGAACATCGGATCGTAAAATTGTCGAGCTCATTTTTGCGATTGGGCCGCCGGATTGGGTCACCTTCGCTCCTTTTTTCGGATAAGAGTAAATCGGCAACTGGATCAGGCGGCCAGCCCCCTGCCGAAATGTCGGCAAACTGCCAAGGCGCTGTTGACCCCGTCTTCGTGAAAGCCAAAGCCCCAGTAGGCGCCGCAGAAGTAAGTGCGGTTGACTCCGTTGATCTCGTTAAGGCGCCGCTGCGCGGCCACGGCCCCAGAAGTGTAGACGGGATGATAATAGATCATGCGCCGAAGGATGGTCGCAGTGTCGATCGACTCGGCGCCGTTGAGCGTCAGGCAGAATTCGCACGGCGCCCTCAGCCTCTGCAACCTGTTCATATGATAGGTGAGCACGGCTCCCTTTGTATCTCGCTGCGGAATTCGGTAGTTCCAACTGGCCCACGCGAGGCGGCGACGCGGCAGACGCGATGCATCTGTGTGCAGCACCGCTTCATTTTCTTGGTACTCAATGGCGCTTAGAATATCTTGTTCATCGCCCGACGCGTCGGCCAAGAGGGCCAAAGCTTGATCGCTGTGGGTTGCGATAATCACCCGATCAAAGCAAGCTCGTTGTAACTGGCCTGCCGCTTGGAGCGCTAGTTCGACATGGTCGGAATGACGCGTGATTGCACGCACGGGACAGTTCAGTAAGATGCGCCGGAGGTAAGGAGCTGTCAGTTTCTTCACATACTCATTAGACCCTCCCTTTACGGTTTGCCATTGGGGCGGATCGTTGAGCGTCAACATGCCATGGTTGGAGAAAAACCGCACAAAGTAGCGGGCCGGGAATTCATAGATTGTCGCTGGATCGGCGGACCAGATCGCCGCGCCCATGGGAATGAGATAATCCTCCACGAATGCCGCAGAATAATTGTTCGCATGGAGATAAGCGCCCAGCGTGGTGTTCTCGTCCATCCCGCCGAGCAGCTCCGTAGACTCCCGGTTGAAGCGTAAGATCTCGCGAATCATACCGTAGAACTTTGGCCTAAAAAGGTTTCGGCGTTGGGCAAAAAGACCGTTGATTGAGGATCGGTTGTATTCAAGGCCGGTTTTCTCGCAGCTTACGCTGAAGCTCATCTCGGTGGGCTGCGACTCCACTCCGAGCTGAGCCAAGAGCTTGATGAAATTTGGATAGGTTCGGTCGTTGAAGACGATGAAACCGGTGTCTATCGCATAGGCCGACCCGTCGATTTCGACGTCAACGGTGTGCGCGTGCCCGCCAATATAGTCATTGGCTTCAAAGACGGTTATATCGTGAGCATCGCGGAGAAGGTACGCCGCCAACATCCCCGAAATACCGGCGCCGACGATTGCGACCCTCATGATTGCCGCCCTATCAGGGCGCATAGCCGGGTATAGTGCGGACTCGGCGCCTGCGCTAACAGTCTAAAAGTCAAGCTCAATGCATTTGGAATGGGAATCACGTGCCGATTGCGCGCGATATTACCTGCCGCCGCACCGGACACGATCGCGAAGGCTATAGGAATGTCGTTTCGTTGCACGAGCGCTATGCGCACTAATCCGGGAGATACGATTGACATCGGCATGTTGTCACCGAGCAGCGATTGCGCGGCTTCGGTGCCATAGACGATGCTGGGGAAGTTGAAGTTCATGAGCCGCTCGATCATGGCGCTGTCAAAAATGTTGTGACTCGACTATCAGCCGCCGGCATCATGAAAGAAGCCGAACTCGCCCCCCTCCGCGGGCCTCTAAAGGTTGGGAGACGCCCAGAGTCGCGTCTGGATCGTCGACTTCGGGGACAACCGGGCAGACAATCTCTTCAACTGGCGGCAAATTAGAGATTTGCGCCACCCGTTTGTTTCCACCCTTAATTGGACTTAAATTGATGATTGCGCCGGCGCGCTTGGATTTATCAAGTTGATTGAATATCCTGAATCATACCGGCTTGTCAACAAAGCCTGCTACAACACAAAGCCTGCTGCTGATTCTTGAACTTGAGTGTATGACAACTTGAATAGCGAAACACGCTCTGGATTAGAAAACTCGTGCTTGTACGGTTGTTTCAGCTAACCGCCAGATGTTGGGGCTCTGCTTTAGAGGGGAACACCTATGCGTTGTGTCTTGCTGAAACAACCGTATAAGCATTAGAAAACTAGCTAAAATTGGGCCTTCCCGATATATGATCGTTAACCGTTTTTGAACAGTCCTTTACTAAAACTAATTCTCGTCGCATATGAAAGCCAACACTGATTTCGTGATTATCGGCGCTGGCCTGGCCTGGCCGGGCTTTGTTGCGCTCGGCGTCTACAGCAGGCCGGCGCCGACTTTGAATTGCTAGAAGCGTCCGACGGTGTCGGCGGCCGCGTACGAACCGACATGGTGGATGGTTTTCGCCTTGACCGCGGTTTCAGATCTTACTGACGGCCTATCCCGAAGCGCGTGATTTGCTGGCTTACGATCGCCTAAACCTTCATGCGTTTTACCCCGGTGCTTTAGTGCGCTTTGGCGGGCGCCTCCATCGGCTCGCCGATCCCACGCGCTATCCCCTAGATGCCCTAGCTGGGGCGATCACACCGACTGGCTCGATGCTGGACAAGGTTCGGGTGTTAAAAATTCGCAAGCGAGTTTGCGCAGGTTCGATTAGCGACCTTTTTAGCCGTCAGGAAACGACGACACTCGATGCTGTACTCCACGACGGCTTCTCATCCGCTATGATCGAGCGTTTTTTTCGGCCCTTTTTAGGCGGCATCTTCTTGGACAAAGAACTAGTCACATCGAGTCGGATGTGCGAGTTCGTCTTGCGCATGCTTTCCCTCGGCGACAATGCGCTTCCCGCGCGCGGCATGGGGTCCATTGCCGAGCAACTTGCTGAGCCGGTGGCTGCCACTCCGTAGAATTAAAGACTCGGGTGCGGGGCATTGAACCAGGATCGGTGATACTCGATGACGGCACCAGGGTGAAATCCAGAGCGATAATTGTAGCGACCGAAGGCCCGGAAGCTGCGCGACTTCTCACTGGCCGGATTGCCGCGCCTGCATCATGCGCGCAGACGTGCCTATACTTGCCACCGAGAAGCCTCCCGTGGATCAACCCATATTGGTCCTGGACGGTCAAAATACTGGGCCGGTGAGTAACCTTGCTGTTCCCAGCCTGGTTGCTCCTAGTTACGCGCCGATGGGCAGTCAGTTGGTGGCCGCAGTCATCATCGGTAATCCAACTATGGATGATGCGGCTATTGATTTGAGCGTCCGCGCTCAAATGACCGAGTGGTTTGGCCATGGAGTAGCCTCATGGCGTCTTCTAAAAATCTATCGAATTCCACACGCACTGCCAAGCCAAGGTCTCCTAAGCATTGATTCGACACGGCTGCCGGTCAAGGTGGCTTCGGGTTTGTACCTGTGCGGCGACCACCTGGAACATGGATCCATCCAGGGAGCTATGGTGTCGGGACGGCGTGCTGCCGACGCCGCGCTGGCGGATCATGCAGCCGGTCTCCCTGATTTGACGACTCAGTCGCTTATTGTATTGGATTAGAAGCGGCCCCCTCAATGGGGCTTGTGGTATGCTTGATCGATCGCTTTTGCGACCGTCTCAGGCGATTTGTGTGTGGTGTCGATCGCTTTATTTGCTTGCGCGTAGTACGGGGTTCGGCGGTCTACTATGGCCTTCAATTGATGGGTGGCTTGAGGATGCGCGCCCAACCGGAGCTTGTCTTTGCCGCTGCGGACCCGCGCGATCAATACCTCAGGGGAAGCCTGCAGCCAAACCATGAACGTTTGGAGCTTGAGCATAAACAGGGCACTAGGGTTCATAACGAGGCCTCCCCCTGCCGCGATAACACCGGGAGGCCGTCGCAATGCCTGCTGGAGCGTCTTTTCTTCGACGCTTCGATAGTATTGCTCTCCTTCAAGATCAAAGATTTCGGCAAGGGAAAGCCCAGTGGCTTTTTCTATCAACTCGTCAAGTTCGTAGAATGGCACCTTCATGCGCTGGGCCAGGACATGGCCGACGGTGGTTTTGCCGGAACCGCGCATGCCAATGAGGCTGATATGCGCGCCGCTTGCCTGCTTCAAATAAGCAGACACGGCGGCAAGAACATGGGAAATTTGCTCCGGCGGGCGGGTCTCCAATAACCCCAAGATCTGCCGTGCGGGCCCGCCGGACTCAATCCCATCAAGGCTCTGTTCCTGGTGCAAAAGAGCTGTCAAGGAAGAAATTTGCAGCGCGCGGGCAAGGCTGATCAAGCTCACCAGCGAGGGATTTGCCTCGCCTTTTTCCATGGCAATGATGAAACGGTCGCTGAGTCCGGAAAGCTGCGCGAGCCGCTTCAGGGTGAGCCCCTGTCTCTCGCGCAGCGCGCGGATGCGCTCGCCCAATTTTTGAAGGTAGATGCGGCTGGATGCAGCCGCATCTACCTCACTGCCGTGCTTTGCAATCAATGGTAAATCCGTTCTCTGTCCGCGCCCGGGACCTGGAGTCCTAGTTTCTCAATTAAAGGCTTAACCTCCGCAATGTACTGATTGCGAGCTTCTTGATTGCTGCGCCGCTTCAGTCCCCAAAAGCGGTATCGTTCAGAACGCTTCGACTCGGAGTTTCCGAACATGTCCAACGCTTTCGCGTACCAGTAATCGAGCGCCTTCTGCAAGCGCTGCCGGCTCTCGTCGCCCTTTGCCGCCAGTTCCGCTGCCTTGCTGCCACCATAACCGACATGGCCGATCTCTTCTTTTAAGATGACCGGCAAAACTGCGGCCAATGGCTGATAGCTGCAATTCATAAATTCCTCGAGCTGGTAGCGACCGACCCGATCGATCAGAAATCCGAAGATCGCGAAATCCTCCCACGTGCTTATCTTGCCCCGAAAGGCTTCGACGTAACGTTTCTGATTCGGCCAACTTAGCACGTAAGAAACATCCTCACCGATATCCCAACCCAAGCGGGCGATTTTGCGAAAGTGGTCGACCTCCTCGGCTGCGGTCCTGGCTACCATCAGTTGGTCCGCCTTGGATGGCGCTCCAGGCAAGATGTCTTTTAAGTAAAGGTGCGGTCCGCCGATTTCGCAGTCCGCCTGAATGGCCAACAGACGTTTAAGTAACTCCTGATATTCAGGGTCCATTTTGCCAAAATCTTTTAATTCAACTTTGTCGGTAAACATAAACACCTCCAAATTCATTGCTATAATAAGACATTAACAGAAGACGAAATATAAATCAATAAACATCCATACCTCATATGAATTATAGTTCACTACGCTGATTATTCGATCGGCGCTTCAGGAACTTGGGCGTTGGAGCTGTGCTTTGCGGCCAGTCTCATGCATAGAAGATCGCTGTCTTATTTGACCCAGTGTTTGTCGGCCCGCAGGGCAATGCCCAGGAGAAAGTCAGGAAGACTGGGATTTTGGCAGCCAAACATCAACTGACGGGGGAAATGGCGATAGTCTAATCGGAGAGATATTGCCTGGCTTAAATTCCCATCGGGCCGTGCCGCGGTTGACGTGCGCGACGGGTTTCCTACTTGCGCCGGTGGTCAAACTTCAGCTGGCGCGGGCGCTTGCCGTAATTTTGATCTGATCGTTTGCCACCGGCGCGCCCTTGCTGCTCTGTAGTAAGGCCGTTATCCACTTCTCCTCATATCTATCAAATCTGCGGCTGAGGATCCCGGACGTTAGGCCGGGGGTGAAAGCCTCCGAGGGTGGGGTTGGGTTTTAATTGTTTTCGCATTTTAAGTGCCACGGGCGTAAGCCCGTGGGTATCTACGATGACGAGATTTACCGAAGTTTGGTTATGAATGGGTGCGTCTATTTCTTCAAAAAAAGCTCTAAATCTTCCGCTAACGATTGCAGTTCCTCCTCGTGGGTGACCTCGTCTTGAAGAATTTGCAGGACCATATTGTAGGTGACGGGATCCTTGCCTTGAGTTATGTCCAAAACGTGCTTGTAATAACCAATGGCGCAGCGCTCGCCCTGCACGTTTTGTTCAAGAATTTTTGCGACAAAGGGATCGTCAGGTGATTCGTAACCGCAGCTTTTGACATCATACCATTTCTTCGGTTCCGTGACCGGAGTGCCGCCCAATTGAATAATGCGCGTGGCGACCATATCCGCGTGGCGCAATTCGTCCGCCGCGTGTTGCAGCAACTCGGCAATGACGGCGTCTTTCATCGGTCCTTGCTGTTGCAACCGCTATTTGTCAGGTTTTTGAAGCTTTGTTCTAGAATTGTCAGACATCTAAGCGTCGGGTTTGTTATTGGTTATCAAGCGCGCGGCGCGATTGCGTCTGAAATAGTACCATCCCCACTGGATCAAGACCAAAACCCGATTTTCAAACTCGACCAGATAGAGGAGATGAATAAAAAGCCAAGCCAGCCAGGCCCAATAGCCCGCGAGGCGAATCCGCCCCAGGTCCGCCACGGCTCTGGCCCGGCCGATGATCGCCAAATTACCGCGATCGTTGTAGCGAAACGGCGGTGTCGTTTTGCCTGTCGATCGATGGATTATACGTTCGGCGATATAGCGTCCCTGCTGCATCGCCACGGGGGCGACGCCTGGCAGCGGCGCGCCGTTTTGATGGGAAAAATTCGCCATGTCGCCGATGACAAAAATTTCCGGGTGGTTAGGCAAACTCAAGTCCGGCTCCACGATAATCCTGCCGCCGCGGTCTAGCTCGGCGCCGCTGCGTTTTGCCAACACTTCGCCGAGAGGGGATGCCCGAACTCCCGCCGCCCATAGCACGGTTTCGCATGGAATCCGCTCCAAGGCATCGCCGTGTTTTAGCGTCACAGCGCCCTTTTCTATGGCGGTCACCAGAGTGTTGGTCTGCACGGTAACACCCAAATCCCGTAAAAAGCTTTCTGCCTTCTGCGACAGCTCGGCAGGGTAGGGCCCAAGAATCCGGTCGGCGGCTTCGAGCAATAATATTTTTGCGTCGGCGGGATTGATATTGCGGAAATCCGCTCTTAGGATGTCTCTGGAAATCTCTGCGAGGGCGCCCGCCAACTCCACTCCCGTCGGTCCTCCGCCTACTATCATGAACGTTAATTGAGCCCGCGTGCGATCGTTGTCGGTCGAGCGCTCAGCCGCCTCGAAAGCCGAAAAGATCCGGCGGCGCATATCGGTGGCATCTTCGACCGTCTTCAAACCCGGCGCCAACTGGCGCCAGTTTTCGTTGCCGAAATAGTGATAGCCCGAACCGGCGGCGACCAGGAGCGTGTCGTAAGCGACAGTGCCGTTGTCCAGAATGACTTCCCGCTTGGCGATATTAAAGTCTACGGCCTCGGCCAAAAGAACGCGGGCATTTTGCTGGTGCCTCAAGACCGAGCGTAGCGTGGAAGCTATGTTCGCCGGTGAAAGCCAGCCGGTGGCGACCTGATAAAGCAGCGGCTGGAAGAGGTGGAAGTTGCGCCGATCGATGAGGGTGACTTGAAACGGACCATTTTTCAGCGACTGGGCCGCATATAGCCCGCCGAAACCGCCGCCGACAATGACAACGTGATGGTTATTTCCCATTTATAGTTAATCGCGTGTGACGCACCAGTTTTGTTGCGAGTCTCAGAAAGTTTGACACTTGCGGCAATCGAGAGAAAGTAAGCAAACCTTAAGCTGGTCCGGTCTCAACGGTGCGCAGGCTAAATAACGGAAAAGTGAACCTAAGAACACACCAAATTGAAATGCAATTGAGATGTGGCGTTTATCCCGACCTAGCGACTCTAGCTGATTATCGAGTGAATAGGCAACGAGCTTGGGCCGATTTTGCAGGAGTTGGCACAATAGAAAGAGAACGAGTTGGAAGATGAGCAGCGAATGGCCGATCCTATGCACATGATGTCGAGTCCGCCGACATACTCCGTGTCCGGGACGAATACCCATGGTATGGCACTCTTTGCCGATGGCGGCTTGGTAGGTTCGCAGGCCTATGCGGCTCCGGCGCTTATACAAAATCGCATGTCAGAGTATTACACCGGTTGCATCTACGACCCGAAGCTCAAGCTAGGCCCCCGAGCTTGCGCATTCAATTACCTCCATTGGTATTTCTTGATCGTCAACCAAACGCGACTCAAATCGATGATGCCTTAAATGGAAAAGTTTCATACTCCGATTCATCGCTAATTTCCGGAAAACCTCAAACAGCTTTATCTTCGATACAATTCTTCTTTAATTTTTCCGGCGAGAAATCTCTTTAAGCGTCTCACAAGACGCAGTCGTGAGACAGGCGCTGAGACGCTTTGTTGTATCAGGATAATCGCTAACTCTCCGGTCAGGCAGACACAAGGATCTGACTTTCCTGTAGATAAAGATAGGCGCAAGGCGTCTGGGGGGGGGGATGGCATCGCCATTGCTCAACATAATGACTAGTTTCATTAATGGTCACGGAGGGGAGCGGTTATGCTCACGTGGGAATATTGCATATTAAGCGGAATCGAAACTTCAATGAACAGAAGAGTTTCGATATCGCTGATATTTTCTAGCAGCAAGCAAGAGAACCAAAGTTTTGAGATCGAACTGGATCGCGATCGAAGTGAAGAAATGTTCACGGCGCATTATTTGGGTGAATTAGGCCGCGGAGGTTGGGAGGTGGTGGCGTTTCACCGAACTTCTCCGAAATTTGAAGCGGTGTTGAAAAGACCGGTAGATTTAATCGAAGAGGCTATGCCTATAGCAGCGGAGATGAATTAAGTATTTCGAGGTCTTGGAATTGTGCGCTATCATAATCCCGAACCGCATTTTTCTAGTTGTAAACAAATTAATCTGTTGTTGTTTTGGGGATTTTGAGGTGAATTCGGAGTTGGGCGAAGTTAAGTG
>CAYZJE010000228.1:0-5988 GCA_964478485.1 uncultured Syntrophobacter sp. | reverse complement strand
CGTCAAAGCTGGCTCGTCAACTGGCATTCTCGAAGACGTCTGCGCCTACACCTACGACATCTATCTGGTCGGCCATAAAAATTTACCTGACGCCGTCGTGCGTAGCGTGCTACAAGCGATCTGGGTCAACATCGACAAACTGCCGCAGTTCCATCCCGGCTTCTCGGAGTGGACCAAGGCGCGCGCCGTCGACGCCGAAGTCACGATGCCGTACAATCCCGCCGCGGTTCGCTATTTCAAGGACGCGGGAGCCTGGCCGGCGAAGATGGATGAAGCGCAGAAAAAACTGTTGGCGTGGAAACCGTAGAAATTAGGACGAGCGTTCAGAGTCTAGCGTCTAGAGTTTGGCGTTAACGCTAGACGCAAAACCCCAGACGCTAAACCAATCGCGAAGGAGTCAGTCATGGGTAATCGGAAGACCACATTTACAACCGCAATCATCGCTGCGTTGCTCAGCTATTTCGCTGCCGCAAATGCGCAGAAACTGCCTCCGTCCACTACCATCGGCACCAATCCCGCGGGTACGGTTTTCTACGCCGTGGGAGCGGGCTTGGCAAAGGTGATCAGCGGCGCGGGGCCGATGCAAACGATCGTGCAGCCCTACACCGGTAGCAGCACCCTATTGCCGCTGCTCGACAGCGGCGAACTCGACTTCGCCATTGTCAATACCGTCGAAACCAATCTCGCTTACCAGGGACCAGTGAAACTAAAAATCGGCGGAAAAAACCCGTTGCCCCATGTGCCCAACGCGCGGCTGATTATGCGCGGCTCGCCTTTGTTGGTCGGTCTAGTTGGAAAAAAGGACGGCATCAAAAGCGTACACGAAATCAAAGGCAAGCGCGTCACCGGCGAGTACCCGGCGAACATCGCGATCTGGTATCACGGCTATGCTGCGCTCGCGAGCGCCGGTCTCAGCTGGGACGATGTAAAGGTCGTCCCAGTCCCCGCGCTTAACGACGGCATCGACGCCGTTGTGCAAGGGCGCGCCGATGTGAGTATCCATTCCGTTGGCGCAGCAAAAGTAAAAGAAGCGGACGCCGCCGTCGGGGCGCGCTATATTCCGATCGATTGTAGCGCGCAAGGCGATGCGCGAGTTAGAAAAGCTGTGCCGGGCTATGTGACGACCACGCTCAAGTCAGGTGTCTCCACCGGCATTATCACCGACACCTGTGTTCTCACTTACGACATCTACATGCTCGGGCACAAAGGGTTATCCAACGATGTGGTCCAAGCTAGCCTCAAAGCGATCTGGGAAAATATCGATAAGCTGCCGCCGCTCCACGCGCAGTTCCAAGAATGGACCCGAGAGCGCGCCGCGTCCGCCGACGTAACGGTGCCGTATCATCCGGCCGCGGTGCAGTTCTATAAGGAAAAGAATTTGTGGAATGCGAAAATGGACGAAGCGCAGAAAAGGCTGCTGGCGGTGAATCCGTAGAAGGAAGACGAAATGGTATGTTGGAGTGATGGAGTATTGGAGTAATGGGCTCGGATGGGAGACAAGCTATGTTTGTTAGTAAATCAATAATTCGCGTTTTCGTGTACGTTGGTATCGTCGCTACGATCTTTGTTGGTGTGAATTCCGCGCACGCGCAAAAACTTCCTCCCTCGACGACCATCGGCGCCAATCCCGCCGGTTCGCTATTTTATTCCGTGGCGAGCGGACTCGCCAAAGTCATCAGTGGCGCGGGACCGATGCAGGCGATCGTTCAGCCTTACACCGGTAGCAGCACGTTTTTGCCGTTGTTGGACAGTGGCGAGATCGATTTCGGCATTATCAACGCCGTCGATATGGGCATGGCCTATCAAGGACCGAAGCTGAAGGTTGCCGGACGTAACCCGCTACCGTTCACGCCGAATACTCGGCTGATCATGCGCGGTTCGCCGCTACTCACCAGTTTAGTTTCTAAAAAGGACGGGCCGATCAAAACCGTCGCCGACGTGAAAGGAAAACGCGTGACCGGTGAATACCCGGCGCATCTCGCGGTCTGGTTCAGCGTCTACGGTTCCCTCGCCAGCGGTGGATTGACCTGGGACGACGTCAAAGTCGTGCCGGTGCCCGCGGTCAACGAAGGCATCGACGCGCTGGTGCAAGGACGCGCCGATGTTAGCAACCACACCGTCGCGTCGGCGAAGATCAAAGAAGCCGATGCCGCCATCGGCATACGATTCGTCTCGCTCGACTGCTCGCCCCAAGGCGAAGCGCGCGTCAAGAAAGCCGTGCCTGGTTACTATCTGACGATGCTCAAGTCCGGCCACTCAAACGGCATCATCGGCGACACCTGCGTGCAGGCCTACGACATGTATTTGGTCGGCCACAAAGCTTTGTCGAACGAAGTTGTCAGCGCGGCTTTGAAAGCGATCTGGGACAACATCGACAAGCTCGCGCCGCTCCACCCCTCGCTGCAAGAGTGGACCCGCGAGCGTGCCGTCACGCCCGACGCAACCATGGCCTACCACCCGGCCGCCGTGCAGTTTTACAAAGAGAAAAACGTTTGGCCGGCAAAAATGGACGACACGCAGAATCGACTATTAGCGGTGAATCCGTGACTTCCGCTTCAACGGCTTGAACGGCTGGAACTGCGCGCAGCGCTTGAACGATTTGAACGGCTTTATCATTTACGATGAGTGACGAGCTCGCCGCCACACCTGGACGATTTCGCAAGCTCACCGGCGCGCCGGGGGCGATCCTGCGCACGCTGCTGATTACCATCACCGTGCTCGGTTCGTTGTGGGCGCTGGAAATCCATCACCACTTCGAAGTTACTTTCTTTAAGCAACAGTATCTCGCCCTGTTCCTCGCGCTCGGGCTCGGCAGCGTCTTTCTCGCCGTCAAAACTTTTCCCAAACAAATGGGCGACAACGTTCCTTGGTACGACTGGCTGCTCGCGCTCGGCGGCCTCGCCGTCGGACTGTACGTGACGATTTTGTATCCGACCATCGCCTATCGTCTTGGCATACTCTCGCCGGACCGCTGGATCTTCGGCGGCCTCGCCGTCGTCTTACTGCTCGAAGCGACCCGCCGCGTCGCCGGCGGCACGCTGGCGTGGCTCGCTTTAGGGGTGATTCTTTACACTAGATTCGCCGAGCATATGCCCGGCATATTTTACTCGAAGAGCCCGTCGTGGGCGCGCATCGCCAGCTATTTGTATCTCGATTCGAACGCCATGCTCGGCTTGCCCATCGACGTCGCTGCCGGCGTCGTCGTCGCCTTCATTCTTTTCGGCCAAGCGCTCTACGCCGTCGGCGGCGATAAATTTCTCACCGACCTCGCGCTCATCGCCACCGGCCGCTACCGCGGCGGGCCGGCGAAAGTATCGGTGGTCTCTTCCGCGCTCTTCGGCACGGTCTCCGGCAGCGCAGTTGCAAACGTCGTCGTCGACGGCGCGATCACGATCCCGCTGATGAAGAGCACGGGATTTCCCGCACATCTCGCCGCCGCGATCGAAGCGGTGGCGTCGAACGGCGGCCAGATCACACCGCCAGTCATGGGCGCCGCGGCGTTTCTTATGGCGGAGTTTCTAAATATTCCTTACGGTCAGATCGCGCTGGCCGCGTCGATTCCCGCCATGCTCTACTATCTCGCGCTGTTCACGCAGATCGATTTGGAAGCGGCTAAGCGCGGCCTGCTCGGATTGCCCGCGGAGCAAATCCCCAAGTTTCGTAATGTCATCCGTCTGGGCTGGGTGTTTCTGATTCCGCTGTCAATCCTGGTCTACACATTGATGATCGAAAATTGGGAAGCCGGCAAAGCCGGTATGGTCGCGGTGATCGGCGTCTTAGTCGTCGGCGCGCTGCAGAAAGAAACCCGTCCGTCATTCAAAAAAATCGTCGCCGCCTTCGAAGAGACCGGCAAAATTCTCCTCGACATCGCCGTAATCACCGCGCTCGCCGGCATCGTCATCGGCGCACTCCATCTCTCCGGCTTCACCTTCAAAATCTCCCTGCTGCTGGTCACGCTCTCCGGCAACAACATCTATCTTCTGCTCCTTATTACGGCACTCGGCTGTCTGTTCCTCGGCCTGCCGCTGCCGACCACGGTCGTCTACATCACGCTCGCCGTGTTAGCCGCGCCGGCGCTGATACAACTCGGCATTCCGCCGCTCGCCGCGCATCTCTTTCTCTTTTACTTCGGTATGGTCTCGCTGATCACGCCGCCGGATTGTTTGCCTGTCTACATCGCCGCATCCATCGCCCACGCAAATTTCTGGCAGACCGGCTGGACCGCCATGCGTCTCGGCATCGCAGCCTATGTGGTTCCGTTCATTTTCGCATTGCATCCAGCGCTGATTTTTATCGGCACGGCAAAAGAAATTGTCATCGCGATCATCACCGCCAGCATCGGCGTCGTCATGCTCGCCGCCGGCTGCGCCGGCTACTTATTCCGCCCGTTAACATTGATCAAGCGCGGCCTCCTCTGGCTCGCCAGCTTGCTGCTGCTGCTGCCGTCAACAAATAATTTGCTTCTATTCGCCGACTTCGCCGGCTTCGCCCTGGGCGCAGGGGTTGTCACGTGGGAGTGGAGCCAGCGCGAGCGCAGTTCGCAACCCGTCACTGAATCCAGCACGATCACTCGCTAAAACGCGCGATACCGCGAGTTGACCGCAAAAGCATCGTACTATACGTTCATCGTATGGGCGTCACTTACGTACAAGCGCGGCTGCGCAGGCCCGACGGACGTGGACCGACTCGGCTCGTACGGTTTCTCGTTGACTCGGGCGCAATCTATTCGGTGCTTCCCGAAGAAATCTGGCGCGCGCTGCGACTCAAAGCAGGACGCCAGGTGGAATTCACACTGGCGGACGGCACGCCGATCGAGCGCGGTGTTTCCGAATGTCGGTTTGAAATCCGCGGCGAGGCAGCCACATCGCCGGTTGTGTTGGGCAAAGAACACGACGGCGCATTGCTGGGAGCGGTGACACTCGAGACCCTCGGTTTCATGCTCAATCCGCTGACTCGGGAAATCCTGCCAATGCGGATGGCTTTATCCCACCTGCGTTGAGTGTTCGACCGGTTGTGTGTTCCTTGTGCGTTTTAGATCGGCTGTGATGTCGCTTCGGCGCGAATCACCTTTTAGGAGTGGTCGTCAGAGAATGCGGAGAGCAAGCGGCCGCGCAAATTCTTAAGAGGTTTCGCGTTACGATTGGATGAGAGCAGCCGTGCTACACCGCGGGCTGATATCAGGATACCCAGCGGCGTAGGTAGCGCCTGTCGCGGGAAGAGATTGACAATGTGCGGCTTGTTGAAGAATATTGCAGCAGATTTTGCTCTTCTCAGATTGCGAGTTCCCTAATACAGCGCCAGAAGAGCCGCCAGTTCATTTAATAGTTCGGCGTGCTGCCTTTAACAATGCTATACTTCAGGACGTTGAGAGGAATCTATTTATGACTCATACCGTGACTGTAGATGAAGCCCAAAATAAGTTGCAGGATTTGCTGGCACAGGCTTTGGCTGGTAACGAAGTGATAATCACAGAGCGCGGCAAACCAGTCGTGCGTCTAGTTCCGGTTGCTCCGTCTAAAAAGAAGCGCGTTGCGGGTCTCAATCGAGGCACAATCTGGACGAGCGAAGATTTCGATGAACCTTTACCGGATGAGTTCTGGCTCGGGCAAGAATGAAACTGTTGCTCGATACTCATATTGGACAAGTCAGAGCCTGACGGTTACCTATATCCGGAGACGATGTTCGCCCCACTGAGCTACCCGACGTAGCAAAGCAGGCGCTGTTGGCCGCTGGAGACTGAAACCGCGCGCAAATTTTTTCCGTTTACTTCAGCCCATACCCCGCCGCCACCTTGTCGATGTAACCATTCTCATCGAGCTTGCGGATCAGTCGCGCGTCGATCAAATCTTCGACTTTGACGTTCGCCGCCTTGGGATTTTGCGTCGCCATGAGCCGGCGGATATTGCGCAAGCCTTCGGGCGACGGAAAGGGTTTGCGCTCTATGCTCGTCAGCAAATCCTGATAACCTTCCTCACCGACCTTTGGATC
>CAYZJE010000227.1:0-24760 GCA_964478485.1 uncultured Syntrophobacter sp. | reverse complement strand
GGTAAATGGAAGTCCAAGCTGATGCTCAAAGACTCCATCGCCGACGTGACCTTGCAGTTCGTGCTCATCCGTCCCAAGGATTACGATGTCATCGCGACGCTGAATCTAAACGGCGATTATCTTTCTGACGCGCTGGCCGCCCAGGTAGGCGGCATCGGCATCGCGCCGGGCGCCAACATTAACTACGAGAGCGGTCACGCGGTGTTCGAAGCGACTCACGGCACGGCGCCCAAGTACGCCGACCTCGACAAAGTGAATCCGGGATCGGTAATCCTCTCCGGCGAGATGATGCTCCGCTATATGGGTTGGGGTGAAGCGGCTGACTTGATCATCAAAGGCATCGAAGGCGCGGTCAATGATAAGACCGTGACCTACGACTTCGAACGCTTGATGCCGGGTTCGAAACTCGTCAGTTGCTCTGGATTCGGCGACGCGATTATTTCGAATATGCAATAAATTCGTTTCGAGTTCCGAGTTTCGGGTTTCGAGTTGGCAGACCGGAAATCAGAGATGATACTTGAGGAGAGTTATGGCTAGGAAAAAGATTGCTTTAATCGGCGCGGGTAACATCGGGGGCTCGATGGCCCACCTGGCATTGTTAAAAGGGATTGGCGACGTCGTGTTGTTCGACGTAGTCGAAGGTTTGCCGCAGGGCAAAGCGCTCGATCTGTCCCATGCCGGACCGGTGGAAGGTTTTGACGGCGAAGTCATCGGCACCAACAGGTATGAAGATATCGCCGGCGCGGATGTTTGTATCGTTACCGCCGGCATCGCCCGCAAGCCGGGCATGAGCCGCGACGATTTACTCGGCACCAACGCGAAGATTCTCACCTCGGTGGCCGAGGGCATTAAGAAACACGCGGCCAATTCGTTCGTCATCGTCATCACCAATCCGTTGGATGCGATGGTCACGTTGATGCAGCGCGCGCTTGGCTTTCCCAAGAATCGCGTGGTCGGTCAATCGGGTATTTTAGATTCGTCGCGCTACCGGTCGTTCATCGCCAAAGAGCTTAAGATCTCGGTCAAGAGCGTGCAGGCGATGGTGTTGGGCGGCCATGGCGACGACATGGTGCCGGTGCGCAGCACCTGTCTCGTCGGCGGCGTGCCGGTGGAGAAGCTGATCTCAGGCCAGCGGCTCAGTGAAATAGAAGCGCGGGTGCGCAATGCCGGCGGCGAGGTTGTCGCCTTGCTCAAGACCGGCTCGGCTTATTTCTCACCGGCTTCGGCGGCGATTCAGATGACCGAGGCTTTTCTCTTCGACAAGAAGGAGATCCTGCCCTGCGCCGCGCTGCTGGAAGGCGAATACGGCGTCTCTGGCTATTATTTCTGTGTGCCGGTGCAGATCGGCGCCGGTGGCGTGGAAAAAGTCATTGAAATCAATTTGAGCGAAGCGGACAAGAAAGCCTTCAACGCTTCTCTCGATCACGTCAAAGATATCGTGCAAGCGATGAACCGCGTGTTGGGCGTAGCTTAAAAACTCAATATCCGGCGTCAATAGAGTAGCAAAGGCCAATTACTCGGTCTCCGCCGCTTGTCAAATTTTCTTCCCGGTTCATGAACATCCACGAGTTTCAGGCGAAGGAAATACTCAAACGTTTTGGCGTCGCGGTGCCGCGTGGCATCGTCGCGTCCACGCCTGAAGCGGCCAAGGCAGCGGCGCTGGAACTCGGCGGCGGTGTCTGCGTGGTCAAAGCGCAAATCCACGCGGGCGGGCGCGGCAAGGGCGGCGGCGTCAAAGTCGTCAAGAGCGCCGATGAAGCCGCCGCGGCCGCGCGCGACATGCTCGGCAAGAATCTTATCACCCACCAAACGGGTCCAGAAGGGCGCCAGGTGCGCCGCGTATTGGTCGAGCAGGGGCTCAAAATCACGCGCGAGATTTATCTCGCCATGGCGCTCGATCGCGCCCAGGCACGGGTGACCGTGATTTGTTCCTCCGAAGGAGGGGTTGAGATCGAAGCGGTGGCCGAGAAACATCCGGAAAAGATCTTCAAAGAGGCGATCGATCCGGTGATCGGCTTGGCGCCTTTTCAATGCCGGCGGATCGCCGGCAAGCTGGCGATTCCCGCTGAGCTTAGAGAAAAATTTGCCGCTGCCATGCAGGGGCTCTATCGTGCCTTTGACGAGTGCGATGCATCGCTGGCTGAGATCAATCCTTTGGTCATTACCAATGAAGGCCAGGTTTTGGCACTCGACGCCAAGATGAATTTCGACAGCAATGCGTTTTTTCGTCAGAAAGAAATTGTCGCCCTGCGCGATCTCGACGAAGAGGATCCGCGCGAAGTGGAGGCGAGCAAGTACGATCTTTCCTATATTTCCCTCGACGGCAAGATCGCCTGCATGGTCAATGGCGCCGGTTTGGCGATGGCGACCATGGACATTGTCAAGCTCTACGGCGGCGAGCCGGCCAACTTTCTCGACGTCGGTGGAGGCGCGGATAAAACCAAAGTCGCCAATGCTTTTCGCATCTTACTGGCGGACGAGCGGGTGAAGGGCGTGCTGGTCAATATTTTTGGCGGTATCATGCGTTGCGATGTGTTAGCTCAAGGCGTGGTCGACGCGGCGCGCGAGCAGAGTCATCAAGTGCCCCTGGTGGTGCGCATGCAAGGAACCAACGTCGAGCAAGGCAGAAAAATTCTCGCCGATTCCGGTCTCACCATCATTGCCGCGGAAACCATGGCCGAGGCTGCGGAGAAGATCGTCGAGGCGATTAAAGACTGAACCGAGGATCGAGGATGGATGATCGAGGATGGCGATCCTCTATCCTCCATCTTCCATCTTCGACCTTTTGCTATGTCGATACTAGTCAACAAATCGACCCGCGTATTGACGCAAGGAATCACCGGCGCGACCGGCCAATTTCACACCAAGGCGTGCAAAGAGTATGGCACCCAGATGGTTGGCGGGGTGACGCCGGGCAAAGGCGGCATGGCATACGAAGGGATACCGATTTTCGAGACGGTGGAGCAGGCGGTCAATGAAACGGGTGCCAACGCCAGCGTGATCTATGTGCCGCCGCCCTTTGCCGCCGATGCGATCTTGGAAGCGGCGGACGCCAATATACCCTTAATAATTTGTATCACCGAAGGGGTGCCGGTGCGCGACATGGTCAAGGTGAAACGTTATCTGGTTGGACGAAGCTCGCAATTGCTCGGTCCAAATTGCCCTGGCATAATTACGCCCGGCGAGTGCAAGATCGGCATTATGCCCGGCCATATTCATAAACCGGGAACCATCGGTGTGGTGTCGCGCAGCGGCACTTTGACCTACGAGGCGGTCGATCAATTGACCCGCTTGGGATTGGGGCAGTCGACTTGCGTCGGTATCGGCGGCGACCCGGTGCATGGCTTTGAGTTTGTCGACGTGCTTAGATTATTGAATGACGATCCCGAGACCGAGGCCGTGGTGATGATCGGTGAGATCGGCGGCAGCGCCGAGGAAGAAGCGGCTGCTTGGATCAAGGCGAACATGAACAAGCCGGTGACGGGCTTCATCGCCGGGCAGACCGCGCCGCCGGGAAAAAGAATGGGCCACGCCGGCGCGATCATTTCCGGCGGCAAAGGCACCGCGAAAGAAAAAATCGCAGCGATGAAACAGGCCGGCATTCGCATGGCGTCCTCGCCGGCGACCATCGGCCAAACCATGCAGGAGGCGTTAGCAAGCTAATGGCTGTCGAAAGAACTCTATCAATCGTCAAACCGGATGCCGTAGGGCGAAATTTGATCGGCGAGATTCTCAGAAAGTTCGAAGCCGCGGGGCTGAGGATCGCTGCGGCAAAGTTAATCCGCCTTACTCCTGAGCGGGCCCAAGGATTTTACGCGGTGCATAAAGCGCGGGTGTTTTTTCAGGGCTTATGCGAGTATATGTCCTCCGGTGCGATATTCGTTTCCGTGTTAGAAGGGGAGAGTGCGATTGCGAAAAATCGCGAAGTGATGGGCGCCACCGATCCGGCCAAAGCAGCCCCCGGCACGATTCGCAAAGAATTCGGCAAGGACATCGAACAAAACGCGGTTCATGGCTCAGACGCTCCCGAAACGGCGGCTACGGAAATCGCTTTCTTCTTTAAACCCGACGAGATTCATTAGCTCCAAGCCGCGTTCACTATTCTACCGGTAAAGCGAAGGTGAAGCCCAATATCAAAGATTTGAGCTTCAGCGATCTCTTGGCATTTCTCGCTGAGAGAAAGCATCCGGCGTATCGGGCCAAGCAAGTTTGGCAATGGCTGTTTCAAAAACGCGCTCTTGAGTTCGCCGAGATGACCAATCTGTCGCGCCATTTGCGCGATGAGTTGGCGCGAGACTTCTCCATCAGCGGCCTCACCGTGGTGCGCCGGGCGGAGTCCTGCGATGGCACGGTGAAGTTTTTGTTCGGTCTTGGCGATGGTCAAAGCATCGAGAGCGTGCTGATTCCGGAAACTAAACGGCTGACGCTGTGCATCTCGACCCAAGTCGGTTGTGCTTACGGTTGCGCCTTTTGCGCGACGGCGCGGCTCGGTTTCAAAAGAAATTTGACTGCCAGCGAGATCGTCGATCAAATTATTGAGGCCAGTCGCGCGGGGACGGACGACCAACGGATCACCAATATCGTGCTGATGGGGATGGGCGAACCGCTTGCCAATTATGCCAACACTTTGCGCGCTATCGAGATCATGACCGACGGCAGTTGGGGCTTGGGAATCGCGCCGCGCCGGGTCACGCTGTCGAGCGTCGGTCTGATTCCGCAAATCGAAAAGCTCATGGCCGAAACCAACGTCAGCCTGGCGATCTCGCTACACGCTGCCAGCGAGGAGTTGCGCGGCCGCTTGATGCCGGTGAATCGAAAGTATTCTCTTCAGCAGCTGATGGACTGCTGCCGAAACTTGCCGCTGCCCCGGCGCAAACGAATTACTTTCGAATACGTTTTGCTCAGCGGCGTGAACGACTCGGCGGCGGACGCGACCGCGCTCTGCCGCCTGCTCCGGGGCGTGCCGAGTAAAGTAAACGTGATTCCATTCAATCCCCATCCTGAAAGCGAGTTCGAGCGGCCCGCGGATGAAGACGTCAAACGGTTCCAACAAGTGCTCTTCGATCACCATATTCAGGTCAACGTGCGCAGGCCACGGGGCGACGATATCGCCGCGGCCTGCGGGCAACTTCAGGGACAAGCGGAAGGGCGCAGGCGGGAGTCATCGGCACAGCGTGAGGTCTGTTAAATAATCATGAGCAAGCAAATTATCGGCGTCATTGGCGGGAGCGGGCTGTATCAGATGGCCGGACTCGAAGGAGTTCGGCGAGTCGAGGTCAAGACACCCTTTGGCAAGCCTTCCGATAAGTTTGTGAGGGGAAAAATTGGCGCAGTGGAAATGGTTTTTTTACCGCGCCATGGAGTCGGCCACCGCTGGCTGCCCACCGAAGTGAATTCCCGCGCTAATATATTCGCCATGAAAAAGTTGGGCGTGGAGCGGATTATCTCGGTCAGCGCGGTGGGTAGTCTCAGCGCGGAAATCGCCCCGGGCCATATAATCGTGCCCGACCAGTTCATCGATCGCACCAGTCAGCGGCCCAGCACTTTTTTTGGCAAAGGCCTGGTGGCTCATGTGAGTTTCGCCGATCCGTTCTGCCTGGAGCTTTCGCACACGCTGGCCGAAGCGGCGGCGGCGGAAGGCGCCCAGGTGCACTTCGGCGGAACCTATCTATGCATGGAAGGGCCGCAGTTCTCGACCCGCGCCGAATCGCACCTGTACCGGAGTTGGGGCGCCCAGGTGATCGGCATGACCAATTTGCAAGAAGCCAAATTGGCGCGCGAGGCGGAGATCTGTTTCGTTACCTTGGCGTTGGCTACGGACTACGACTGCTGGAACGAACAGGCCGGTGCCGTTGAAATTGAACAGGTGTTGGCGGTGCTCAAGCAAAACGTCGAATTGGCGCAAAAAACCATTCGACGGGCGGTGGTCTCCCTCGGCGAACCCCGCACTTGTCGCTGTGCCTCGGCGCTAAAGGATGCTATTATTACGGAAAAATCGCGTATCCCAAGGAAAGTCCGGGCCGATTTGCGGCCCATCATCGGAAAATATCTATGAGTGTATTGGTTGTCGGCACGGTTGCCTTTGATTCGATTGAAACCCCCTTTGGTTCTGCGGAACGGATCCTGGGCGGCTCGGCTTCTTACTTCGCTCTCGGCGCCAGCTTCTTCGCTCCGGTGCGCATCGTCGGCGTGGTCGGCAAGGATTTTCCCCAGGACTATCTCGACCTTTTCACCGCGCGCAAGATTGATATTGATGGGATCAAGCGCGAGCAGGGTGATACCTTTCACTGGCGCGGTCGTTATCATGAGGATATCAACCAGCGCGACACCATCGAACTGAATTTAAACGTCCTCGCCGGCTTTGTGCCGGAACTGCCGGATAATTACCGCGACGCGCAATATGTCTTCCTCGGCAATATCGATCCGCTGATGCAGACGGAAGTGCTCAATCAGATTCGCAGTTTGAAACTGGTGGTCTGCGACACCATGGACCACTGGATTCGCGAAAGCCAAGAAGAGTTGAAGAAAGTGCTCAGGCGCATCGAAATCCTCGTCGTCAACGACTCGGAGGCGCGCCAGCTCAGCGGCTACGATAATATCGTCAAGGCGGCGCGGGCGATTCTCCGCATGGGACCCAAGATGGTGCTGATCAAACGGGGCGAATACGGCGTGTTGCAATTTTCCGACTCTTCGATTTTCGCCACGCCGGCCTATCCGTTGGAAGAAGTCTTCGATCCGACCGGCGCGGGCGATTCTTTCGCGGGCGGGCTGATGGGCCATTTGGCCCGCACCGGTGATGGCAGCGACGGCGGATTGCGCCGCGCCATCGTCTACGGCTCGGTGGTCGCCTCTTTTACCGTCGAGGATTTTGGCGTTAAGCGGCTCGCCTCGGTATCTCTGCCAGAGATCGAAGAGCGCTATCGGCGCTTTGTCCAGTTGACCGATTTTCATACCTGATCCGATGGAGTTGTCGATCGTCATTCCGGTCTTCAATGAGGAAGAATGCATCGCGTCGTTAGTCCACGAGATCGACCGAGTGTTGGCGCCGTCGCAAAATAGCTATGAGATCGTCATTGTAGATGACGGCAGCAAGGATGGTACTTTCGCCGCTTTGCGAAATCTTTTTCAACAATCGGAACGATTAAAAATCGTTCGGCTCAAACGGAATTTTGGTCAGACCGCGGCGCTGGCGGCGGGATTGGATCATGCCGATGGCGAGATTATTGTGCTCATGGACGGCGATGCCCAAAACGATCCGGCGGATATCCCCCTGCTCTTGAGAAAAATCGCCGAGGGCAACGATCTGGTGGCCGGCTGGCGTCATAACCGAAAGGATGCGTTCTTCAACCGGCGTATGCCATCGATGATCGCCAATCGCTTGATCTCCTGGACCACCCAAGTGAAACTGCACGACTACGGCTGTACGCTCAAGGCCATGCGCAAGGATTTAGCCAAGAGTTTGAGATTATACGGTGAAATGCACCGCTTCATTCCGGCGATCGCTTACGAGCGGGGCGCACAGATCGCCGAGCTCAAGGTCAATCATCGGCCGCGCCTGCGCGGCGCCTCGAAGTACGGCATCACCCGAACTTTAAGAGTGGTGCTCGACTTGCTAACCGTTAAATTTTTGATCAGCTATTCGACCCGGCCGGCCCATGTGTTCGGTCCGATTGGCGCGCTCTGCGGATTGGCCGGTTTCACCTTCGCCCTGTATCTAACCGTGCAGAAATTTGTCTACGACATGGACATCGGCGGCCGGCCGTTATTGTTGTTATCGATATTACTTATTTTCATCGGCATTCAGTTCATCACCATGGGATTACTCGGCGAGATGCTCGCACGCACATATCATGAGTCGCAGAACCGGCCCGTCTATGTGGTCGGCGAAATCTTGGAAGGTGGCAAAACGACATGAAGCTCGCGGTTGTCGGGACGGGATACGTTGGCTTAGTGGCCGGGACCTGCTTTGCCGAAAGCGGCAACGATGTTATCTGCGTCGACATCGACGCGCGCAAGATCGACATGCTCAATCAGGGCAAGGTGCCGATCTATGAACCGGGACTGGAAGAGATGGTGCGGCGCAATGCCGCCGAACAGCGCTTGACGTTCACCCTGGATTTGGCCTCGGCCGTGCGCGCTTCGGAAATCATCTTCATCGCCGTAGGCACGCCACAAGGTCCCTCGGGAAATGCCAATTTGGAATTCGTCCGGGCCACTGCCAAGGACATCGCCAAGGCGATGGATGGCTTTAAGATTATCGTGGCCAAAAGCACCGTGCCGGTCGGCACTGCCGATCGGCTTAAAGGATGGATTAGCGAGGAGACCGCGCACCCCTTCGCGGTGGTATCCAATCCCGAATTTATGAAAGAAGGCGCGGCGGTCGAGGACTTCATGAAGCCCGACCGGGTGGTGTTGGGCGGTGACAACCCTCAAGCGATCGATGCGGTCAAGGAGCTCTACGAACCATTCCTACGCACCGGCAACCCGATCCTAACCATGGACAGCCGCAGCGCCGAGATGAGCAAGTACGCCGCCAACGCGATGTTGGCCACCAAGATTTCATTTATCAACGAAGTGGCCCGGCTATGCGAAGGTTTGGACGCCGATATTGGCGCGGTGCGCCGGGCGATTAGTTTGGACCGGCGCATCGGCCCGCACTTCATTTTTCCCGGCGTCGGCTACGGCGGTTCTTGTTTTCCCAAAGATGTGCGCGCGATGATCAGCATGGGCGACGACGCCAAGCCTGAAATGGTGTTGCTCAAAGCGGTCGAGCAGGTAAACGAGCGCCAGAAGGCTGTGTTGGCCGAAAGCGTGATCGAGCGCTTCGGGGCAAACTTGACCGGCCATGTTTTCGCCATTTGGGGCCTCGCCTTTAAGCCGCGCACCGATGACATGCGCGACGCCCCGGCGATCACGGTGATCGAAAGATTGCTCGCAGCCGGCGCCCAAGTTAAGGCTTTCGATCCCGAGGCGACGGACGAAGCACGCAAGTTGTTCGGTGAGCGGATTCTCTATGCGCAGCGAAATTACGACGCCCTTGACGGCGCCTCGGCATTGCTGATTCTCACCGAGTGGAACGAGTTTCGCCGGCCCGATTTTCAGCGCGTTAAAGATTTGCTCAAAGAGCCGGTAATCTTCGATGGCCGGAATATTTACGATCCGGCGGAATTGCATAAACTCGGTTTTAACTACTATTCAATAGGACGGAAACATGGCTAGATATCTCATCACCGGCGGGGCGGGTTTTATCGGCTCCCATTTGTGCGAGAGCTTTCTCAACCAGGGCCACGAGGTCCTGTGTATGGATAACTACTCCACCGGGGCGAAAAACAATATCGAGCCGTTTCTCAAGAACACGCGTTTTCGTTTTATCGATCACAACATCAGCCGTTACATCGAAGTCCAGGAACCGCTCGACTATATTCTCCATTTCGCTTCGCCGGCCAGCCCAGTGGATTACCTGGAACTGCCGATTCCGACGCTCAAAGTGGGTGCTTTGGGAACCCACAATACACTCGGCCTGGCAAAGTCCAAAAACGCAGTGTACCTGCTGGCGTCGACTTCCGAAGTCTACGGCGATCCGCTGGTGCGGCCGCAAAACGAAGAGTATTGGGGCAATGTCAACCCGATCGGCCCGCGCGGCGTTTACGACGAAGCGAAACGCTTCGCCGAGGCGATGACCATGGCGTACCATCGTTACCATGGCTTGAACACCCGCATCGTTCGCGTTTTCAATACCTATGGTCCGCGCATGCGGCTGCGCGACGGCCGGGTGGTGCCCAACTTCATCATGCAAGCGCTCAAAGGCGAGCCGTTGACGGTTTACGGCCAAGGACAACAGACGCGCAGCTTCCAATATGTCGACGATCTGATCGCCGGGCTCAATCTGTTGCTCAAGGTGGATCATCACCTGCCGGTGAATATCGGCAATCCCCACGAGATGACCGTGCTGGAGTTCGCCAAGAAAATCATCTATCTCACCGGATCGAAGAGCACGATCGCTTACAAGCCGCTGCCGGAAGACGACCCGCAGGTGCGCCAGCCGGATATTAGCAAGGCGAAAGCGATTCTCGGCTGGGAGCCCAAGGTCATGCTCGAAGAAGGATTGCTCAAAACCATCGACTATTTCCGCAGTAAATTGAAGGAGCGCGCAGGATGAAAATCGTCGTCACCGGCGGGGCTGGTTTTATCGCCTCTCATATCGTCGATGCCTATTTGGAGCGCGGTCACGAGGTGCATATCCTCGACGATTTCTCCACTGGCCAAAAAGCCAATCTCAACGCCAAGGCGACCTTGCATACCATCGATATCGCCGATGCCAAAGCCGCCCAACTGATCGAGCAGATCAAGCCCGACGTTTTGAGCCATCACGCCGCCCAAATGGACGTGCGCCATTCGGTGGCGGACCCGGCTTTCGATGCCCGGGTCAATATTATCGGCTTTGTCAATTTGCTCGAAGGCTGTAAGAACGCCGGGGTGAAAAAAGTTATCTTCGCTTCCTCCGGCGGCGCCGTCTATGGCGAGCAGGAGGTCTTTCCAGCGCCCGAGAGCCATGCTACTCAACCGGCGAGCCCCTACGGCGTCAGCAAGCGGACCGGTGAGCTCTATCTTTCCTACTATCGTCAAGCCTATGGCTTGCCGTATATCGCGCTCCGTTACGCCAACGTTTATGGCCCACGCCAATCGGCCCACGGCGAAGCCGGGGTGGTGGCGATATTTCTCTCGCTGCTCTGTTCCGGTAAGACGCCGCTGATCAACGGCGACGGCAAACAAACTCGCGACTACGTTTATGTCGGCGACGTGGTCGCGGCCAACGTCGCCGCCCTGGAATCGGCTTACATCGGACCGATCAATATCGGTACCGGCGTGGAAACCGACGTGGTGGCGATTTTCCAACAGCTTTGCCAAGCGCTCGGCAGCCAAGTGACGGCGCGCCATGGATCGGCGAAACCGGGCGAACAGCGCCGCAGCTGTTTGGATAACCGGCATGCCGGCGTAGTGTTAGGCTGGCGGCCGCAGGTTGACCTGGCTGACGGACTCGGGCGCACGGCGGACTATTTTGCTTCTAAGTAAACCCCGCCTCTTGAGGCGGGCACAAGGGGTTGCCAAAGCGGGCGAGCATCCCCTTTGCCAAATTTTAATAGGCAGTGGGGGTTCAAACCCCGCTCGCGAATTAAATTGAGCAACACCGTGCGCCGATGATTTTGGATCACATCAGAAATTTCTCGATTATCGCCCACATCGATCATGGTAAGTCCACCCTGGCGGACCGCTTGCTCGAGTTCACCGGTGCGGTGAGCGCGCGGGAAAAGACCGACCAGATTCTTGACAGTATGGAGTTGGAACGGGAACGCGGCATCACCATCAAAGCCAGCCCGGTTTGTTTGCGCTACAAGGCCAAGAACGGCAAAGAGTACAAACTCAATCTGATCGACACGCCGGGGCACGTCGATTTCACCTACGAAGTATCGCGCAGCCTGGCCGCCTGCGAAGGCGCTTTGTTAGTCGTCGATGCCGCCCAAGGCGTCGAGGCGCAGACCGTCGCCAACGTGCACATGGCCTTGGATCACAACTTAGAAATTTTGCCGGTGATTAATAAAATCGATCTGCCGAGCGCGGAGCCGGAACGGGTCAGAGCCGAGATCGAAGAGGTCATCGGTATCGATGCATCGTATGCGATTCCTGCCAGCGCGAAAGAGGGGATTGGCACCGAGGAGATTCTCGAAGGCGTGATCGAGCATTTTCCAGCGCCGAAAGGCGATCCCGCCGGCCCGCTGCGCGCGCTGATCATCGACAGCTGGTTCGATCCCTATCACGGCGCCGTGGTGATGATGCGTTTGTTCGACGGCACGATGCAAAAAGGCACCAAGATTCGCATGATGTCGAGCGCGCTGGTGTTCGAAGTGCTGCGTCTCGGCGTCAACTTGCCGGTGCCGACGGAGGTTGCGGAATTACGCGCCGGCGAAGTCGGCTTCATGATGGCGGGAATCAAAGAAGTCGCCGACACCAGCATCGGCGACACGATCACTACCGACGAGCGGCCGGCGAGCGAGCCGCTACCCGGATTTAAGCCGATGAAGCCGATGGTGTTTAGCGGGCTTTATCCCACCGATTCGGGCCAATATCAGGCGCTCCGCGAAGCGCTGGAAAAACTCCGGCTCAACGATTCATCGTTTACTTTCGAGCCGGAGACTTCCCAGGCGTTGGGCTTCGGTTTTCGCTGCGGCTTTTTGGGCCTGCTACACCTCGACATCATCCGCGAGCGGCTTGAGCGGGAGTTTTCGCTCACTTTAATCACCACCGCGGCGACGGTTATTTACCGGGTCATCACCGTTACCGGCGAGACCCTGGTGATCGACAATCCCGTCAAGCTTCCCAACGAAGGCGACATCGAACGGATCGAAGAGCCGGTGATCCAAGCGACTTTGCACCTGCCGCAAGAATATCTTGGCGCGGTATTAACCCTTTGCCAGGAAAAGCGCGGCATGCAGAAAGAAATCAAATATCTCGGGCCGAAGCGCGCCCAGCTGATCTACGAATTGCCGCTCAATGAGATCGTCGCCGATTTTTATGATAAGCTTAAATCCGTCAGTCGCGGCTACGCGTCGATGGACTACGAAGCGGTGGGCTACCGGGAAGCGGATCTGGTGAAGCTTGACGTGCGCATCAACGGCGATGTCGTCGATGCCATGTCGATGATCGTGCACCGGGAAAACGCCTATTACCGCGGCCGCGACCTGGTCCATAAGATGCGCGGGCTGATTCCGCGCCAGATGTTCGAAGTCGTCATCCAGGCGGCGATCGGTAGCCGGATTATTTCGCGCGAATCGGTGAAGGCATTGCGCAAGGACGTTATCGCCAAGTGTTACGGCGGCGACATTACGCGCAAGCGCAAGTTGTTGGAACGGCAAAAAGAAGGTAAGAAACGGATGAAGCAGGTGGGCAAGGTGGAAATCCCGCAAGAGGCCTTCCTGGCAGCGCTAAAAGTTTAGCGCTATAAAGTGGGATCTTGTGGATTTAGTGTGGAAGAGGAGTCACCACGAAGGACATGGTTCGACGGCGCTCACCATAGACTACGAGCACGAAGTTTTCGTAGGGGCGGGTTTGAAACCCGCCCTTCCTAATTATCCGAACCCTTCGTGGTGAGCAAATTCGATCGGCTGTTTCAGCGTCCTAGGTATTGCCAACAGCGGCGAAAAAGGTGAATAAGGTGAAAGAGCCCAGCGTAATGGACAGTCCGGCAACTGTGAAGACCAAGTCGACCTTCCGCGAGTACGCGGAAGCGATCATCATGGCGCTGATCTTGGCGCTGTTTATCCGGACGTTTATCGTCCAGGCGTTCAAGATTCCCTCCGGTTCGATGATTCCGACCTTGCAGATCGGCGACCATATTTTAGTTAACAAGCTATCCTACGGCGTGCGCATGCCGTTCCTGGAAAAGTATCTGGTCGATTATGCCAAGCCGGATCGTGGCGATGTGGTGGTCTTCATTTTTCCCGAAGACGATTCAAAAGATTTTATCAAACGGGTCGTCGCGGTGGCGGGCGATACGGTCGAGGTGCGCGCCAAGAAGGTTTTTATCAACGGCAAGCCGGCGGACGATCCGCACGCGCACTTTGCGGGCTACGATTCGCAAGCCGGTGGCGCCGGCAGCGGCGACGAATTCGGTCCCAAGACCGTTCCGGAAAACCATATCTTTGTCATGGGCGACAACCGGGACCGCAGCTACGACAGCCGATTTTGGGGATACGTCAATCTCAACGCGGTGCGCGGCAAGGCGTTCTTGATCTATTGGTCGTGGGATGGCAATGATCGCTGGGTGCGCTGGGAGCGG
Source organism: uncultured Syntrophobacter sp. (assembly GCA_964478485.1). GTDB lineage: Bacteria > Desulfobacterota > Binatia > UBA9968 > UBA9968 > DP-20. The sequence goes on along the minus strand of CAYZJE010000227.1, from coordinate 10,926 downwards.
CTCGGCAACCTGATACGCTAGGTTGAGTTCGGATTAATTTACCGCACCCTTCGACCGGCTCAGGGCGATCGGAACGCAAAGGGCGCAAAGAAAATTCCGAATTGTAGGGGCGAGTTTGAAACTCGCCCTCTTGGCTTCACAGGCGAACCTGCAGAGCCAACAAACTAAAATTGGTGGAGTGCGCTTGATGAAAAACAAAAGCAAGCTGATGCTGACGATACTGTCCTCTTTAGTGCTGCTCTTGGTGGTAGTCAATATTTTTGTCGCGCTGGGCAACCAGTCGATCCAAACCGAGGTCGGCGAGCGCCAGCAAGCGATCTCGCAAACCCTTCAGTTGGAAAGCCTCAACCGGCAATTGATCAACGTGCTGGCAAGTCTCGCGCTCAAGACCAACGATGAGGCACTAAAAAAGCTTTTGGCGGCGGGCGGGATCAATCTGCCGGGTGCGGCGGAGCCGGTGCCGGCTAAGAAATGAGGCGCCATGAGTGACGATAGCGAAATAACCGATGCAGAGGAGCGGTCCAAAGTTGCCAAGCCGGCTTCGAACCTGCCGTTGATCATCACGCTGGTCGCTTTATTGCTCTACTTCAGCTTTCAGACGCTGTCGCTGCTGAGCGAACGCAGCAATTTGGGGTTCGTCAAAAGCAATCAGGACGGCTCGCTCCAAGAAGGGCAAAAGGTGCAAGCGCAGTTCAAACTCTTGGTCACCAAGACCAGCGATCTCGCCAGCCAAGGTCATCAGGGCGCCAAGATGGTGATGGAAGGGCTGGAGCGACAGGGCGTGGGGTTTGCCCCGCAGAGTAGCGCGCCGAGTAAGCCGACGACCAAGGCGGCGAAATGACCGGCCGTTCGAAAAAATAATATGATTAGCCAACGTGGACTCAACGTTATCGGCTTTCTCACGCTAATACTCGTGTTCGTGAATATGTTTCTGCTGGTCGGTAATCAGTCGCTGCAGCGCATTGTCGCCGAGCGCCAACAGGTGATCATGCGCAGCATTCAAATGCAGGGTCCGGCGCGCGAAGTGATCAGCGCATTGGCCAACCTGGCGGTGCGAACCGAAGACGAGCAGCTCAAACAATTGCTCGCCAATCACGGGATCACGGTATCGGTGAACCCAGGGCCGGCGACTAGCGCGCCGAAGGGAAAATAAGCGTCGATGGAAGCAGGTCCTGAAGCGGAGGGCCGCGCCGAAACCGCACACGCGCCGAACGGCAACTTGGCGCTCACGCTGGTGGTATTTTCGTGGTGCGCCTGGATGGTGTTCCAAACCGTTCAGCTAGTGCGCGAACGGAATCACTTGACGCAGCTCAAAGCTAACCAGGAGACCGCGCTGCAAGAATCGACCAAGGTCAGAGCGCAAATCGACGCCATCACCGCCGACACAGCCAAGCTCGCCGCCGAAGGCAACCCCGGCGCCCAGCGCATCGTCGCCGAGTTAAAAAAGCGCGGCTTTAAGGTCGGTGCTGAGGCAAAGGCATCCGCGCCGCCAACTAAATAATCCGCCCGCTGCTATTTACACTTAGCTCAATCGGATCTCTATGCGCGCCGCCGGTTTTTTCCGAAGCAATAGACATCGATCGCGATGTTAGCCTCGCGGTCGAAGTATTCCGCTCTACAGTCTGGGCAGATTTCGCGCTCCACGTCGGGAACCATGATCAGACGGCCCTTCACCTTTGCCCGAAAAGATTTCCGCACGCGTGCGATGCTGCGGCTGCCACAGTTCGGACAGCTCTTTAGTTTTATTGCTTTCATGTCGACCGTTTTGCTGAAACTAGAATATACAGCGTCTCTACTCCGAATTCTTTCCTGATTACACCTTTAGTATAGATCGACAATCCGTCAAAGGTAAACCCTTCTATAACATAGAGTGTTTCTCGGCGGCCCACCCGGAACGCACTGGTCGAACGCAGAAGCTTTTTTATGCCGGGCGCGCTGATGATCGCCTCCAGTACGTCAGTCTGCAACAACCCATCTCACAACCGTTCAAGCTCCGCCTTGCGCGTGAAGCGATATTGCCCGAGTAGGATCAATCTCTTGATCCTTGCCAATTCACTGCTAGGCATAGCCGAACATAGTTTATCTCTGCATGTTTTGCCAATTTCGCAATGGCACTACATGAGAACATCCGGGCCGGTTGCGGCTGATTCGACCGTAAAACTTTGCTGCCGTTTATGAAGAGGACGGAAAAAAATGGATCATGAAACTATGCGAGGATTTTCTGGGCGAGGAAAGATGTTCGATTTCACTTTAGGGACCCACCCGATATCAACGAAGGGGACCACTGAATCGGGCGGAGCGAAGCGACGAAGCGCTTTGGGTCTTTGTTTACATAAGGCTGCCTAGTTTTTCAAGCTGGGCTTTTTCTCCGAGAGTTTTTCTCGATAGGATTTCTCTCCTTTCAAAGTGATTTTTTGACAGGGGTGGATCAGCCGGTCTACAATGGCTTCACCGATCACTGGGTCTTCAAACAGTTTGAGCCAACCCTGGGGCTCGACCTGAGAAGTGACGATGAGCGGGGCTTTGTGGTAGCGCTCTTCGAGGATGTCGATGAGGGAAGTCGCCTCCTCGTGGGTGTAGTTTCTCAGCCCCAGGTCATCAAGGATCAAAACCTTGGCTTTGATCAGACTGCGCACGTAGTTCAGATAACGGCCGGCAGCCTTGGCGGCCTGGATCTCTTCGAACAGAAAGTTGACCGCCAAGAACTGAGTGGGATGGCCTTCCTGGCACAGCCGTTTACCCAGAGCGATGGCGAGATGAGTTTTACCCAAGCCGGTTTTACCCAGGATCAAAAGATTCTCAAGATTATGCAGGAAGCTCAGTTCCGAGAGCTCTTTGATCTTGGCCTTGGTCAGATCCTTGTGGAAGGTTAAGTCTAAATCTTCCAGATCGGCGCGGAAACGAAAGCGCGCCTTGGTGGTCAGTGCCTTGGCGGTGCGGTCTTTACGAGATAACAGTTCCTCTTCCAGAACGAGTCGCAGGAACTCCAGAGGATGGAGTTGTTGAGCCAAAGCCTCGGCGGCTCTTCGCTCGCAGGCTTGGTGGATGCCGAACAGGCGCATCTGGTGTGAGAGGTTTTTCACTTGATCAAGCATCATGACGCGGAGACCTCCTCGGAGAAAGATGGTTTTTGGGGGTAGCTAGAGTAAGGGTCGAAGCCGGCGCGTCGTTTATAGGGCAAATGCGGCGGTGGTTTTTTCCGCCTTTCCACCTTTTGGAATAAAAAGAGCTGGTTTTCATAAAATCTCCTCCTCATCGCTCTGGCTGATGACGTTGTCAGACTCCACGCAGGGCGCCAACGCAAGCTGGTGGTGCAGATGCATGGCGCCCTGCTCTCTGGTGGGAGTGAGCAGTGTGGGTCTTTGGCCGTGAGTCACAAAGAAAAGCGCGCAGTCTTTGATGTAGCTAAGCCGGGTCTTGTTAAAGCTCAGCGCCCGCTGGCAGGCATGCTCTAGCGCCTGGGCCGTGATCGGATGGCGCTTGGCCAAGCGCAGGATGCCCTGCACCCGGCGCAAGTGACGCAGCGGATAGTCGGTTAAGAGCAGTTTTTCTACCAACTGCTCGACGTTGGGGCCAAGCTTTTGGGCCTGCGCTTTGGCGTGATGGACCTCGAAGCGCGCCACGCTGAGTTTTTGCTCAGGATAATGGGAGTCATAGGTGGAGAACTTGCCGATGCCGGTCAGTCGGCTGTGGGCCGAAAGGGACTGGCTGTCCTCACTAAAGACTTCCACCATCTTTTCGGTGAGCCGGACTCGGACTTGTTGACCGACATAGACAAAGGGAACCGAATAGAAGTTTTTCTCCACCTCGACATGACAATCGGGATGGACTTTGGCGCGCCGCCACTCACTTAACTCGAAGGGGGAATTGGGCAGAGCTTTTAACTGCTTTTTCTCCTCCTCCAAGCGCTGGGCTCGGCTCACCCCGTAGTCTTTCATCACCTGGTGGTTTAACCGCTCGAGGTAATGGCGCAAGGCTTCGTTGAGTTCTTCGAGACTATAGAAGACCCGGTTACGCACTTCCTGAAAGAAATCTCTTTGGAGAACTCCGATGTGACATTCCCCCGAGCCCTTGTCTCTGGGTTTGTAGGGCCGGGCCGGCAAGACCGCAAAGCCCATGTGGTTGGCAAAGTCACAATAGGTCGGATTAACGTCGGGATCGTACAGATCGGCCTTGTGTACCCCGCTCTTGAGATTGTCCACCACCAGGTACGGGGTGACCCCGCCAAAGTAAGCGAACATGCGCTGTTGGACGCCGATGAAGGTGGGCAGTTTCTGATCGAGAACGAATTCCCCGAAGGTGTACGAACTAAACGGCAGGACGCCCAAGAAAAACTGCGTCAGGGTCTTCTTGCCGCTGTCTGGCTCGGTGATAAAAACACCGTCGCAAAAATCGACCTGGGTTTTTTCCGCCGGCTTGTGCTCTTACCTGAGCAGAGTCTATCGATCGCCGAAAGACCACCGTCACGGCAGAAACGGGGTTGTCGTTCGAGTCATTGAATATAGACTGGAGGGAGTCCAGGGTGCCGAGCCGATCTACCGATTGCTGACTACGATTATGGATCACGAAGCTGCCACGGCTACCGAGTTGGCTGCGCTCTATCATGAACGCTGGGAGATCGAGACGGCTTTGGACGAACTCAAAACCCATTTGCGCGGCTCCAGAATTGTATTGCGTAGCAAGACTCCGGATTTGGTGAGGCAGGAGTTCTACGGCTTAATGATGGCCCACTTCGCCATTCGCGGGCTGATGCATGAGGCGGCCCTGAGAGCAGATGAAGATCCGGATCGACTCTCTTTTCTGCACGCTGTGCGTGTGGTACGAAGGAAAATCGCAAGGTTCGCCTCCCTTCCCCTCTCAGGACAGGAAAGCCTTTCATGAACGGGTTCTGTTGGAGATTCTTGAGGAACGGGTGACATCGAGCCGAACGCGCTGCAATCCCAGAGGAGTCAAGCGCAAGATGAGCAATTATCCACTCCGACCGCGTAACCGGTCGCGCACAAAAAGGATCGTGGTCGAGAATCATATCAAAATCGTAAAGTGAACAGTATTGTGGCTAGCAATCCTGCATGGTTATCCGTGCGAAATCTTTGCAACCTACCGTAGCGAGCTTAGACCGAATGTTGTAGGGTGACCAGTAAACCTGGCGACCCGGAGGAGACTGCACAATGTCTAAGGCTCGGCCATACGAAGACGAAATCCTGCAAACCGTTCGCGGCATGCCGCCCGAGGCGCTACCTAGAGTGCTGGAATTGATCACGGTCGTGCGCGAGGAGTTTCGAACCGCCGAAAAGACACGCGCCGGTTCGCCTAACACCAGCCATGAGCGCACCCGTGGGCTCGTCGCGTCGTCAAAGACCAACTGGGCGCAAAGTCTACTTGCTGAACGCGACGATCGCCTGTGAGCACGCGGTACTATCTCGATACCTCGGCGCTGGTCAAACTCTATCATCGAGAAGCGGGGACGGATCAGGTCGAGGCGCTGTTCACGCAAACGGATAATTCACTGATTATTTCGGAGCTGGCCGCGGTCGAGCTGTATTCCACCGTGGCGCGTAAACTGCGTACCGGTGAGATCACCAACGAGGCGTTCGAGGAGGTTTGCAAGAATTTCGACGACGACTGCAAGCACCGGTTCGTCGTGACGCCGTTGAGCGCGACTGTGAGTCAAAAGGCCAAAGAGTTGCTGCGGAAGTACGGCAAGGTGAAGTCACTTCGCTCGCTAGACGCACTGCATTTAGGCGCCTGCTCGATCGCGCTGACCGACGCGTCGTTAATTTTCGTATGTTCAGATCGCCGGCTTTTGGAAATTGCCGCCTTGGAAGGCCACGCGGTTTTGAATCCAGAGGACCCGCCAAAGAACTAGTCGGGAAATTCGCGGGAACCCTAGCCTGTAGGTCGGGTTAGCGCAGCGTAACCCAACGCGTCCGATCACAGCGGCGCAATATCGTCGCGCCATCATTCGAGGCGAGTGTGCGCGTGACAATTCTCTTGACCCCCTAGCGTTTTCGCTCTAGCTTAGTTTTCGCCACTTCACAGGAAATAAAATTGCTGTCTTCATTTCATCCCTTGGTCCAGCGCTGGTTTGCTGAACGTTTTCAAAGTCCCACGCCGGCGCAGGCGCGAGGCTGGGATTCGATCGCTGCTGGAAAGTCTACCTTGATCGCGGCGCCGACCGGTTCGGGTAAGACGCTGGCGGCGTTTCTCTGGTCTATTGACCGGTTGATCAAGCGCGCGCTTGCGGGCGCACTCCAAGAGCGCACCAGTGTGGTTTACGTTTCGCCGTTAAAGGCGCTCGGCAACGACATCGCTAAAAATCTCCAAGCGCCGTTGGCGGAGATTTATCAACTCGCCGGACGCGAGGGGATTTTGCTGCCGACGATTCGCGTCGCGGTGCGCTCCGGCGATACACCGGCTAGCGAGCGCCAGTCGATGCTGCGCCGGCCGCCGCATATTCTCATCACCACGCCGGAGTCGCTGTATCTTCTGCTGACAGCGTCGCGCAGCCGTGAATTTCTGCGCAGCGCGGAAACCTTGATCGTCGACGAGATTCACGCGGTTGCCCAAGACAAGCGCGGCGCCCATTTAGCCCTATCGTTGGAGCGGCTTGATGCTCTGGTCGGCGGGCCGATGCAGCGCATCGGCTTAAGCGCGACGCAAAAACCGATCGAAGAGGTGGCGCGGTTATTAGTCGGCAACCGCCGCATCGGCACGGACCGCAAGCCGGACTGCGTTATCGTCGATGTCGGCCACCAACGGGAAATGGATCTCAGCATCGAAGTTTCCGACGACGAACTGGGGCCGATCATTCGGCAGGATATCTGGGCGGCTGTTTACGCTAAGCTAGTCGAGCAGATCAAAGCGCACCGCACGACGCTGATCTTCGTCAATACACGCCGCCTGGTCGAGCGGGTGGCACATCAATTGACTGAGCGGTTGGGTGAGGACAAGGTTGGCGCTCATCACGGCAGTTTGTCGCGTAAAACCCGCTTGGCGGTCGAAGATAAGCTTAAGTCGGGCGCCTATCCAGTAGTCGTGGCGACGGCGTCGTTGGAGCTCGGCATCGATATCGGCCATGTCGACGTCGTCTGCCATATCGGCGCGCCGCGCAATTTAGCCGTGCTCTTGCAGCGTGTCGGCCGGTCGGGCCATTGGCTAGGTGCGATTCCCAAAGGCATTCTCTATCCGTTGACGCGCGACGATCTGCTGCAATCGGTGGCGGCGATCCGCGCCGTGCGCCAGGGCGAATTGGACAAGCTCACCGTGGTCAAGCAGCCGCGGGATATTTTGGCGCAGCAGATGGTGGCGACGGTAGCGAGTTCGCGAATGGCCGCATCCTTCGACAGGCTCAGAGCCTGCCCTGAGTCAGTCGAAGGGACGATCGGACACGCAAAGGGCGCATCCTTCGACAAGCTCAGGACGATCGGGGGGCCAAAGAAGAGTGGAGAAGAGGGAATCACTGAAGAAGCTTTGTGGCAACTTATGCGCGGCGCTTATCCTTATGAAAATCTCGCCCGTGGGGAATTCGAGCAAGTCTTAGAGATGCTCAGCGAAGGGGTCGAGACCCGACGCAGCCGGCGCAGCGCTTATATTCACCGCGATCGCATCAACGGCATGCTTCGGCCGCGCCGTGGGGCGCGCTTGACCGCGATTACCAACGGCGGCGCGATTCCCGACACGGCGGATTACCAGGTGATTGAGTTCCCGAGCGAGACCTTTGTCGGCACCGTGCATGAAGACTTTGCCATCGAGAGTTTGGCGGGAGATATTTTCCTCTTGGGCAATCGCTCCTGGCGGATTCGGCGGGTTGCTTCGGGCAAAGTGTGGGTCGAAGACGCCCATGGGCTGCCGCCGAGCATTCCGTTTTGGATGGGCGAGGCGCCGGCGCGCACCTTTGAATTGTCCAAGGCGGTTGGGGATTTGCGCGTCGCCGTGGCCGAGCGATTATCCGACAAACAGGCTACGGCAGAGTGGCTCGTTGGCGAAGTCGCCATGCCGCTGGGCGCAGCGGAGCAGATCGTCAGTTACGTCGCCGATACCGTTTCTGTGCTCGGCACGGTGCCGTCGCAGGAGAAAATCATCGCCGAGCGCTTCTTCGACGAAGCTGGCGGACAGCAGTTGATTCTCCATTCGCCTTGGGGCGGCCGGGTGAACCGGGCTTGGGGACTGGCGCTGCGCAAAAGATTCTGCGTTAGCTTCGACCGCGAGCTGCAAGCCGCGGCCACCGACGACGGCATTTGTATTTCACTGGTCGAGCAACATTCGTTCCCATTAAATGACGTTTTCGCCATGCTCAAACCGGCGCTCGTCCAAAGCACTCTGACTCAAGCGGTGTTGGCTTCGCCGATGTTTACCAACCGCTGGCGCTGGAACGCAACTCGCGCGTTGGCATTGACGCGCTTTAGCGGTGGCAAGAAAGTGCCCGTGGCGTTGCAGCGCATGCGCGCCGAAGATTTGCTCGCCGCGGTGTTCCCCGAACAGGTGATGTGCCAGGACAACCGCAGCGGGCCAATCGAATTGCCCGATCATCCGTTGGTCAACGAGACCATCGGCGATTGTTTGCACGAAGCGATGGACGTCGATGGCTTGACCGAGATTCTCACGCGCATCGACAACGGCAGCATCGAAACTCTCGCCATCGATACGCCGGCGCCGTCGCCGATGGCGCACGAAATTCTCAACGCCAATCCCTATGCTTTTCTCGATGATGCGCCGTTGGAAGAGCGGCGCGCCCGGGCGGTGTCGCTGCGGCGCGTCGACCCCTGGTTGGGGCGCGAATTTGGCCAGCTCGATCCGGCGGCCATCGATGAAGTGCGCAAACAGACATGGTCTCAAGTGCGCAGCGCCGACGAATTGCATGATCTACTTCTGGGCGTTTGTTTGTTGCCCGTGGGGCTGCGACCGGATTGGAAATGTTTCGCCGACGAATTGATCGAGGGTCATCGCGCCGCCATCGCATCTTGGACAGCCGCTGATGGCGCAGTTAGCGCCTATGTCGCCGCCGAGCGCAGCGACCTTGTGCGCAAGGCGATTCCAGCAATCTCACTGACGCCGCCGAGCGATCTGCCGCTCGGCTTCCAAGAATCGGTGGCGACCGAAGAAGAGGCGCTCAGAATAATCGTCCAGGGCTGGCTCGAAGTCAGTGGACCGATCACGGTCAATAGCTTGAGTGCGCGCTTGGGGATTGCGGCGAGCAAGACCAGCGCGGCGTTGATCGCGCTGGAAAGCGCCGGCGTCGTCATGCGCGGCCAATTTACCAGTGAAGCGGCGCGCAGCATCGGCGAGGAATGGTGCGAACGGGTATTGCTTGCGCGCATCCATCGCCTGACGCTGGGCCGGCTGCGTAAAGAAATCGAGCCGGTGTCCGCGGTCGACTTCATGGGCTTTTTGCTGGCGTGGCAACATGTGCTGCCGGGAACCCAACTGCGCGGTCGCGACGGCATTCAAAAAATCATCGAACAACTGCAAGGGCTAGAACTGCCGGCGCCGGCATGGGAACAACATGTGTTGCCGGCGCGCATTGAACGTTACGATCCGGCCGATCTGGAACATCTTTGTTTGGCCGGTGTGGTCGCCTGGGGCCGTTTACGGACGGCAAGCAATGGTTTAGAAGCGGTGGCACCACTCCACGGTAAACGGAAAAAAACGCGGCGCTTATTGGCGCCGGCGCGCAATGCGCCGATCGCCTTTCTTTTGCGTGACGAGTTGGAGTCATTCCTAGAAGCCTCGGCGGGGAGCCTCGAGAAAATCGATACGCTATCGCCGATGGCGCTGGAGGTGGCGCGTTATCTGGAGCGCCATGGCGCGTCGTTTCTCACGGACATCGCCCGCGGCACGGGGCTTTTGAAAGTGAAAGTCGAGGAAGCGCTCTGGCAGTTGGTCGCCCACGGCTTAGCCACCGGTGACGGCATCGCGGGTTTGCGCGTGCTGTTGACCCCGGAACAAAAACGCGTCGAGCGACGGCGCGGTTTGCGGGTGATATCGGGTGGCCGCAGCGCCGAGCGTGCCATGCCGGTGGGTCGCTGGTCGTTGTGGCGTCAGCATGACGTCGGCGGAGAAAGCAAAGGCGAGGCGATGGTCGAACGGCGGGCGCGCCAACTGCTCGAGCGCTACGGCATATTATTTCGTGAGCTCTTGGCGCGGGAGACCAACCTGCCGCCATGGCGCAGCCTGCTCGCTATCTATCGGCGTTTGGAAGCGCGCGGCGAAATACGCGGCGGCCGCTTCGTCAATGGTTTTGTCGGGGAACAGTTCGCCCTGCCGGCGGCGCTGGACTCGCTCCGCGGGCAACGGCGCGCCGAAACGCCGGCGGCGCAGAAAATATCCCAACCACCGGTCATTCTCTCCGCCGCCGATCCGCTCAATCTGGTCGGCATCGTCTCGCCGGGGGCGCGCGTGTCGCCCTATTCAAATCAGGCGATCGCGTATCAGAATGGTGTTGCCGTCGAAGTGGGTTTGGTTGGCGAGCTGATCAGCCGGCTGCAACACCTGGCGCAGCCGCGGCAAGGCTGAAGACGAGACTCTTGATAGAACACAAAAGTGGTTATTGTGGCTTTCTTGTGAAGAAGAATTCACCACAGAGGCGCAGAGTTCGCAGAGTCCGAAGAATTTCTTGTTCAAAAACTCTTAACTCTGCGCCCTCCGCGTCTCGGCGGTGCAATTTCCGAGTGGTACTTCAGAAAAAACTTGAAGGCCCGCAAAAAGCAAAGGCTGGGTTAGCTGCTCTGAGTCACCGCAGGACTTCGGACCGAAGTCTGGCCGTAAGGATTACTGGTAGTAAAGCCATTGGCCGGTTTGAGCATCGGTGAGCTCAAGACTTCCTTCAACACGCGAATCTCCACGATATCTTCCTGCAATCGGGTCAGCCCTTCCTTGGCGCGATGGATTTCCGCGAGCATGGAATCCAGCTCGCCGATGCTAATCGAT